>NZ_JZRB01000003.1 GCF_000964085.1 Luteibacter yeojuensis
GGTGTGGGGCCTGCGCCAGGGCGCGAAGGATTACGTCGTCAAGCCGATCAAGGAAGAAGAGCTGGTCAAGGCGCTCCAGGCCCACCTGCCGGGCTGATCGGCGCAAAAAAACATGTGGGAGCGCGCTTGCGCGCGATGGGCGTTTCCGCAACCCCATCGCGCGCAAGCGCGCTCCCACAGTCATTGTTAGCCTTTAGCGGCGCGGGTCGAAGCCCTTGAAGGCATCCTTGAACTCGGCGTAGGCCGCCTGTTCCTCATGCGTTTCCGGCACGGGCACGCGGATCTCCAGCACCACGATCTGGTCGCCAGGCTCGCTGCCTGGCAGGCCGCGGCCCTTCAGGCGCAGCTTGCGGCCCGACTGCGAGCCGGCGGGGATGCGCAGGTCCACCGCGCCGCCCAGCGTCGGCACGGCCACGGTGGCGCCCAGCGCGGCCTCCCACGGCGTGATGGCCAGCGTGTGCGTCACGGTGCGGCCGTCGAGCCGGAACCGCGCGTCGTCGCGGATGTGGATTTCCAGCAGCAGATCGCCCGAGGGGCCGCCACCCGAGCCAGGGTGGCCCTGGCCGCCGAGGCGGATGGTCTGGCCCGTGGTGATGCCGGCCGGGATCTTCACCTCCAGCACCCGCTCGCCACCGGCGGTGTCGTTCAGCACCACGCGGGTCTTGCCGCCGTTGTAGGCGGTCTGCAGGTCGGTATCGATCTTCGCGTTGATGTCGCGCCCACGGCGCGCCTGCGCCTGTTGCGACCGCCGGCCCGCACCCGCGCCGCCGCCGAACAGGCTTTCGAAGAAGTCGCTGAAATCACCCCGGCCGGCGCCACCCATGTCGCCGAAATCGTAGGCGCCACCGCCGCCCTGCCCCCAGCCCGGCGGCGGCCGGAATTGCTCGCCCTGGCGGTAGCCGCCCGCCTTGAACTGATCGTAGGCGCGACGTTTTTCCGGGTCCTTCAGGGCCTCGTTGGCCTCGTTGACGGCCTTGAACTTCTCTTCCGCGCCCGGTTCCTTGTTCTTGTCCGGGTGGTACTTGCGCGCCAGCTTGCGATACGCCGCCTTGATCTCGGCGTCGGTCGCATCGGGTTTCACCCCGAGAATCTCGTAGTAATCCTTGAACTCCACAGGCTCTCCCCGCCGGGCATGTGTCTCGATAAAAAGGGAAAGGCCCGCGGTGGTCCGATACCCACCGCGGGCCAAGGCTTGTAGCTTAGTCCGAATCAGCCCGCGGCGTTGATCACGATGCGTCGCGGCGCGGCCTCGGCTTTCTTCGGAATGGCAATCTCAAGCACGCCATCGCGGCCCGAGGCGGTGATGCCAGCCGCATCCGCGCTTTCCGGCAGCGTGAAGCTGCGCGTGAATGTGCCGGCGGTGCGCTCGACGCGGGTAAAGGTGCCTTCCGCCTCGCTGGCGTACGCCTTGCGCTCGCCCTTGATGGACAGGACGTTCTTGTCCATCTGGATCTCGATGCCGTCGAGCGCCACGCCCGGCACGTCGGCCAGGATCAGGAAACGGCCGGCCTCTTCACGCACGTCGACGCGCGGCGACCAGCCATGCTCGGTGGCCGTGGCGGACTCGACGGCAGCGCTCGAGAAGAAGGGGTGGAACACCGGCGCACGACGAAACGCCACATGACGAACATGGTTCATCTGCTTGACTCCGTTAAGGTTTTGCGGCCCCGTGGCCGCCTGGGATCAAACATATGAGCGCCCTTCGCCGATTCAAGGGCCATGCCTTTCGTGGGACACTCGGGGAATCCAACCCACGAGGCAGGCCCCATGACCATCGCAGTCGGCGACCGCATCCCCGAATCCACCGTCACCTGGTTCAACGACGGCATCCAGACCGGCTCCACGCTCGAGCTCATGGGCACCGGCAAGGTGGTGCTGTTCGCCGTGCCGGGCGCGTTCACGCCCACGTGCTCCAACCGCCACCTGCCGGGCTATATCCAGCACATGGATGACTTCGACCAGCGCGGCGTGAAGGTGTTCTGTGTCTCGGTGAACGATGCCTTCGTCATGGATGCCTGGGGCAAGGAGCGCGGCATCCCCGCCAACCTGCACCTGCTCGCCGACGGCAATGCCGCGTTCACCAAGGCACTGGGCCTGGAGCTGGACGGCACGAAGAATGGCATGGGCATCCGCGCCAAGCGCTTCGCCATGTACCTCGAAGACGGCGTGGTGAAGGTGCTGAACATCGAAGCGCCGGGTGAGTTCAAGGTCTCGGCCGCCGAGGCCATGCTCGAGGCGATCGACGGCTGAGCCACCGCGGCGGCGGGCTCAGCCCGCCATGCCGGCCACGCCATTGGCCAGCAGCCCCGCCAGCGCGTCGGCGGCGGGGTTCGCCCGCTCCGCACGCAACAGGTACACCGAGGCCTCGCCCAGCCCGGGCAGGCCCTCCCCCGCGGCCACGCGGCGCACGCCCGGCGGCACATGGATCGCCGGCCGCGCCACCCAGCCCAGCCCCGCCCGGGCGGCCGCCCACAGGGCCGCTACACTGCGTGCCGTGACCGCGATGCGCCACGGGATGTGGGCGCCATCCAGCGCGGCAAGCATCTTCCGGCGGAACAGGCATGGCGCCTCGAGGGTCAGCAACGGCAACGGCCCCTCTCCCGGCCCCGGCACGCCCTCGGCCGCGTACCAGTACACGGGGAAAGCGCCCAGCACGGTGCCATCGAGGCCACCCTCGGTGTCGAAGGCCAGCGCCAGGTCCATGCCACCGTCGCGGATGCCCTGGACGAAGGCCGCGCTCTGGTCGACGCTTAGCTCCAGCGTGGTGCCGGGGTGGGCAGCGGCGAACGCCGCGAGCATCTCGGGCAGCCAGGCCTCGGCGAAGTCATGCGGTACGCCGAGGTGCACCTTGCCCGCCAGCTCGGTGCCGCGCACGGCGCCGATCGCATCCTCGTTCAGCGCCAGCATGTGGCGTGCATAGCCCAGCAGGCGCTCGCCCGCGTCGGTAAGCCCTTGCTTGCGGCCCGCGCGCTGGAAAATGGCCGTGCCCAGCCGTTCTTCGAGCGCGCGCAATTGCAGGCTCACCGCCGAAGGCGACAGGTGCAGTTTCTCCGCGGCACGGCCAAAGCCATCGAGGTCGACAGCGGTGACGAAGGTGCGCAGCGTGGCAAGGTCGAGGATCATGCTTTGGCGTGGCTCAACGATGGGTTTGGAAATCGTCGCTTTTATAGCACCTGCGGCACCGCGACCATGGGCGGCATCCAAAGCGCACAGGCCCTGCCCCCCATGCTGGCGATGCAATACCGTTTCGAACTCCCCGCTACCGTCGACCCGGACTCCGTCCGCGCGCGGGCACGTGCCCTGGGCCCTTCGTTCGAAGGCATGCCCGGCCTGCGGATGAAGGCGTTCCTGGTGGCATCGGCACCCCCCATCTACGCGCCCATCTATGTTTGGAACGACGACGCATCGATGGCGGCATTCCTGCGCTCCGACGCATTCGAGCGCGTTGTGTCGGCCTATGGCAAACCGTTGTTCCGGGCGCTGTCGCCGATCTACATGGCCCACGCCGCCTCGGATGCGCCGTACCGCTTCGCCACGCAGGAAATATCGCCTCTACCCGTGCCGGCGACGTTCGAGGGCAATGGTGGCACGGTACGCGGCGACGCCGACCTGCTGGTGGGGGCGGACCTTGGCCGTTGGGAATCCGTCCGGACCATGTTCTGGCGCCACCCGCCACCGCCACGGGAGGGGCAGGTCGTGTTCGATATCCCGTACCTGATAGGAGCACTGCCATGAAGCCCCTGCTCTACGCCCTTCTCCTGTTCGCCGCGCCCTGCTGCGCCCGGGCGGACGACGCCAGCGATGTCCGCGCCGTGGTCGACGCATACCCACGCTATGTCACGGCAGGCAACCGCGCAGGCTTTGAGTCCTTGTTGCTCGATACCGACATCACGTTCCGCGGCGTGTACGACGACCGCATAGCGTCCAGCCGGGAACTGCAGGACTACGCCCATTTCCGCCAGGGCGTGTTCGAAAGCGGCCACCGGTACACGCAGGCATTTTCCAACGTGGCCGTCGAGGTGCATGGCGATATAGCCGAGGCGTCGCTCGACTTCGTGACGACGGACCTGGCGCAACCGAGCCGGCCTACCAAGGGATGGAAGATATTGCAGCTGGTGAAGACGAAGGCGGGGTGGCGGATCGCGGCGGAGTTGTGGGGTGTCGCCCGGTGAAGGGCATCGCGCGCAAGCGCGCTCCCACATGGGGCCAAGAAAAAACCCGCCGGGAGGCGGGTTTTTTTTGTTACTCGGTTTCGCCGTCCACCGGGCCGGATTCGGTCGGGGGCATGTCGGCGGCAGCTTCGCCGGTGGGGGTTTCGCCCGCGCCGGGCAGCTCGCCCTCGCCTTCCACCTCCAGCTCTTCTTCCGCTTCGAGGCGGACGACACCGATGAGGGTCTCGTCCTTCGGCAGCTTGATGAGCGTGACGCCCTGCGTGTTGCGGCCCACCTGTGCCACTTCAGCCACGCGGGTGCGCACCAGGGTGCCCTGGTCGGAGATCAGCATGAGCTGCTGCGTCTCGGTGACCTGCGTGGCGGCCACGAGGTTGCCGTTGCGCTCGGAGCACTGGATGCCGATGACGCCCTGCGTGCCACGGCCCTTCTTCGGGAAATCCTCGAGCACGGTGCGCTTGCCGAAGCCACGCGCCGTGGCGGTGAGGATATCGCCGTCGCCGTGCGCGACGATGAGCGACACCACCGTGGCGTCATCGGCCAGCAGCATGCCGCGCACGCCGGTGGCGGTGCGGCCCATGGAGCGCACCTTGTTTTCGTCGAAGCGCACCACCTTGCCGTTCGATGCGAACAGCAGCACATCGCTCTCGCCGTTGGTCATGGCCACGTCGACCAGGGCGTCGCCCTCGTCGAGGTTGATGGCGGCCTTGCCCTTCTGCAGCTGGAACGCGAACTCGGTGAGCGGGGTCTTCTTGACCGTGCCGTTGCGCGTGGCGAAGAAGACGTAGCAGTTCGGGTCGTAGTCGCGGATAGGCAACACGGCCTGGACTTTTTCGCCCTCGCCCAGCGGCAGCAGGTTCACGATGGGCTTGCCACGCGCACCCGGGCCGGCTTCCGGCATCTGGTAGACCTTGAGCCAGTACACGCGGCCGGTGCTGGTGAAGGTGAGCAGCGTATCGTGCGTGTTGACCACCCACAGCTGCTGCACCACGTCCTCGTCCTTCAGCGCCGACGCCGAACGACCCTTGCCGCCGCGCTTCTGCGCGCGGTAGAGGCTGGCGGCCTGGCGCTTGACGTAGCCGGTGTGCGACAGCGTGACGACCACATCTTCGGGCGCGATGAGGTCGAGGACGTTGAGGTCTTCCTGCGAATGCTGGATCTCGGTGCGGCGTGCATCGCCGTAATCGTTGCGGATCTGTTCCAGCTCGCCGCGGATGACTTCGAGCAGGCGCGCCGGGTTTTCGAGGATCTCGATGAGGCCGCGGATGGTCTCGAGGATCTCGCGGTACTCGTCGCTGAGCTTGTCCTGCTCCAGCCCAGTGAGGCGGTGCAGGCGCATCTGCAGGATTTCGTTGGCCTGGGCGTCGGACAGCTGGTAGCCGTCGTCGCGCAGGCCGTCGCGCGGATCCATGTCTTCCGGGCGCGACGCCTCGGCGCCGGCGGCGGAGAGCAGCGCCTTGACCAGGCCCGGCTCCCACTTGCGCGCGACCATGCGCTCGCGGGCTTCCTGCGACGAGGCGGAGGTGCGGATGAGCTCGATCATCTCGTCGATGTTGGCGAGCGCGACGGTGAGGCCTTCGAGGATGTGCGCGCGCTGGCGTGCCTTGCGCAGTTCGAAGATGGTGCGGCGGGTGACGACCTCGCGGCGGTGGCGGATGAACGCCTCGAGGATGTCCTTGAGGTTCAGCAGCTTCGGCTGGCCGTCGAGCAGCGCCACCATGTTGATGCCGAAGGTGACCTGCAGCTGGGTCTGCTGGAACAGGTTGTTCAGCACCACGTCGGCCATGGCGTCGCGGCGGATCTCGATGACCACGCGCATGCCATCCTTGTCGGATTCGTCGCGCAGTTCGGAGATGCCTTCGAGCTTCTTCTCCTTCACCAGCTCGGCGATCTTCTCGATCAGGCGCGCCTTGTTGACCTGGTAGGGCAGCTCGTGGACCAGGATGGTCTCGCGGCCGTTGGCCTCGGTTTCGATCTCGGTGCGCGCGCGCACCAGGATGCGGCCGCGGCCGGTGCGGTAGGCCTCGATGATGCCCGACGAGCCGTTGATGATGCCGGCCGTGGGGAAATCGGGGCCCGGGATATGCGTCATCAGTTCATCGACGCCCAGCGAGGGCTCCTCGATGAGCGCCAGCGTGGCGTTGATGACTTCGGTCATGTTGTGCGGCGGGATGTTGGTGGCCATGCCCACCGCGATACCCGCGGAACCGTTGACGAGCAGGTTGGGCACCCGGGTGGGCAGCACCAGCGGCTCGCTTTCGCTTTCGTCGTAGTTGGGGCCGAAATCGACGGTTTCCTTGTCGATATCCGCCAGCAGCTCGTGGGTGAGCTTCGCCATGCGGACTTCGGTGTAACGCATGGCCGCGGCGTTGTCGCCGTCGACCGAACCGAAGTTACCCTGGCCGTCGACCAGCATGTAGCGCAGCGAGAACGGCTGGGCCATGCGGACGATGGTGTCGTACACCGAGGCATCGCCGTGCGGGTGGTACTTACCGATGACGTCACCCACGACGCGGGCGGACTTCTTGTAAGCCTTGTTCCACGAGTTGCCGAGCTCGTTCATGGCGAACAGCACGCGCCGGTGCACCGGCTTCAGGCCGTCGCGTACATCGGGCAGTGCGCGCCCGACGATGACGCTCATCGCGTAGTCGAGATAGCTCTGGCGCATCTCGTCTTCGATGTTGACGCGGATGACTTCTTTGGCGAGTTCTGCCATCAATCGGCTTCCTGGGTAACCATGGTTTTGCCCCCGCCGGCAACGCGCTCCCGCCCCATGGGCGGCACGGCCGGCTCAACCCGTCGATGATAACACAACGGGTGTTGAAATGACAGCTAAAAAAGCCGTGTATTCAATAACTTACAGGGGAGTTTTGCTGCTCACGGAAACATGCTCCGCATCTGCACTTCATCCGGCTTCAGGATCACGCCGCGCTCGGTCACGATGGCGTCGATAAGCTCCGCCGGCGTGACGTCGAAAACGGGGTTCCAGGCCTCGGCGCCCTCGATGACCGTGCGGGTGCCGCTGACAGAAAGCAGCTCGGTGGCGTCGCGCAATTCGATCTCGATGTCGTCGCCGCTGGCGGTGGCCATGTCCACCGTGGTGGATGGCGCCACCACCATGAACTTCACGCCGTGGTGGCGCGCGGCGATGGCCAGCTGGTAGGTGCCGATCTTGTTGGCGGTATCGCCATTCGCGGCGATACGGTCGGCGCCGACGATGACCCAGGTCACCTTGCCGTCTTTCATGAGGTGCGATGCGGCGGAATCGGCGATGAGGCGCGCCGGGATGCCGTCGCGCACCAGCTCCCACATGGTGAGGCGCGCGCCCTGCTGCCACGGGCGCGTTTCGCCCGCGAACACCTGCTCGATGCGGCCGGCCTCGACGCCCGCGCGGATGACGCCGAGCGCGGTGCCGTAGCCCGCCGTGGCGAGCGAACCGGTGTTGCAGTGGGTCATGACGTGCGAGCCGGGCGCGATGAGCGCGGCGCCCAGCTCACCCATGTGCCGGTTGGCGGCGAGGTCTTCGTCCTGGATGGCCTGGGCCTCGGCTTCGAGCGCCGCGGCATCGGCACCCGAATCCACGCGCGCCTTCATGCGGTCGAGCGCCCACATGAGGTTCACCGCCGTGGGCCGTGCCGCACGCAGCGTGGCCATGGCCGCGGGCAGGTCCTCTCCCGTCTTCGCAGCCAGCACCACGCCCCAGGCCGCGGCGATGCCAATGGCCGGCGCACCGCGCACGGCCAGGTCGCGGATGGCCTGCGTGACGTCACCCGACGTGGTGCTGTCGAACCAGATTTCTTCCGCCGGCAGGCGGCGCTGGTCGAGCAGGCGGAGGCGATCGCCGTGCCACTGCACGGCGCGGATGGTGTCGTGGGAAGCGGTCGTGTTCATGCCCGGATTATCGCACCCCCGCCCCCACTGTAGGAGCCCACGCCGTGGGCGACATCTTTTCGTAACAACGCAACAGGGCCCTGTGGTGGTCGCGAAAGGCGTCGCCCACGGAGTGGGCTCCTACGCGCGGTTCGCGAGCCACTCGTGGATGGCAGGGGGCACGAGCTTCTGGGCGCGGCCGGAGACGTAGATGCCGATGTGGCCGCCGCTGAACGGCAGCGCGGTGTAATCCTTGCTGCCCACCGCGTCCTTCAGCGGAATGGACGCCGCGGGCGGCACCAGGTGGTCCTGCTCGGCGTAGATGTTCAGCACCGGCTGGGTGATGGTGCCGAGGTCGATGACCTTGCCGCCGATGGTGGCCTTGCCCTGGATCAGCAGGTTCTTCTGGAAGAAATCGCGCGTGAACTGGCGAAAAGTTTCGCCGGCCTGGTCGGGTGAATCGAAGATCCACTTTTCCATGCGCAGGAAATTCTCCACTTCCTTGGGATTATCGAGGATGTCGACGAGGCCCACGTATTTCTGCTGGTTCAGCCGCAGGGGCTTCAGCGTGAGGTAGGCGAAGTTCATCAGGTCGGCGGGCACGTTGCCAATGGTGTCGACGAAAAGGTCGATATCCACGTTGCGCGCCCAGTGCGAGAGCATGTTGTCGGGCGTGTGGAAATCCACCGGCGTGACCATGGTGACAAGGTTCTTCACCTTGTCGCCGTGCAGCGCCGTGTAGCACAGCGAGAACACGCCGCCCTGGCAGATGCCCAGCAGGTTGATGGCATCGAGCCCGTGGCGGCGGCGGATGACGTCGACGCAGCGATCGAGGTAACCGTCGATGTAATCCTCGAGGGTAAGCCAGCGATCGGCGCCATCGGGGTAACCCCAGTCGATGAGGTAAACATCCTCGCCCTGCGCGAGCAGGTTGCGCACCATGGAGCGGTCTTCCTGCAGGTCGACCATCCACGGCGTATTGACCAGCGCGTAGCAGATCAGCAGCGGTACCTTGCCGGTGGGCTTTTCGCTGCCCTTGAAGTGCCACAGCGTGAGCTTGTCTTCGGTGTACACGGCCTCGCGCGGCGTGGTGCCGAACTCCACCGGGCCGATGTGCTTCAGCGTTTCCATGCCGGCTTCCACCTTGCGGCGGAACGCCTCCACTTCCTCGCGCGCACGCTCCGGGTCGATATGGAACGGATTCGCGCTCATCGCGCCGCACCCTTCTTACCCGTGGCTTTTTTTACAGCGGCCTTCTTCGCCGCGGGCTTCTTCGCCGGCGCCGTGCTCTTCGTGGGAGCGGCCTTGGCCGCGATGCCCCTCTTCAACGAGGCAACCTCGCCCTTCAGCGCCTCGACCTCGGCAGCAAGCCCCTGCATCTGCCGCAACTCCCGCCGCACCGCCTGCAACCGCTCGCCCAGGCTATCCACCTCGCGCCGCGTCGGCAGGCCCGCCTGCAGCGCGAAGCGCTCGACCTGCCGCTGCTGCAGCACCTTCAACCGCATCTGCGCGTTCACCAGCGAGGCGTACACCTCGCGGAACTCCGCCGACATGGCGGCGGCCGCGTAGCTGTCCTCCGAGAGGTTCACCCACCGGTCGTACACCGCGCGCAGGCTGTCGGCATCCGCGGGCATGCCCTGCGAGCGCAGCGTTTCGTTGGCGCGATCCTGCACGCCCTGCAGCAGCGACTGGTATCGCGCGTATTGCTCGGCGTAGTCGATCCATGCACGAAGCAACGCCTGTTGCTCTTCCTGCTGCTCGCGCGTGAGCCCGAATGCGGGCATCGACAGGGTTTCACGGGCGAGCTTCGCCCAGTCGTCAAAGCCTTCGGACCCTGGCTGGGCGCCCGGCGGTGGCCCATACCCGAACGGCCCCGCGGCGGCGGGCCCGGGCTGGCCAAACGGTGGCGTGCCGTGGGCGAACGGCGAAGCCGGTGGCTCGCCCGTGGTAAACGCGCGCATCCAATCGCCGTAGCCACCAAGGCCGGTGAACAGGCGCCCCATGATGTCGGGGGACGGGGCTTCGGCCGGCGCGGCCTTCGGGTCGAACTGCCGGGCCCAGGCCTCGACGCCCTCGCGGACGAACGCCTGGTACTGGTCGATGAAATCGTTGGGTTTGTCAGCCATGCGCGTATGTTACGGCACTACCCCGCACCGATGCCGTCGAGAAACAGCCCGACGCGATGATCCACGCGCGCCGCCGCGGCCGGGTCCTGTTCGATGGCAAGGGAAATGGCCGTCACCATGCACACGATGTCGTCGATATCGACGTCCTTGCGCACGATGCCTGCATCCTGTGCCCGCGCAAGCAGGCGCTGCCCCTCGCCACGGCTGGCATGGCAACCAGGGGTGCCGCTGTGGAGCACGGCGCCGAGCGACGCGGCCAGGCCGCGGTAGTGGGTGGCGTGCGTGACAAGGGCCGCGACATAGGCGCGGATGGCTTCATCCGGTGTTCGCGTCGCATCTGCGGCGCGGCTGGCGTCGACAAGCGCGATCAGCCGGTCGTCGCTGGTGGCGGCGAGGAGCGCTTCGCGGTTGGGGAACCGGCGATAGAGCGTGCCGATGCCCACCTTCGCTCGTTTCGCGATGTCTTCCAGCGACGCATCGGCCCCGCGTTCGATGAACACGGCTTCGGCGGCCGCGAGTATCCGCTCCCTGTTCCGGGCGGCATCCGCGCGCAGCGGGGCCTCGTCGGTGGTGGGGTTTGGCGTGGCCATGGGCGACCTCGGTTGAAAAGTGGATGGTGCCTCCATATAGTAAATGGAGCAATCCTCCACTTATTCAAGGAAACCCATGGCACAGCGCTTCGACAACAAGATCGTGGCTATCACCGGCGGCAGCGAAGGTATCGGCCTCGCCACGGCCAAGGCGTTCGCCGCCGAAGGCGCCCGCGTGTACATCACGGGTCGGCGGCAGGAGAAGCTGGACGAGGCGGTCGCCGCCATTGGCCATTGCGCCGTGGGTGTGCAGGGCGATGCTGCCAGCCTGGCCGATCTGGACCGGCTATACGCCCGCATCCAGGCCGACCACGGCCGGCTCGATGTGGTCTTTGCCAACGCCGGCGTGACAGAGGCCGAATCGCGGCCCCTGGGTGAGATCGACGAGGCCGGCTTTGACCACGTTTTCGGGGTGAACGTGCGCGGCCTGCTCTTCACCGCGCAAAAAGCCCTGCCCCTGCTCTCGGCCGGTGGCTCGGTGATCCTCAACGGTTCGGTGGCCGCCAGCAAGGGCTTCGCCGGGCAGTCGCTTTACAACGCGAGCAAGGCGGCGGTGCGCTCGTTCGCGCGTAGCTGGACCAATGACCTGAAGGATCGCGGCATCCGCGTGAACGTGGTGGCGCCCAGCGGTACCGAGACGAAGCTGATGCGCACGTGGCTGGATGAGCGCCCGGGCGTGGAAGACGCGCTGACGCAGATGGTGCCGCTGGGCCGCCTGGCGTTGCCGGAGGAAATCGCCGACGCGGTGCTGTTCCTGGCCTCGGACCAGGGGCGCTACATCGCCGGCGTGGAGCTGGTGCTGGACGGCGGTTTCACTGCGGTCTGAATGTAGGAGCGCGCTTGCGCGCGACATCTTTCGCCTCACCGCAACAGGGCCTGTGGCGGTATCGCGAAAGATGTCGCGCATAAAGTGCGCTCCTACAAAGAAAAAAGCCCGGCACGTGAGTGCCGGGCTTTTCTTTCAACCGTGGGCGATGATCAGCCCGCGGCGTTTTCTTCTTCGGTGACGGCTTTCATCGACAGGCGGATGCGGCCCTGCTTGTCGACTTCGAGGACCTTGACCTTGACGATGTCGCCTTCCTTCAGCTTGTCGGAGACCTTCTCGACGCGCTCGCTGGAGATCTGCGAGACGTGCACGAGGCCGTCCTTGCCCGGCATGATGGTGACGAACGCGCCGAAGTCCATCAGCTTGGCGACCTTGCCCTCGTAGATGCGGCCCGGCTCGACGTCGGACACGATCTGCTCGATGCGCTTGCGCGCGGCTTCGGCGGCTTCGCGGTTGACCGAGGCGATGACGACATTGCCATCGTCGGTGATGTCGATGGTGGTGCCGGTCTCTTCGGTGATCGAGCGGATGGTGGCGCCGCCCTTGCCGATGACTTCGCGGATCTTGTCGGGGTGGATCTTGATGGTGAGCAGGCGCGGGGCGAACTCGCTCATTTCCGAACGGGCTTCGGTGATGACCTTGGCCATCTCGCCGAGGATGTGCAGGCGGCCACGCTTGGCCTGGGCCAGCGCCGTGCGCATGATCTCTTCGGTGATGCCGTCGACCTTGATATCCATCTGCAGCGCGGAGACGCCATCGGCGGTACCGGCCACCTTGAAGTCCATGTCGCCGAGGTGGTCTTCGTCACCCAGGATGTCGGAGAGCACGACGAAATCGTTGCCTTCCTTCACCAGGCCCATGGCGATACCCGCCACCGGCGCCTTGAGCGGCACGCCGGCGTCCATCATGGCGAGCGAGGAACCGCACACCGAGGCCATGGACGAGGAGCCGTTCGACTCGGTGATTTCCGACACGACGCGGACGACGTACGGAAACTCTTCGATGGTGGGCTTGACGGCCTGCACGCCGCGCTTGGCGAGGCGGCCATGGCCGACTTCGCGACGCTTCGGGCTGCCGACGCGGCCGGTTTCGCCCACCGAGAACGGAGGGAAGTTGTAGTGGAACAGGAACGTGTCCTTCCACTCGCCTTCCGGCGCGTCGATGATCTGCGAATCACGCGTGGTGCCCAGCGTGGCCACGACCAGGGCCTGGGTTTCGCCGCGGGTGAACAGCGCCGAGCCGTGCGTGCGCGGCAGGACGCCGACGCGGACGGTGATCGGGCGCACGTCGTCGAGCTGGCGGCCGTCGATGCGGACCTTGGTGCTGAGCACGCCGTCGCGCAGGGTGCGGTACTCGACTTCGCCGAACGCGGCGCCGATGTCGCCATCGGTCCAGCCGTTGGCTTCGGCGTCGGCGGCGATGGCCGTCTTCACATCGCCCTTGAGGGCGCTGATGACGTCGCGGCGGGCCAGCTTGTCGCGGATCTGGAAGGCTTCGGCGAAGCGGTTGCCGACGGCGGCCTTGACCGCGTCGTACAGGGCCGTCTTGGCGGCCGGGGCTTCCCACTTGAACGACTTGGCGCCGGCTTCGGCGACGAAGGCGTTGATCGTATCGATGGCGACCTGCATCTGCTGGTGGCCGAAGACCACGGAGCCGAGCATGACGTCTTCGCTGAGCAGTTTGGCCTCGGACTCGACCATCATCACCGCGCTGGAGGTACCGGCCACGACGAGGTCGAGGTCGGAGGTCTTCAGCTGCGTGGCGGTCGGGTTGAGGATGTACTGGCCGTTGGCGTAGCCGACGCGCGCCGCACCGATCGGGCCCTTGAAGGGCACGCCGGCGAGCGACATGGCGGCCGAGGCGCCGATGAGCGCCGGGATGTCACCGTCGACTTCCGGGTTCAGCGACACGACCTGTGCGATGACCTGGATCTCGTTGCGGAACTCCTCCGGGAACAGCGGACGGAGCGGACGATCGATGAGGCGCGAGGTAAGCGTCTCCTTCTCGGTCGGGCGGCCTTCGCGCTTGAAGAAGCCACCCGGGATGCGACCCGCGGAGTAGAACTTCTCCATGTAGTCGACCGTGAGGGGGAAGAAGTCCTGGCCTTCGCGAGCCTTGGGGGCGGCCACCACGGTAACGAGGACGACGGTGCCGCCCATGCTGACCATGACCGCGCCGGACGCCTGGCGGGCGATTTCGCCCGTCTCCAGCGTGACTTCGTGACTACCGTACTGGAATGACTTGGTTACTTTCGCCACTTCGATCTCTCCTCGTCCTGTTCCGGTGGTTTAGCGGCGCAGGCCGAGGCGTTCGATCAGGGACTGGTAGCGAGCGAGGTCGCTCTTCTTCAGGTAGGCCAGCAGCGTCTTGCGCTTGTTGACCATCTTGAGCAGGCCGCGACGCGAGTGGTGGTCCTGCTTGTGCGCCTGGAAGTGTTCCTGCAGCGCGGTGATGTTCGCGGACAGCAGCGCGACCTGGACTTCGGTCGAGCCGGTGTCGTTTTCCTTGCGACCGTAGTCCTTGATGATCTGGCTGGTCTGTTCGACGGTGAGCGACATGTGTATCGATTCCTTAAAAAAGCGGATGCGAGACTTGCGCAACCTCAACGGGCACCGATGAAGTTGCGCAAGCCTCGCTTTGATGAAAGCTATTAAACGAGCACGTAATTGTAACGTCCTGCGCGTAGCGGCAACAAGCCCGGTCAGGGCGGGGGCAGGTTGAACCCCCGCAGGACGCGCAGCACCCCGTCCGTTCCCACCTCGCCAAGGGCCATCAGGCGCTGGTCGTCACCCCATACGCCGCAGCGGCCGGGGGTGGCGGTGGCGCCAAGCGGCACTGGCTGGCCGAACCCGAGCACCCGCGTCTGCGCGGCATCGAGTTCCACCCGGGGAATATGGGCCAGCCCGGCTTCCGTGGGCAGGAGGCAAGCGTCGAGCGGATCGGGCCCGGCCTCGGCGGCCGCGTGCAGCTCATCGAGCGTCACCATGGCCGGCGCCATGAAGGGCTCGACCCACAACCGGCGCAAACCGGTGAGATGGGCCCCGCAGCCGAGGGCCGCGCCAAGGTCCACGGCCAGGCTGCGGACATACGTGCCGGAGCCGCACTCCACGTGGAGGCGGAGCGTATCCCCTGCCCGCTCGAGGACGTCGAGCCGATAGACCTCGACCTGGCGGGACGGCACGTCGACGGCTTCGCCGCGGCGCGCGCGGATGTAGAGCGGCACCCCGTCCTGCTTGATCGCCGAATAGGCCGGCGGCACCTGCGTGATAAGCCCGCGCAGCGGCGCGAGGGCCGCCTCCACCGTCGCATCGTCGAGCCCGGGCACCGGGCGCGTCTCGACCACCTCGCCCTCGAGGTCGGCGGTGGTCGTGGTCACGCCAAGCTTCACCTCGGCCTCGTAAGCCTTGCGCGAGCCGAGCAGCCAGCCGGCGATCTTGGTGGCCTCGCCGAAGCACAGCGGCAGCAGGCCGGTGGCCAGCGGGTCGAGGCTGCCCGTGTGGCCGCCCTTTGCGGCGCCCACGAGCCGGCGCGCCGCCTGCAGCGCCTGGTTCGAACTCAGGCCCAGCGGCTTGTCGAGCAGCAGGATGCCGTGGATGTCACGGAAGGAACGACGGTTCATAGATAGGGAATGTGGGAGCGCGCTTGCGCGCGATCGCGCGCAAGCGCGCTCCCACCGGGTCAGGGTCCGCCTGGGTTATTCGTCTTCGCTCGAGGCCGGCGCCGGCGGCACCGGGTTTTCGCGCAGCAGCGTCTCGATGCGCTCGCCGCGGTCCACCGATTCGTCGTACTTGAAGCGCAGCTCCGGCACCCGGCGCAGGCGCATCGAGCGCGAGAGCTCGCGGCGGAATTCCTTGGCCAGCTCTTTCAGGGCCTTCACCGCCTCGGCCGATTTCTCCGGCATCAACGCGGTGACCCACACGGTGGCGACGTCGAGATCCTTCGTGGTCTCCACGTCGGAAACGCTGACCGACGGCAGCGCGTGGTCGCGCACGGCGGCATGCACGAGGAGGCCGATCTCGCGGCGCAGCTCGGCGGAGACGCGGTCGGTGCGTTTGAAGTCGCGAGAAGGCATGGGGTGGTACTCCGGTTGCGTTTAGCGGGGGCAAAAAGGAGATGGGAGGCGAGAAGTGGGGGCGCTGGTACGTGCGCCTGAGGGGCCGTGCAACGCCTTGCAGCGCAACCGGAACCCCTCACGACGCATCCATGCGCCCCCGCTTCCCACCTCCCACCCCCGCTTTTTTTACAGCGTGCGGGCGACTTCGATGCGCTCGAAGCACTCGATCTGGTCGCCGACCTTGACGTCGTTGTACTGCTTCACCGCGATGCCGCATTCGGTGCCGTTGCGGACTTCGTCCACCAGCTCCTTGAAGCGGCGCAGCGATTCCAGTTCGCCCTGGAACACCACGACGTTGTCGCGCAGGACGCGGATGGGCTTGGAACGCTTGACGATGCCCTCGATGACCATGCAACCGGCCACCGCGCCGAACTTCGACGAACGGAACACGTCGCGGACCTGGGCCACGCCGATGATCTCTTCGCGCACTTCCATGCCGAGGAGGCCCGACGCCGCCTGCTTCACCTGGTCGATGACGTCGTAGATGATCGAGAAGTAACGGACGTCGAGGCCCGCCGTGTCGATCACCTTGCGCGCCGACGCATCGGCGCGGACGTTGAAGCCGATGACCAGCGCCTTGGAGGCGGCGGCCAGCTGGGCCTCGGATTCGGTGATACCACCGACGCCCGACGAGATGACGTTGACCTTGACGCGTTCGTTGCCGATCTGGGTGAGCGAATCGCGCAGCGCTTCCACCGAGCCCTGCACATCGGCCTTGACCAGGATGTTGAGGGTTTGCTGGCCTTCACCCTGGCCCATCTGGGCCATGATGTCTTCCAGGCGGTTCGACTTGGTGACAAGGCGGGTCTCGCGACGCTTCTGCTGGCGCTCGGCAGCCACCTGGCGGGCCAGGCGCTCGTCCTCGACGGCCACGAAATCGTCGCCCGACTCCGGCACGCCGGAAAGGCCCAACACCTGCACGGGGATGGACGGGCCGGCTTCATTGACCTGCTTGCCGGTCTCGTCGATCAGCGCGCGCATGCGGCCGTATTCCACGCCGCAGACGACGAAGTCGCCCTTCTTCAGCGTGCCCTGCTGCACCAGCACCGTGGCGACCGGGCCGCGGCCGCGGTCGAGGCTGGATTCGATGACGACGCCCGAGGCACGGCCATCGGCCACGGCCTTGAGCTCCATCACTTCGGCCTGGATCGAGATCGCGTCGAGCAGGTCGTCGATGCCCATGCCCGTCTTGGCGGACACCGGCACGAACGGCGTATCGCCGCCCCACTCTTCCGGGATGACCTCGAGGTTGCCGAGGCCCTGCTTGACGTGGTCGACGTTGGTATCCGACTTGTCCATCTTGGTGAGCGCGACGATGAGCGGCACCTTGGCGGCGCGCGCATGCTTCACGGCTTCGATGGTCTGCGGCATGACGCCGTCGTCGCCCGCGACCACCAGCACCACGATATCGGTGGACTGGGCGCCGCGCGCACGCATGGCGGTGAACGCCGCGTGGCCCGGGGTGTCGAGGAACGTGATGACACCGCGGCTGGTTTCGACGTGGTAGGCGCCGATGTGCTGCGTGATGCCACCGGCCTCGCCCGACGCCACCTTGGTGCGGCGGATGTAATCGAGCAGCGAGGTCTTGCCGTGGTCGACGTGGCCCATGATGGTGACCACCGGCGGGCGCACGACCTTGTCGCCCTCGAGCTCCGCATTGGTGTGCGTGGCGAGCGCGGCTTCCGCATCGTTCTCGGTGGCGCGGACCGGGTTGTGGCCCAGTTCCTCGATGACGAGCGCGGCGGTGTCGTGGTCGATCGTCTGGTTGATCGTGGCCATGACGCCCATCTTGAACAGGGCCTTGACCACTTCGGCGCCCTTCACGGCCATCTTCTGGGCGAGGTCGGCGACGAGGTTGTTATCACCGATGACCACGTCGCGGACGACGGCGGCTGTCGGGCGGGTGAAGCCATGCGGGCCGCTGGACGCGCCAGCGCCGCGCGACGGCTCGGAGCGGCCGCCACGAGCCGGCTTGCCACGGCCACCCTTGCCGCTGGAACGGCGGGCGCGATCGGCATCGGAAAGATGCATTTCGCCCGAGGCGAAACGCTTGCCTTCACGCTCGCCACCGCGACCACCCGCACCGGGGCCGCTCTTCGGACGCGCGTTGCCACGCGTGTCGTTGGCGGCGGCGACGGCACCCGGCGACGGGCGCGCCGCGGGGGCGGCCGGCGTTGCCGGGCGTGCGGCCGGGGCAGCCGGGCGCGCCGCGGCGGGCGCGGGGGCCGGTGCCGGCGGCGGCGTGGGCTTGGAAACAATGCGCTCGCGCTTACGCGGCTCGTGGATGCGCGGCAGGATCATGCCGAGCGAACGCGTATCGAGCTTGGCGGTCTGGTGCGCGGCGTCGTCGGCCCCCGCGGCGGCCGCGGGGGCCTCCGGCGTGGCGGCGGCAGGCGCCGGTGCCTCGGTGGCGGCGGGCTGCTCGGCGGCGGCGCGCGAGGCTTCCTCGGCGCGTGCGCGGTCGGCCGCGGCCTGGGCCTCGGCTTCGCGGCGCGCCTCGGCGGCGGCTTCTTCCTGGCGGCGCGCTTCGGCCTCGGCCTCGACGCGTGCGGCCTCGGCCTGCTCGCGGCGCTCGGCTTCCTCGCGGCGCTGGCTTTCCTCGTGCTCGCGCTGGGCCTGCGACTCGGCCAGCTTGCGGGCGGCCTCTTCGCGCTCGTTATCCACCGGTGCGTCGTCGCCGATGGCGCCGCGCTTGACGTAGGTGCGCTTGGCGCGCACTTCCACGTTCACCGTCTTGGCCGGGCCGGCGCCACGGCCGGAGCCGCTGCTGACCTTCAGCTCGCCGACGGTGCGGCGCTTCAGGGTGATCTGGCGCGGCGCCGCGTCGTCCGCTTCGGGAGCGGCCTCGTTCTTGCCGTGCGTACGGCGCAGGAAGCCAAGCAGCTTCACTTTTTCGGTGCTGCTGATGACCTGCTCCGAGTTGGAGAAATTCATTCCGGCTTCGCCAAGCTGCGAGAGCAGCTTGTCGACCGGCATACCCAGTACCTGGGCGAGTTGTTTGATCGTGACGTCCGACATCGTTCTTTATTCTCCGCCGTTCCCGCGCGTTACCCGTGCCGTCGATGCGATCGCCGGCTGCCTCCGTCCCTGGCGGGAGGCCTGGTGGCCTCCCTCGGGGCGCCCCTCCGGGGCGCTTCCGGTGGCGCGCTTAGCCGCCCTTCTCCAGTCGGGCGATCATCGGAGCGCGCGCAGCCATGATCAGCTGCGAGGCGCGCTCCTCGGTCATGCCTTCGATATCGATGAGCTCGTCGACGGCCAGGTCGCCCAGGTCGTCGAGCGTACGGATGCTGCGCTCGAGGAGCGCGTAAGCCGTGTTCTCATCCATGCCGTCGAGCTCCAGCAGCTCCTGCGACGGGCCTTCGACGTTTTCTTCGACAGCCAGCGCCTCGGTGAGCAGCGCGTCGCGGGCGCGGGCGCGGAGCTCCTCGACGATGTCTTCGTCGAAGCCGTCGATGGCCAGCAGCTCGGCGCTGGGCACATAGGCGATTTCTTCCACCGACGAGAAGCCCTCCTGCACGAGGATGCCGGCGATTTCCTGGTCGACTTCGAGGCGATCCATGAACAGCGCCAGCGCGGCCTGCTGCTCGGCCTCGCTCTTGGCCGTGACCTGGTCCTGCGTCATGACGTTGAGCTGCCAGCCGGTGAGCTTGCTGGCGAGGCGCACGTTCTGGCCGCCGCGGCCGATGGCCTGCGAGAGCTTGTCCTCGGCCACCGCGATATCCATCGAGTGCTTTTCCTCGTCCATGATGATGGACTGCACTTCGGCGGGCGCCATGGCGTTGATGACGTACTGGGCCTGGTTCTCGTGCCACAGGATGATGTCGACGCGCTCGCCGTTGAGCTCGTTGGACACCGCCTGCACGCGCGAGCCGCGCATGCCGATGCACGCGCCGATGGGGTCGGTGCGGCTATCGTGCGCCACCACGGCGATCTTGGCGCGGTCGCCCGGGTCGCGGGCGCAGCCCTTGATCTCGACCAGACCCTGGCCCACTTCCGGCACTTCGAGCTTGAACAGCTCCATCATGAATTCCGGCGCGCTGCGCGACACGAACAGCTGCGGGCCACGGATTTCCGACTTCACCTCGTACAGGTAGCCGCGGACGCGGTCGCCCACGCGGTGCGATTCGCGGGGGATCGTCTTGTCGCGGGGGATGAACGCCTCGGCGTTGCTGCCCAGGTCGAGGTAGACGTTGCCGCGCTCGACGCGCTTGACGATGCCGGTGACGAGTTCGCCCACGCGGTCGATGAAGGCATCGACCACCTGCTGGCGCTCGGCCTCGCGGACGCGCTGCACGATGACCTGCTTGGCGGCCTGCGCGGCGATGCGACCGAACTCGGCGTTCTCGATCTGTTCCTCGAGGTAATCGCCCACCTGCGCGTTCTCGTCGTCGTCCAGCGCATCCATGAGGCGCATCTGGAAGAACGGCGACTCCATCTCGCCGTCGTCGGCGATGACTTCGTAGCGACGGAAGGTTTCGTAATCGCCGCTGTTACGGTCGATCTCGACGCGGATATCCGGATCCTCGTCGGGGTAGCGCTTCTTGGCGGCAGAGGCCAGCGCCGCTTCCATGGCTTCGAAAATAACTTCGCGCGGCACGCCCTTTTCGTTGGCGACCGCGTCGACTACCAGCAAAAGTTCTTTGCTCATTGCCGCTACTCCCAATGAGGATGCCCCGCGGCATCCCGTCGTTTCGTTATTTGGATTTCTTCTCGCCCGGCTTGGGCTTCGGCTGCGGGGCATAACCCAGCGCCACCCAATCAGGCACCACGCGGGCGCTTTCGACGTCCGCGTGCTCGAATTCGAACCGGCCCGCCTCGCCTTCCACCACAAGGTGCTCGCCATTGACGTCGACGACGTTGCCCTTGAGGCGGCGGCGACCCTCGATGGGGGCCTTCAGCAGCACCTTCACTTCCTGGCCCATGACGCGCGCGAACTGCGCGGCGGTGAACAGGGGCCGGTCGATGCCGGGGGAGGAGACCTCCAGTACATAGTTGCCCGGGATCGGGTCTTCAACATCGAGCCATGCCGAGAACTCGCGGCTGGCGGCCTCGCAGTCGTCGACCGTGACTTCGGGCGACTCGCGGCCTTCCTGCGCGCCTTCGGGCACGTCGAGGTAAACGCGCAGCGTGCTCTGCCCGCCGCCGGCCGGGGAAAATTCGATGCCCAGGACCTCGAGGCCGAGGTCGGCGACGATATCCGAGAAGCGCTGTGATAGTGCGTTGGTATCCAAGGTTACCTGCGGTTTCCTGGTGGCCAGAAACAAAAAAAGGGCGCGACGGCCCATTCCTTTCGTCGCCGATGTATCCGACACTTTCCTTCCGGCCAAGCCCATAAAGCGTTGATTTCGCTCATAAGCGTGGCGCGACGCACTCCTTGCGCCCAACAAAAAAGCCTCACGAGGAGGCTTTCTTGTAAAAAGAAAGGTCCTTGAAGCGGGCGCTGGTCATCAATGTGTCATCGATGCACAACGGCGCTTAAGATTCAGCAATTCTATCGCAAAAGCGCGCGTTCGCGCAAGGTCGCGGGCGTGGGACGAAACGTGTAACCCAGCGCCCCGCCGTGCGTTAATGGCCCTAGAATGGCCCATCGGGCCATGGGGGGATACCGGGCGGATGGATGGGGTCACGGGCTTGGACACCCACACGCTGGGCATCATTGGCCTGGCCGTGGGCATCGCTATCGCGTTGAGCTTTTCGCTGACGAGCGTCGTGCTCCGTGGCATGGCGGCGCTTTACGTCTGGGCGGCCGCCTTCTGGCTCCTTACCGGCGCAGGCCTCGCCCAGGGCTACGACGAGAACGGCAGCTTCCTCTCCGTCATCGTCGGCAGCGCCCTCATCGCGCTCGCCAATGCCGCGATGCTGGTCGGCATCGCCATGCACCTGGGCCAGCCCCTTCGCCTGCGCTGGCCCGTCATCGTCATCGGCGTGTTCCTCGCCATCCAGGTGGCCTTCCTGCTGTGGCCGCCCAGCCAGGTCGTGGAGACCATGGTCTTCGGCCTGAAAAGCATCCTGTGGGACAGCTGGATGGTGTACCTCCTGCTGGTCCGCGCGCCACGCGAACTGCGGATGGGCAGCTTGTTCACGGCCACCGTGTTCATCATCGACATCTTCTTCTACCTATCGCGGGGTTTCATCTCGCTGCACCCTGAGATCGAATCCCCTGAACTGGCGTCGCTGCTCACCACGTCGAACTACCTGTTCGGCATCCTCTGCACCTTCCTGCTGAGCACGGGGTTCACCCTGCTGCTGTCGCAGCGGCTGGTGCACGACTTGCGCCAGGCGGCCGAGGTCGACGGGCTCACTGGCTTGCTCAACCGTACGGCGCTCATCAACGCCGCGCTGCCCATCCTGCACGCAAACCGCGGGCACACGCATGCCGTGCTGCTGTTCGACCTCGACCATTTCAAGGCGATCAACGACCGCTGGGGCCACGCGGGTGGCGATGCCGTCCTGAAGCACTTCACCCGCACCCTGCGCGAGGGCCGCCTGCCCGCCCGCGCCCTCGTCTCGCGCTATGGCGGCGAGGAGTTCATGATCCTCGTGCCCTGCACCAGCGCCAACGTAGCGGCCGCCCTGGCGGAGTCGCTGCGCGCCCTGGTCGAGCGCTCGCCCGCCGCCTACGGCGGCGACGAGATCCGCTTCACCACCAGCGTGGGCGTGGCCACGGGCGAGAACGCGCACCTGCAGCGCCTGATCGACACGGCGGACGACGCCCTCTACCAGGCCAAGCGCGCGGGCCGCGACCGCGTAGCCGTGATGGTATCGGGCGAGGAAGCCGCCCCGGCGGAAGGCGATGCGCCCGAGGCGGCTGGGTTGGCGATGTAGCGTTAGGCTGCGCGTGGGCGGATGCGTTCGAGCGCATCGCCAATGCGCCGCTCAGCCATTTCAAGTTCGTAGTTCAACTGCAGGTTCATCCAGCTTCGCGGGTCGGTGCCGAAGTAACGGGCAAGCCTCAATGCGGTGTCGGCCGTGATGCCACGCTTGCCGGTGACGAGCTCGTTGACGCGCGCCGCGGTGACGCCGATCGCGATGGCGAGGGAGTTTGCGGACAGCGCATAGGGCCGCATGAAGTCCTCTCGAAGCACTTCGCCGGGATGCACAGGTGGGAGCCGCTCGGTCATGGCAAGCCTCTAGTGGTAGTCGACGATTTCGACAGCATGGACATCGCCATCGACCCAACGAAAACAGATGCGGAACTGATCGTTGATCCGGATGCTGAACTGCCCCGCCCTGTCCCCCTTCAAGAGTTCCAGCCGGTTTCCGGGTGGACTGCACAAAAAGGCAAGCGAGGCGGCTGCGTTGATCTGGGCGAGTTTTCGACGTGCAACCGTAGCTACCGCCGACCACCTCGGCACCCGATAACCGCGAGTCAGCGTTTCCGTGTCCTTGTCCGCGAACGAGAGGATCATCCCACATCACTTATCGATTGTCGATAAGTGATCATGTCACCAGGGCTGCGCCGCGCATGTAGGCGGCCGCTTAGATCGCCGTAGGCTTATCGCTTGCCGTAGAACGGCCAAATACCCGGCGTCGCGTAGGCTTTTTCCCACGAGCCATGCCCGACGCCAGGAAACTCCGTGTACTGCACCGGCGAGCCGATGCGCTTCAGCGCGGCTGCCATCTGGCGGGACTGCTCGGGCGGCACGGTGCCGTCGTCGGCGCCGTGGAAGAGTTGTACCGGCGTGCCGCGCACCTTGCTCGCGACCCAGGCGAAGACCGCCTCGCGCCCCTCTTCCACCGGCGCGCCCCAGATGCCGCTCGCTAGCGTGCCGTCCCGCGTGCTGAACACGCCGCCACACACGATGAGCAAGCCCGTGAATTCGCCAGGGTGTTCAGCGGCAAGCTTCCACGTGCCGAAGCCACCATCGGACAAGCCGGTGACGAACACCTGCTTTGGGTCAGCATGGAACTCCGCCATCGAGATGCGCAGCATCGTGCGCGCCGCTTCCGCCACCGAGTGATCGCGCCAGCTCTGCCCCATGTGCGCCTGCGGAATGACGACCACTGCGGGGAAGTCGGTGTGTGCCTTCAGTTAGGGCGGCAGGCCCTGGCTCATCTGGGCCTGGTTGTCGCCACCCTTCTCGCCGCTACCGTGCAGGAACAGCACGATAGGCGGGTTTCGCGATGCCTTGAGGTCGCCGGGGATGTAGAGCTGGTAGCGATAGTCGACACCTTCGATTTTCGCCGCGCGTTGCTCGAAATGGCCGGGCGTTGACGCAGCGACAGGAAACGCCAGTAGGAGAAGAAGCAGCAAAGCCATGCGGATCATCCCGTTGCACCCTTCAATGGAAACCGGCCTATCGAATGCCAGCCCGACTCGAGCCGCGCCATGATGTCGATCGCCTCGCAGTGGCACACGGCGTGGCGATGCGACAGGCGTTCTTCCAGGGTATGGGAAATCGCATCGCGATCATCCGCATGCCGAACATTCCGCGCCACCGACAGATGCGGCGTGAAGTGATCAAACTGCCGGCCCGTGCGTGGACGATCGGGAAACGCGGCCTCCAGCGCATGCGCCAGCGCGATGATGCCTGCATCGTTCGACGGGGCCACCCACACCGTGGACGGAAACGTACCCACCCTGTCGAGCCTGAACGTCATCGCCGCGTGTCGGGATGCCACCTCGCCCAGCGCATCGCGATGCGCCTGCGTGATGGCCTGGGAATCATGGAACGGGTAAACGAGCGTGAAATGCGGCCCCAGCCCCAGCTTCGCGGATGGATCGAGCCGCGCCCGCAAGTCGCCCACGAGCGGTTCCGCATCCGGCACCTGCAGCGCCAGCAGCGTGCGGCTCATTCGTCGTGCACCGCCACGCGGCTAATCCAGTTTCGCGCACGGCGGGCGAGGCGGTCACCCTCCTCTTCGCCGTCGAAATCGACCGCGGCAGGTTCGGCAAGCGCCACGTCACCTTCGAACAGCCGCACGTTGACAACGGCGTATGTCTTCCCATCGACGAGGCTGGTGCATACAGGCACCGCGCCGCATTGCGCGCAGACATGAAAATCGGCCGTGCGCGTGCCAAAGCGATAGCGCGACACGCTGGCGTCGTCGCCCACGCGTACATCGACGGCCGCATCGGGATGCCCTGTCCACGCGGCCCCGTGTTTGCGACAGAAGGCACACGCGCACTCGCGCGGCGTGACGGCGACGCCGCCCGGCCAGGCCAGGTCGAACGCGATGTTCCCGCAATGGCAGGCACCATGGATGCGCATGATCACTCCTTCGTCCGCGAGCCCCCGATGGTAGCGCGCCTTCAGCGTTCTTCCAGCCAGTGCCACGGCGGCTCGTCCAGCATGCCCTGCCCGGCGATGGCCGTCTGGCTCATGGCCTTCTCCAGTCGCACGGAATGGCAGGCCTCTGCCGCCTCCAGCGTGGCGATGAGCCGCGAGGCGTGCGACACCACCCACACCTGGCTGCGCTCGGATGCCGCCAGGATGAGGCGCCCCAGGGCCGGGAGCAGGTCGGGGTGCAGGCTGGTCTCCGGCTCGTTCAGCACCATCAGGGGCGGCGGCCGCGGGGTATGCAACGCCGCGATCCACAGCAGGTAGCGCAAGGTACCGTCCGAGAGTTCGGCGGCGGACAACGGCCGCAGCAGCCCCGGCTGGTGGAACCACAGCGTGAGGCGGCCACCTTCAGGGGCGATGCTGACGCTGGCACCGGGGAAGGCATCGTCCACGGCGGCCTCCAGTGAGGGAACGTTGCCGATTTCGCGGATCGTTTGCCAGGCCGCGGCAAGGTCGCGGCCATCGTGGCTGAGCACGGGCGTGCGCGTGGCCAGTTGGGGCAGGCGCGCCGGCGCGTCGAAGTCCGAGCGGAAATGGTCGTAGAACCGCCACGCGCGGATCGTCTCGCGCAGCAGCATGACCTCGGGCGCGCGTTCCGGGTCGGCCACCTGCGTGAAGATGGATTCGAAGGGTGCGATCCCTTGTGCGATGGCCCGCCAGCTGCGCCCCTCGCGCGAGCGCACGGCCCCGCCCTTCCTCTCGACCAGCGCATTGGCACCACGCAGGAAAGGCCCCTTGAAGATCACCTCGGACTTGATGACCGGATCGAAGTCGAACATGGACAGCGACGGAATGGGGTAACCAAGGTCGACGGCATAGCCAAACGCATCGCTGGCGAACCCAAGCCGCAGTGCTACGGCGTTCACGCGCACCGTCCCCTGCACAGGCTCAGTACCCGCCCGCATGCCCTTCGAGAGTTTCTCTGGCCCCGCCCACAACGTGGACCCGAGCCCACCCTCGCGCGAGAGCGCGCCGACGATGCCGCCCTGCGCCGCCTCGGCGAGCAACCGAAGCGCGCGGTAGAGGTTCGACTTGCCACTGCCATTGGGACCGGTGACGAGGTTCACGGCGGCCATGGGCATGACAAGGGAACGAAGCGAACGATAGTTGTGGACGGCGAGCGTGGTGAGCGTGGTGATCCTTCGACCGTGGCTCACTCCACGATACCGAGCCGCCGTCTCGCCGGCCGAGACCGGCGGGGGAAACAAAAAGGGCGCCCGTCCGCGAGGACGGGCGCCCCACCCTGCCAGCCGCTTAGTTGGTCCAGGTCGCCTTCAGCGAGACGCCCGAGAACGCGGCGTAGCCGTTGAGCATCACGTAGTACGTGCCCGCCTGCGGCGAGGTGAACGAGCACGACTCGGCATTGCCGGTGAGGTACGGACGGCAGCTGTAGCTGGACGTCGTCGGCGCGGAGCCGAACTTCACGTACAGATCGGCATCGCCGCTACCGCCGGAAATGGCGATCTTCAGGTTCTTCGCGCCGGCGGGCACGGCCACGGTGTACTGCACCTGGCCGTTCTTCGCCGCGGAGAGACCCGTGGCCGCCACGCCGTTCGACAGCTGGTTACCCGAGGTACCGCCACCGCCGGTGCCCGTGCCACCGCCACCGGTGCCACCCGTCACCCAGTTCGCCTGGGCGTAGGTGTTGAGCTTGCCGATGTCGAAGCTGCCGAAACCCGTGGCTTCGTCGAACCCGGAGCCCGCGGTGTAACCATGGTTCTGGTAGCCGTTGTTGCCCGAGGTCACGTCATGCAGCAGCGAGGCCTGGGTGGGGAACGCGGCATAGAACTTCGACGCCGGGAAGCCGATGCCGTTGTTGGCGGCCGATTCGATGCGGGCGAATGCGCCGACGAACAGCGGTGATGCCAGCGAGGTACCGCCCACCTGTTCGGTGGACCCGTTGACGACGATCAGCGCGCCGGACGAGGACGCCGCATCGAACGCCACGTCGGGGCCGACGCGCTTGGTGCTGCTCGACACCGACGACTGCCACGAGGGCGCGGCCTCGTAGAGACTGGTGCCGCCGCCCGTCGCCCACAGGCGCTGGTTGTTGTCACCCTGGCTCGGCGCGATGGCGGCGAGGCCCTCGTTCCATACCGTTTCGCCCGACCACGCGGTGCCACTGGTGGACAGCTGCGTGCCGCCTACCTGGATGACGTAGGGCGAGCTCGCCGGCTCGCTCACCGAGTAATGGGTGAGGTCGATCTTCACCGTGCCCGCCGAGTTGGCCACGTAGCCCGGCGAACCCGAGAGCGGATCCTGCGACCACTGGTAAACACCGGCGTCGCCCGAGGCGATGGAGAAGATCTGGCCTTGCGCGACGGCCTGCTGGAAGATGGCATCGTCCGCGGCCTGCGTACCCGACTCTTCGGCGGCGGTCTCGTCTTCACCCAGCGACACATTGATGAGCTTGGCGATGTTGTCGGTCACTGCCTTGTTGTAGGTCGCCGTGATGCCCGCGTCGGTGATGCCGCTCGAGGTCGAGCTGCCGTTCGGCGAGGTGTAGAAGATGAGCTGCTTCACGCCGCCGGCGATACCCACGATGTCCTGGCTGTCGAGCGACCATTCGCCGTTCGAATCCGGGTCGTTGGCGAACGTGCCACTGCCCACCTTCGTAATGGTGCTGTTGACCGTCGCAAGGCCGGCGCTCGAGGTGAAGCTGTTGAGGTCGCTCACGGTCTGCGTGATGGAACCCCAGGTGATGATGCCCACCGCGGTATTCGTCGCGGCCGGCACGCTGCTGCCGCCGTAGATCGCGGCGAAGTCCTGCGGGTGGTGCGCGCTTACCGCCGCGGCGGCCAGCGTGCTCGACGCGGGGCCCGGCTGCGTCACGCGCTCGGGGTGGAACACGTGGTGGAGCGTGTGCTTCACGCTGACGTTCTGCAGGCCAAGCACGCTGTTGACCGAGTCACCCAGGGCAGCGGGCACGAGCGCCGGCGTGTCGTTAGCGAAGAACTCGCGGCCGCCCGCATCGAAGCGCTTGATGCTGGTGTGGAAGCCGTTGGTGGCGGCACCGGCATTACCGTCCGCCGAGATGAGCAGGTTGTTCGGCGCCACCTCGATGTTCGTGAAGCCCGACTGGCGCAGGTGTGCCACCACGGCGTCCACCTGGGCCTGCGTGGGCCCGTATTGCGCCTTGAACTGGTCGGGCGACAGGAATTGCCCATAGGCCGGGTTGCCGGGCGTGGTGACGTTATGCAGGAACGCCTGCAGCTGGTCGGCGTTGCGCAGCTTCATGCCGACGACGACATGCAGCGGGTGGTCCGCCGCCATCGCTGTCACGGCCGCACCCTGGATAGCGGGCTGGCCGGTCATGTTGATCTTGTACCCGGCCGATACGGCCGTAGCCCCCGTCGTGCTATTGGCGGCCAGGGTCTGCGCCGTGGCGGCCGGCAGCAGCGCCGCCTTCGTATTCGTGGACACCCATGCATCTTCCGCATGCGCCCCCAGGGTGGTCATCGCGAGGGTGATCGCGACCGTCAATGCCGTCTTCCGAGTGACGCGAAAAGCATCGATCTTCATTGCGTTGTGTTCCTTCGTTTGCCCGTAGGAAGCCGCACACATTGCGTGGCGGCGTAGTCACTGCAGGCGCCCCGGCGCAGGAAATTTCGAACCCCCGGCCGTTACGCCTTCTCTCCCCCTGACCATCGAGAAGGCGCTGTAGGAACTTTCGCCAACCTTTCATTTGAATCGATCTGGTTGACGGTCGAACAGAGTGTGTGACGTACGTCGTGTGTCCGAGTGCGTTGTTCAGCGACCAGCGGGAGGGGGCTTGGATCCGTTCGCCGTGACGCATGCGCACGTTCTTACGATGGCTGCCGTGTAGCCAGCGGCAGGTAGATATCGGTGACGGCTTCGTGTTCGGGCACATCGGGGAAGAACGCCACGCGCTGGAAGAACAACGGCGCATCACGCGGCACTTCGCCTGTCGCGCTGAGCCACTCGCCATAGAGGTAGCGGACGCTGTCGGCAAGCAAGGCATCGGAACCCTCGTGGCGCAAGACGGCGCAGCGCCCTGCTTCGATCACGGCCGCGACGACACCCGCCTCGTTCGGCTCGACGTACGCGCAACTGCAGGCGATATCCATGCGGAACGCATCGGCTGGCGTCTCGTCAGGATCGGCATACACGAGGTTCCATGTCGCCGCCCTCGACGGCGGCAAGCCATGCGCACGGCGCCACGCGATGAAGCGGCGAATGGTATCGCCGATGTGCCCCGGCGGCCCGATGTGCGCCAGGCTGGCGATGGGCATGCCGGGAAATGCGATGATGCGGACGTCCGTGTGCACGTGGGAAACGGCCATATGGAATCTCCTTACGTTATCGAGGTCGTGCCATGCCCCTGCCCAGCGCGCCCAGTCGGGTTGCCCACGGAACGCCCCGGGCGATTGCCCAAGGCGTTGGCTGAATGCGCGGGAGAACGCCTCGGCACTCTCGTACCCGGCGTCGAGCGCCATGGCGAGCACCGTGACATCGGGCCGGAACGCCGCTTGCCATGCGGCCCGTTTGAACCGTGACAACTGGACGTACCGATGCACGCCCATGCCGGTCAGCGCGGCAAAGCGCCGATGGAAATGGAACGAGGAATAAGCCGCCTCGGCTGCCAGCACCTCAAGGGGCAAGGGCTGGTCAAGGTGGTGGTCGATATAGCCGAGTACGCGGCGGAAGCGGTCGTGGTCCATGCGGCAAGCGTAGCGTCGCTGCCACCGCCACGCATGACGGATCTTGCGGCGTGCGGGTATTAGCGTTTGCCTCCGCCGCCACCGCCCGCCGGGGGTGCCGACGGTGCCCGGTCCTGCGCCGGGATGCCCTGCGGCATGTTCTGCGGCATGCTCGGTTGCCAGTTCGGCGACGGTGGCGGCATGTCCATCAGGGCCGACGTCGGCGTCACGCGATCGAAGCGCAGCGAGCCAAGCGTGGCCGTGGCGGCGAAGAAGCGCCATGGGTCACCGCTGCCGGCGCCCATCGCGATGTGCGTGGTGTCGTACCGGGTCAAGGCGGAATCGAAGTTCTGCCATCGCTCATCCACCCATGCCTGCACCCACGCATGGGGAATGAAGACCCGGTTGGCCCCCGCGTAGCGATCGGCGTAGACGATACCCGTGACCACGCGCGCCGGGATGCCCAGTGAGCGGGCGAACGCCGCCAGCAGGACAGCGTGCTCGGTGCAATCGCCGTTAAGGTCGCGCAGCGTATCCAGCGCCGTCGCATAACCGACGTCGAGGCCCTTGTCGCGCAGGTGATCGGAGGTCCAGGAGCGCAGCCGGCGCATCTGGTTCAACGGCGTGGTTGCGCTCCCTACGATCTTCCGCGCTGCGTCACGGATCTCCGGGGCGTCGGATTGCACCCACGGGTTGGGCAGCGTGTCGTCCCTGGTCGGCCCCGGCTCGTCGCCGTGGTGGCGGTTGCCGCCCACGTCCACTTCGTACAGCCCGTCAGCCACCTTGCGAACGTCCTGGTCATCGGTATCGAGGAACGGGTTCAGGTGGTTTCCCTTCACCCCGACGACGTAGCGTATCGGGGCATAGCGGACATTGCCGGGAATAAGCCGCGGCGATACGGCCATGGTCTTGCGCAGTACGTCGACATCCTGGTCGGGCGCCTTGGCACACGCCTCGTCGCACGCGGCCATCTCGAGGCGGAAGGCGTACAGCGGCGAGATGGAGCGACGGATATTGCCCTGGTCATCCACCCACGTTTCCGTCCACTGCGATCCCTTGGAACCCGCGAGCACCTGGCGCAGGTGGTGCAGCCGCTCCACGCCGCCGGGGAGGTCGACCAGTTCGTCGCCCACCACGGTGACCTCGACGTCAGCGACCTGCTGGCGGCCGGGCTGGAAGACGCGCTGGCTGTACGTCGTGCCGGGGACGAAGCCGTGGCGGCGGATATCGAGCCGCTGGCCTTCCGGCATGAAAGCGCCCTCAGGCCACTGCAACAAGGCAACCTTGGTCTGGCCGCCTACGTTGGTCGCCACCTGGAATACCCCTGGGCCATGCAGCTCGGCGTCGATATCGACCAGCTGCGTACCCTGCCCCGTCTTCGTCGAGAAGCTGATCGGCGCGCCCGTGGCCGATTCGACCAGCGTGGCGTCGGCATGCGTCACGAGGGGCGTGTTGAACCGGTTCACCCGCATGTCCATCGACTGCACGGTGGTGACCCTGTCCGCATCGACATCGCGCTGGATATGCACCTTGCCGACCTTCTGGCCGTCGAGCATGACGCTCATCCAGGTATCGGTGGCGTGCGCCGCGGGCACGGCGGCGAGGCAGGCGGCAAGGACCGTACAACGGACGCGCATGGGATTCCTTTCGTTGATCGCGTGCTGACTGTGTAGAGGTGCCAGCAAACGGCGTCAAGTGAAAGGAAGTTGAGAAAAGAAAAAGGCGCTGACCAAAGTCAGCGCCTTTTAGAAAAACTGGTAGCGGGGGTAGGATTCGAACCTACGACCTTCGGGTTATGAGCCCGACGAGCTGCCAGACTGCTCCACCCCGCATCAGAGTCAAAAAAGTATAGCTACGTGGCGAGGTTCTTGCAAGCCCTTTCTTACGACTTTATTACCCACCAAACGCGCGCTGGCACCACGCGAACAGCGGCGACCAGGTGAAGCCGAGCACGAGCAGCGCGATCGCGTTGAGCGACAACACGATGCGCGACGTGGCATCCGGCGTGGCGCGCACGTCGGTACCCTCGTTCGGCTGGTCGAAGTACATGACCTTCACCACGCGCAGGTAGTAGTACAGGCCGATGATGGCGAACACCGCGCCGGCGATGGCCAGCCACAGGAAGCCCGCATCCATCGCCGCCTTCAGCACCAGCAGCTTGCCGAAGAAACCGAACAGCGGCGGCACGCCGGCCAGCGAGAACATCACCAGCAGCATCATGAAGGCGAACCACGGCGAACGCTGGTTCAGGCCCTTCAGGTCGTCGATCTCCTCGCACTCGAAGCCGGCGCGCGACAGCACCAGGATCATGCCGAACGCGGCGGCGCTGGTGAGCGCGTAGCTGACGGCATAGAACATGGAAGCCGAGTAACCTTCCGGCCCGGCGTTGACCATGCCCACGAGCAGGTAGCCCATGTGCGAGATGGTCGAGTACGCCAGCAGGCGCTTCAGGTTCGTCTGCACGAGGGCGACGAGGTTGCCGATGGCCAGCGAAAGCACGGCCAGCACCGCCAGCATCAACTGCCACTGCGGGGCCAGGCCGGTGGTGCCGCCGGCGATATCGCCCATGCCGGTGGAAAGCAGGCGGTAGGCCATGGCGAACGCGGCAAGCTTCTGCGCCGAACCGATGAACACGGTGACGGCGGTCGGCGAGCCCTGGTACACGTCCGGGATCCACATGTGGAACGGCGCGGCGCCGAGCTTGAAGCCGATGCCCACGATCATGAACACCAGGCCGAACAGCAGCAGCGTGTGCCATTCCGCACCAACGATGGCGGCGTGGATGGCATGAAGGTCGAGGCTGTGGGTGGCGCCGTACACCATCGACATGCCGTATAGCAGCATGCCCGAGGCCAGCGCGCCCAGCACGAAGTACTTGATGGCCGCTTCGGACGAGAGGCGCGAGTCACGGTTCAGCGCAACCAGTGCATACGACGACAGCGTCAGCAGCTCGAGGCCGAGGTAGACGGTGACGAGGCTGCCCGCCGAGACGAGGAACATGATGCCGATCGTGGCGAAGATCGACAGCGTGTAGAACTCGCCGAACGGTATGGCACGATCCTTCAGGTACGGGCGGGCATAGATGAAGATGACCGCCATGAGCAGCAGCGAGAACACCTTCAGCACCTCGGCCACGCCGTCGCGCACGAACATGCCGCTGAACGCGGTGATGCTGCCATCGGGCTGGCCGCTCACGACCAGGTACGCGCCAACGAGGAGGACGAGCACCGAAAGCCAGTGCACCGCGCCCTTCTGGCCGGCCTTGAGGCAGGCGTCGAGCACCAGCAGCACGCAGGCGGCGACCGTCAGGTACGCCTCGGGGAGCAGGATAAGGATGTCATTGATACCAGGCATGGACTATTTCCCGCTCAGACTTTCGAAATGGCCAGCTGCTCGACGATCCGAGCAACCGACGCATCCATGAGGTGGACCAGGGGCTCCGGCCAGATACCGAAGACCAGCACACCGGCGGCGAACGCCGAGAGCATGAAGATCTCGCGCCCGTTGACGTCCGTCAGTTCCTTCACGTGCGGGTTGGTGATGTCACCCCACAGCACGCGCTTCACCATCCACAGCGTGTAGGCCGCGCCGATGATCAGCGTGAAGGCGGCGAACAGCGCGATCCACGGGTTGGCACTGAACGAGGCCAGGATGACCATGAACTCGCCCACGAAACCGCTGGTGCCCGGCAGGCCGCTGTTGGCCATGGCGAACAGCACGTAGAACGGCGCGAACACCGGCATCACGTTGATGACACCGCCGTAGTCCTTGATCTGGCGCGAGTGCAGGCGGTCGTACAGCACGCCGATGCAGCTGAACATGGCGCCGGAGATGAAGCCGTGCGAGATCATCTGAACCATCGCACCCTGCATGCCCAGGCGGGCGGCATCGGGGTTGTTGGCTTCGCGCACCAGCATGAAGGCGATGAAGATGCCCAGGGTGACGAAACCCATGTGCGCGATGGACGAGTACGCCACCAGCTTCTTCATGTCGCCCTGCACCAGCGCCACGTAGCCGATGTAGCACACGGCGATGAGCGAGAGCAGGATGATCAGCCACGCGAAGTGCTCGGAGGCATCCGGCACGATGGGCAGCGAGAAGCGCAGGAAACCGTAGCCACCGATCTTCAGCATCACCGCGGCCAGCACCACCGAACCGCCGGTGGGCGCTTCCACGTGGGCATCCGGCAGCCAGGTATGCACCGGCACCATGGGCACCTTGATGGCGAAGCCCAGCAGGAACGCGAAGAACAGCCAGCTCTGCTCGGTGAGCGTGAGCGGCACCTTGGCCATGTCGGCCAGGGCGAAGCTGCCGCCGGTCTTGTGGTACAGGTAGATCAGGCCGATCAGCATGAAGATCGAGCCGAAGAACGTGTAGATGAAGAACTTCAGCGTGGCGTAGACGCGGCGCGGGCCACCCCAGATACCGATGATGACGAACATCGGGATCAGCATGGCCTCGAAGAACACGTAGAACAGCAGCGCGTCCGTGGCACAGAACACACCCACCATGCAGCCCTCGAGGACGAGCATGGCGGCCATGTACTGGTGCGGCTTGTTCTGGATCACTTCCCATGCACCCACGATCACGAGGATCTGGGTGAACGTGGTGAGGATGATCAGTGCGACGGAGATACCGTCGACCGCCAGCGAGTAGTTGATGCCGAGCGACGGGATCCAGCTGAAGGATTCCGCCAGCTGCATGGTGCCGGTGGTGGCGTCATAGCCAGGCAGGAGCGCAAGGCTGGCGGCGAAGGTGGCCACCGCCACCAGCAGCGCAAGCCAGCGGGCGAGGCCCGGGCGGCCGGCGCCGGCCAGCAGCACCGGGATGGCGCCGATGATCGGAAGCCAGATCAGCAGGCTGAGCAAGTGATTCGACATAAAGCTCGTTTCCCTTATTGCCCGATCAGCCAGTACCCGCCGAGAAGCAGGATAAGGCCGAGGATCATGGCGAACGCGTAATGGAAGAGGAATCCGGACTGCAGGCGGCGTGCACCACCCGCGATGCGCTGCACGAGGCCAGCCGAGCCGTTGACGAGTGCGCCGTCGATGATGGCCTGGTCGCCCACCTTCGACAGGCCTTCGCCCAGCTTCACGCCGCCCTTCGCGAACACCGCGAAGTACAGTTCGTCGATCCAGTACTTATGGTTGAGCAGCTCGTACACCGGCTTGAGCGCGTTCTTCGCCTTGTCGGCGACGGACGGGTTGAACAGGTACACGTAGGTGGCGACCGCGAAGCCGGCAAAGGCGATCCAGAACGGTGCCTGCGTGAAGCCGTGGAGGCCCGCGGCGACCGCGCCGTGGAACTCGTGGGCCAGCTCGCCCAGCACGTTGTTCTCTTCCTTCACCTGGATGGCCTTGCCGAACCAGCCGTCGAACAGCATCGGCTTGACGGTGAACAAGCCCACCAGGATCGAGGGGATCGACAGCAGCACCAGCGGCACCGTCACCACCCAGGGCGACTCGTGCGGCGCGTGCTCGAGCACGCCCGGCGTGCCGTGGCCGTGGTCGTCGTGCGCATCGTCATGGTGGTCGGCGTGGGCGTCGTGGCCGTGGTGGCCATGCGCCTTGTGCTCCACCGTGAAGCGCTCCTTGCCATGGAAGGTCATGTACAGGAGGCGGAAGCTGTAGAGCGAGGTGACGAACACACCGCCGAGCACGCACCAGTGCGCGTAGGTGGCACCCCAGCGGTGCGATTCACCCACGGCTTCAATGATCGCGTCTTTCGAGTAGAAGCCCGAGAAGAACGGCGTGCCGGCCAGGGCCAGCGAACCGATCCACATCGTGATCCAGGTGACCGGCATGTACTTGCGCAGGCCGCCCATGTAGCGCATGTCCTGCTCGTGGTGCATGCCCATGATGACCGAGCCGGCGCCGAGGAACAGCAGCGCCTTGAAGAAGGCGTGGGTCATGAGGTGGAACACGGCGCCGCTGTACGCGGAGACGCCCAGCGCGACAGTCATGTAGCCCAGCTGCGAGAGCGTGGAGTACGCGATGACGCGCTTGATGTCGTTCTGCACGATGCCGATGAGGCCGGTGAAGAACGCGGTGGTGGAACCGATGACGAGGATGAACGACAGCGCCGTTTCGCTGAGCTCGAAGATCGGCGACATGCGGGCGACCATGAAGATGCCCGCGGTGACCATGGTGGCCGCGTGGATCAGCGCCGAGATGGGGGTCGGGCCTTCCATCGAATCGGGCAGCCACACGTGCAGCGGCACCTGGGCCGACTTGCCCATGGCGCCGATGAACAGGCAGATGCCGATCACCGTGGCGGCATCCCACGCATGGTTCTGCGTGATCTGCAGGGTCTTGCCGACCAGCGTGGGGGCGTGGTCGAAGGCGGTCTGGTAATCGAGCGTGCCGAGGAAGTACAGCACGGCCGAGATGCCCAGCAGGAAGCCGAAGTCACCCACGCGGTTGACCAGGAACGCCTTGAGGTTGGCGAAGATGGCCGTCGGGCGCTTGTACCAGAAGCCGATCAACAGGTACGACACCAGGCCCACCGCTTCCCAGCCGAAGAACAGCTGCATGAAGTTGTTGCTCATGACGAGCATCAGCATCGAGAAGGTGAAGAGCGAGATGTAGCTGAAGAAGCGCTGGTAGCCCGGGTCGTCCGCCATGTAGCCGATGGTGTACAGGTGCACCAGCAGCGACACGAAGGTGACCACCACCATCATCATGGCGGTGAGGCGGTCGACCATGAAGCCGACCGAGGCGTGGAAGCGGCCGATCTCAAACCAGGTGTAGACATCCTGGTTGAAGTTGGCCGCCCCGCCCCACACCAGCTGGTAGAGCACGTAGAACGAGAGGCCGCAGGCGATGGCCACGCCCAGGATGGTGGCGCTGTGCGCCCCCGCCCGGCCGATGACCTTGCCGAAGAAGCCGGCCAGGATCGCGCCGGCCAGCGGGGCCAGTGCGATCGTAAGCAGGATTGAAAGCGAGAGACTCATCGGATCAACCCTTCATGCTGTCGATTTCGGCGACGTTGATGGTGCTGCGGTTGCGGAACAGCAGCACCAAAATCGCCAGGCCGATGGCGGATTCCGCCGCGGCCACGGTGAGGATGAAGAACACGAACACCTGGCCCTGCACGTCGCCGAAGAAGCGCGAGAAAGCCACGAAGTTGGTGTTCACCGCGAGGAGCATGAGCTCGATCGCCATGAGCAGCACGATCACGTTCTTGCGGTTGATGAACACGCCGGCGACGGCGATGCAGAACAGGATCGCGCCGAGCACGATGTAATGGGAAAGCGTGATCACTTGGCGTTCTCCTGCGTCGGTTCGGCGGCCGGGGGCGCCGGCGGCGGCACCACCGAGGCGACCTGGCTGGGGGCCATCTTCACCACGCGCACGCGCTCGGTGGCCTTGACGGACACCTGCTGGGCGGCCGACTGGTGGCGCACGCCAAGGCGCTGGCGCAGCGTGAGGGCCACGGCGGCCACCACGCCCACGGTGAGGATCAGCGCGGCGATTTCGAAGGGCAGCAGGAAGTCGGTGTACAGGGCCTGGCCCAGCCACGCGACGTTCGAGTTGCCGGCAGGGTTCGGGCCGAGCGTGTGGGCGTGCATCGACTTGACGCCGATCATGGCCAGCATCTCGACCAGCATGACCACGGCGACGATGATGCCCACCGGCAGGTAGCGGATAAAGCCCTCGCGGACCACCTCCTGCTTGATGTCGAGCATCATGACCACGAACAGGAACAGCACCATCACCGCGCCGACGTAGACGACGACGAGGGCGATGGCGAGGAACTCCGCCTCGGCCAGCAGCCAGACGCAGGCCATGCTGAAGAAGGTGAGCACCAGCGACAGCACGGCATGCACCGAGTTGCGCACGCTGATGACCATGAGGCCGGCAATGACGGCCACGCCACCGAAGAGGTAGAAACAGATGAGTTGAAGCAGGTCGTTATTCATCGTTGGTTCCCGGGGCCCTTAGCGGTAAGCCGCGTCCTGGGCGCGGGCGGCAGCGATGTCCTGCTCGAAGCGGTCGCCAATGGCCAGCAGCTGGGCCTTGGTCACCACGTTCTCGCCGCGATGTTCCATGTGGTACTCGTGCACGTGCGTCTCGACGATGGAATCGACCGGGCAGCTCTCTTCGCAGAAGCCGCAGAAGATGCACTTGAACAGGTCGATGTCGTAGCGCGTGGTGCGGCGCTGGCCGTCTTCCGGGCGCGGGGCCGAGTCGATGGTGATGGCGAGCGCCGGGCACACCGCCTCGCACAGCTTGCACGCGATGCACCGCTCTTCGCCGTTGGCGTAACGGCGCAGGGCGTGCAGGCCGCGGAAGCGGTTCGACTTGGGGATGTGCTCGAACGGGTAGCGCATCGTGTACTTCGGCTTGAACATGTAGCGCATGGTCAGGCCCATGCCCTTGAACAGTTCGAGCAGCAGCAGGCTCTTGAAATAATGGGTTACGCGGGACATGGCTCTTTAGGCTCCCGTGCCGATGTGGACCCAGCCGAAATACTTCATGCAGCCGGCGACGAGGACCCACACGATGGTGATGGGGATGAAGACCTTCCAGCCGAGGCGCATGATCTGGTCATAGCGGTAGCGCGGGAAGCTGGCGCGGAACCACAGGAACAGGAAGGCAAAGACGAACACCTTGGCGAACAGCCACAGGATGCTGGCGTGGCCCAGGAAGCCGAAGCTCTCCGGGAACGGCGACAGCCAGCCACCCATGAACAGGATGGAGGTGAGGAAGCTCACCAGGATCATGTTGGCGTATTCGGCCAGGAAGAACAGCGCGAACGGCGAGCCGGAGTACTCCACGTGGAAACCGGCGACGATTTCCGATTCACCTTCGGCCACGTCGAACGGTGCGCGGTTGGTTTCCGCCACGCCGGAGACGAAGTAGATGATGAAGACCGGCAGCAGCGGGAGCCAGTACCAGCTGAGGATGCTGCCGTGCTGCGCCTCGACGATGGCCGTGAGGTTGAGGCTGCCCGTGAGCACCAGCACGCAGACGATGGACATGCCCATCGACAGCTCGTACGAAATGACCTGCGCCGCGGCGCGCATGGCGCCGAGCATCGCGTAGCGCGAGTTGGACGACCAGCCGGCCAGGATGATGCCGTAGACGCCCATCGAGGTCATGGCCAGCAGGTACAGCACGCCGGCGTTGACGTTGGCGAGCACCACGCCCGGCGCGAACGGCACCACCGCCCATGCCGCCAGCGCCGGCACCAGGGCCAGCATCGGGGCGAGGAAGTAGAGCAGCTTGTTCGCGTTGGTCGGCAGCACCACTTCCTTGATGAGCAGCTTCACCACGTCGGCGAAGGCCTGCAGCAGGCCGGCGGGGCCGACCTTGTTGGGCCCCATGCGGACGTGCATCCAGCCCAGCACCTTGCGTTCCCACCACACATAGAGCGCGACGGTGACGACGAGCGGCAGGACCACCGCCAGGATGAAGAGCACCGGCAGCAAGAGGTGGTCGAAGAGTTGATCGGCCATGGGTTACGCCTTGCTCAGGGTGATGGCGGCGCCGTACGGCGGCAGCATCGCGGTTTCGGGAAGCGCGGCGTCGATCCACGCGGCACCGGCCGGCACCGCGTCGTCGACGATCACCGGCAGCACGCTGTCGCCGACGCGGGCGTTGCCGCCATCGGCCAGGCCAAGCTTGCTGGCGTCGTCGGCCGCGATGCGGACGGCGGCGGGACGGTTCAGCGGGTGTGCGTTCAGCGCACCGGCGCGGCGCAGCACGGCGTCGGCACGGTAGATGGGCACCGTGGCGATGCGCGACAGCGACGTGGCCGGGGCACGCTGGCCGAGCACCGCGCGGATGTCGGCGGCGCGCTCGACCATGCCATCGCGCAGGCCGGCCAGGTCGTCGAACTCAAAGCCGGCGACGCCGAGCGAACCGCCCAGCGCACGCAGCACCTTCCAGCCCTCGCGGGCCTCGCCCGGGGCCTTGCCGCCCGCGGTGACGGCCTGGGCGGTGCCCTCGGCGTTCACCAGCGTGCCGTCAAGTTCCGGCGTGAGCGCGATCGGCAGGATCACGTCGGCCGAATCCTTGAGGGCGTCGGAAGCGTAGGCGGCGAAAGCCACGACGGTCTGCGCCGAGTGCATGGCCTGCTGGGCCAGCGCGCCGTCGGCGAAGTCGTACGGCGGCTCGACGTTGTACAGCACGTAGCCCTTGCGGGGCTGCGCCAGCATGGCGCGCGCATCGAGGCCGCCAGCGGTCGGCAGCACGCCGACGGTCGACAGGCCGATGGCGTTGGCGCCGGCCGGGATTTCATTGAACGCCGCACCCGAGGCCTGGGCCAGGAAGCGCGCGATGGCGCGCAGCCAGGAGGCTTCCGGGTGGTTGGCGGCGGCGTGGCCGAAGATGACCACGGCGCCCTCCCCTGCGAACGCCTTGTAGGCATCGCGGTGGGCATCGGTGGTGTCGGCACCGTTGACGACGGCCGCGATGGCCTCCGGCACGGTGGCACCGGCCTCGGCGGCGGCCTTGGCGAGCTTCAGCAGCTCGTCGACCAGCGCGTGCGGCGCGGCCACGGCTTCACCGGCGAGCGGGAAGTTGAAGTGGAAGTGCGCCGGGTTGACGGCGAACACCTTGGCGCCCTTCTTCACCGCCTGGCGGATGCGGTGGTTGAGGAGCGGCACTTCGTAGCGCAGGTCGGAACCGACCAGCAGCGCGGTCTTCACCTTGTCGAGCGACGCGACCGGCGCCGCGAAGGGCCTGGCGAACGCGTTGTCGGCGAAGTCGAGCTGGCGCAGGCGGTGGTCGACATGGGCGCTGCCCAGGCCACGGGCGAGGCGGACGATAAGCTCGCCCTCCTCGTTCGTGGTGGCCGGGTTCACCAGGATACCGAGGTCGGCACCGGCGACGCTCTTGAGCGCTTCGCGGGCCACCGACAGCGCGTCGTCCCACGTGGTGGTGGCCCACTGGCCGTTACGCTTCACCATCGGCGCCTTGACGCGGTCGGCCGCGTACAGGCCCTGGTGGCTGTAGCGGTCGCGGTCCGAGAGCCAGCACTCGTTGATCGATTCGTTATCGCGCGGCACGGTGCGCAGCACTTCGCCACGGCGGGTGTGCAGCCACAGGTTCGAACCCAGCGCGTCGTGGTAGGCCACCGACGGGCGTGCGATCAGCTCCCAGGCGCGGGCCTGGAACTGGAACGGCTTGTTGGTCAGCGCGCCGACCGGGCAGACGTCGATGATGTTGCCCGACAGTTCGCTCTCGATCGTCTTGCCGATGTAGGTGCCGATCTCGAGGTTTTCGCCGCGGCTCATGCCACCCAGCTCGTACGTGCCGGCGATCTCGCTGGTGAAGCGGACGCAGCGCGTGCACTGGATGCAGCGGGTCATTTCGGTGGCGATCAGGGGGCCGAGGTTCTCGTCGGCCACCGTGCGCTTGCGCTCGACATAGCGCGATACCGAACGGCCGTAGCCGAGCGAGACGTCCTGCAGCTCGCACTCACCGCCCTGGTCGCAGATGGGGCAATCCAGCGGGTGGTTGATGAGCAGGAATTCCATGACGTTGCGCTGCGACTTCAGCGCCTTGTCGGAACGCGTGAACACCTTCATGCCCTCGCCCACCGGCGTGGCGCATGCCGGTGCCGGCTTGGGCATCTTCTCGATTTCCACCAGGCACATGCGGCAGTTGGCGGCGATCGGGAGCTTGCGGTGGTAGCAGAAGCGCGGGATGGCGATGCCGACGGCATCGGCCGCCTGGATGATCATCGACCCCTTGGCTACCTGCACCGGCACGCCGTCGATTTCGACGTTGACGAGATCCGGCGCGGCGTTGGCTACGGGCTGCGCACTCATGCAGCGACTCCAGTGGTGGCCGTGTCAGCCGGGCCGTCCACGATGGAACGGCCATGCTGCACGTAGTATTCGAATTCGTGCCAGAAGTGGTGCAGGAAGCCCTGCACCGGCCACGCGGCGGCCTCGCCGAACGCGCAGATGGTGTGGCCTTCGATCTGGCCGGCGACGGCCTTCAGGCGGTGCAGGTCGTCCTGCGTGCCCTTGCCCTCGACGATGCGCGACAGCACGCGGTGCATCCAGCCGGTGCCTTCGCGGCACGGGGTGCACTGGCCGCACGACTCGGCCATGTAGAAACGCGAGATGCGATGGCAGGCGCGCACCATGCAGGTCTTCTCGTCCATCACGATGACCGCGCCGGAGCCCAGGCCCGAACCCGCCTTCTGCAGCGAGTCGTAATCCATGGTGCATTCCATCATCTTGTCGGCCGGCAGCACCTTCATGGAGGAGCCGCCCGGGATCACCGCCTTCAGCTTGTGGCCGTTGCGGACGCCGCCCGCCATCTCCAGCAGCTCGGAGAACGGGGTGCCAAGCTTGATCTCGAAGTTACCCGGGTTGTTGATGTGCCCGGACACCGAGAAGATCTTGGGGCCGCCGTTGTTCGGCTTGCCGATGTTGAGGAACCACTCCGCGCCGTTGCGCAGGATGGCCGGCACCGAGGCGTAGGTTTCGGTGTTGTTGATGGTGGTCGGGCGGCCATAGAGACCGAAGCCGGCCGGGAACGGCGGCTTGAAGCGCGGCTGGCCCTTCTTGCCCTCGAGCGACTCCATCAGCGCGGTTTCTTCACCGCAGATGTAGGCGCCCGCGCCCAGCGCGTTGTAGATATCCACGTCGATGCCGGAGCCGTCGATGTCCTTGCCCAGCAGGCCAGCGGCGTACGCTTCCTTCAGGGCTTCCTCGATGTGCTCGAACGGCTCGTGGTGGAACTCACCGCGCAGGTAGTTGTAGGCCACGGTGGAACCGGTGCAGTAGCACGCGATGGCCAGGCCCTCGAGCACCGCATGCGGGTTGAAGCGCAGGATGTCGCGGTCCTTGCAGGTGCCCGGCTCGGATTCGTCCGAGTTGCACAGGATGTACTTCTGGCCCGGCGCCGTGCGCGGCATGAACGACCACTTCAGGCCGGTGGGGAAGCCGGCGCCGCCGCGGCCGCGCAGCGAGCTCTTCTTGATCTCTTCGATCAGCGCGGCCGGATCGGGCTTTTCAGCCAGGATCTTGCGCCACGCCTTCCAGCCGTCGACCTTCTCGTAGCTCTCGAGCGACCAGGGCTTTTCGAAATGCAGGGTCGTGTAGACGACCTGGTGTTCCTTGGGTGCGGGTCCGACCGGACCAGTGGTGCTAGCCATTGCCCTTACCTCACTTCAGACCGTCGAGGATCGCGTCGACCGATTCGGCCGTCAGCTTCTCGTGGTAATGACCGTTGACCACCATCATCGGCGCGCCAGCACACGCGGCCAGGCATTCCTCTTCCTGCTTGAGGTAGATGCGGCCGTCGGCGGTGCTTTCGCCCGTCTTGATGCCCAGCTTCTTCTCGCAGTGGCGCACGAGGCCCTCGGCGCCGTTGAGCCAGCACGAGATGTTGGTGCAGATGGCGACGTTGTTGCGGCCCACGGGCGTGGTCTCGAACATCGAGTAGAAGCTCGCGACTTCGTATGCCCAGATCGGCGGCAGGTCGAGGTACTTGGCGACGGCGGTGATCAGCGCGTCGGTGAGGTAACCCTGGTTCTGCTCCTGCGCCGCCATGAGCGACTGGATGAGCGCCGAGCGCTTGCGATCCGGCGGGAACTTGCCGACCCAGTGGTCGATGTGCTGCCGGGTGTGATCGTTGAGCACGGCGATCGGATCGACGTCCTTCACCTGCTCGAAATGACCGGTGGCTTTCATGATTCTGTGTACTCCGTCGACTTAGCGGTCGACTTCGCCGAAGACGAGATCGTAGGTGCCGATCATCGCGACGACGTCGGCGAGCATGTGGCCACGCACGAACGCGTCCATCGAAGAAAGATGCGCGAAGCCCGGCGCGCGCAGGTGCACGCGGAACGGCTTGTTGGCACCGTCGGACATGAGGTAGCAGCCAAACTCACCCTTCGGTGCCTCCACCGCGGCGTAGGTCTCGCCGGCGGGGACGCCATAGCCCTCGGTGAAGAGCTTGAAGTGGTGGATCAGCGCTTCCATGTCGTTCTTCATCTCGACACGGCTGGGCGGGGCGACCTTGTAGTTCTGCACCATGACCGGGCCCGGGTTGGCCTTCAGCCATTCCACGCACTGGCGGATGATGCGGTTCGACTGGCGCATTTCTTCCACGCGCACCAGGTAGCGGTCGTAGCAATCGCCGTTGACGCCCACCGGGATGTCGAAATCCATGTGCTCGTAGGCGGCGTACGGCTGCTTCTTGCGCAGATCCCACGCGATGCCAGAGCCGCGCAGCATGGCGCCCGTCATGCCCCAGGCCTGCGCCTTGTCAGGGTCGACCACGCCGATGCCGACCGTACGCTGCTTCCAGATACGGTTGTTGGTGAGCAGCAGTTCGTACTCATCCACGCGCGCCGGGAAATCGTTGGTGAACTCCGTGAGGTAGTCCAGCATCGAGCCTTCGCGCCACGTGTTGAGGCGCTTCAGGTCGCCGCCCTTGTGCCACGGCGATTCGCGGTACTGCGGCATCTGCTCGGGCAGGTCGCGGTACACGCCACCCGGGCGGTAGTACGTGGCGTGCATGCGGGCGCCGGAGACGGCCTCGTACACGTCCATGAGTTCCTCGCGCTCGCGGAACGCGTAGAGGAACACGGCCATGGCGCCAAGATCGAGCGCGTTCGAACCCACCCACATGAGGTGGTTCAGGATGCGGGTGATCTCGTCGAACATGGTGCGGATGTACTGCGCGCGCACCGGGGCCTCGATGCCCATGAGGTTCTCGATGGCGCGCACGTAGGCGTGCTCGTTGCACATCATCGAGACGTAATCGAGGCGATCCATGTAACCGATGGACTGGTTGAACGGCTTGGACTCGGCCAGCTTTTCGGTGCCACGGTGCAGCAGGCCGATGTGTGGGTCGGCACGGACGATGGTCTCGCCGTCCATTTCCAGCACCAGGCGCAGCACGCCGTGCGCAGCAGGGTGCTGCGGGCCGAAGTTCATCGTGTAATTGCGGATTTCTTCCACGGCTTAATTCTCCCGCCAGCGGTCGGCGGCTTCCGCCCTGGCCTGATCGAGGTCGGCATCGTTGCGGATCGTGCGCGGCACCAGCACGCGCGGCTCGATCGAGACCGGTTCGTAGACAACACGCTTCTGCTCGGCGTCGTAGCGGACCTCGACGTTGCCGATGAGCGGGAAATCCTTGCGGAACGGATGGCCGACGAAACCGTAGTCGGTAAGGATGCGGCGAAGGTCGGGGTGGCCGTCGTAAATGATGCCGTAGAGGTCGAACGCCTCGCGCTCGAACCAGTCGGCGCCCGGCCAGATGCCCGTGACCGACGGCACCACCGGGAAATTGTCGTCCTCAGCGAACGCGCGCAGGCGGATGCGCTGGTTATGCTCGATCGACAGTAGCTGGTACACCGAGGCGAAGCGGCGCGGCAGGTCGGCCGGGCGCGGGCGTTCGGCCCAGGTGAAGCGGCCGACGGCCTGGCCCTCGACGCCACGCGAGAAGCTTTCGCCCTGCGCGGTGTCGGTGTCCCATTCGGTCTTGCCGTAGCTGAGGTAATCGACGCCGCAGACGTCGATGAAGACGGTGAAGCGGAAGCCCGCCTCGTCGCGCAGCGCGGTGGCCACGGCGATGAGGTCGCGCGGGGCGACCTCGGCGGTGACTTCGTTGCGTTCGACCTTCACCGCCAGCATGTCGCCGAAGCGCGCGGCGAGGCGTTCGACCAGCGAGGTCTCGTTGTTAACGCTCATGTGCAGGCCCTGTTAGCGCGCGATCGTGTGGGTGCGGCGGATCTTCTTCTGCAGCTGCAGGATGCCGTGGATCAGCGCTTCGGCCGTCGGCGGGCAACCCGGCACGTAGATGTCGACCGGCACGATGCGATCGCAGCCACGCACGACCGAATACGAATAGTGGTAGTAGCCGCCGCCATTGGCGCACGAGCCCATGGAGATGACCCACTTCGGCTCGGGCATCTGGTCGTAGACCTTGCGCAGCGCGGGGGCCATCTTGTTGACCAGGGTGCCGGCGACGATCATCACGTCGGACTGGCGGGGGCTGGGACGGAACACGACGCCGAAGCGGTCGAGGTCGAGGCGCGCGGCGCCCGCGTGCATCATCTCAACCGCGCAGCATGCCAGGCCGAACGTCATCGGCCACATGGAGCCGGTGCGTGCCCAGTTCATCAGGGCGTCCACGCTGGTGACGCCGAAGCCGCGCTGCGGCACCGGGGCATCGCCATTGGGGCGGATGATGTCGTCGACGAGGTTGAGGGGCTGCGGGTTGTGCATCACCCGGTCGATGGTGGTCATCACTCCCATTCGAGCGCTCCCTTCTTCCAGACATAACCGAAACCGACCACGAGCAGCGCCAGGAACAGTGCCATTTCAACCAGTGCGATGAGCCCGATCTTGTCGAACACCACGGCCCACGGGAAAAGGAAGGCGATTTCGAGGTCGAAAATAATGAAGAGGATGGCGATGAGGTAATAACGCACGTCGAACTTCATGCGGGCATCTTCGAAGGCTTCGAAGCCGCACTCGTAGGGCGAGAGTTTTTCCGCATCGGGGCGCTTGGGGCCGGCGAGCATGCCGAGGACCATGAGCACCACGCCTAGGCCGACGGCCACGGCTATGAACAACAGGACGGGCCAATATTGGGCGAGCACGATGCTGCGTACCTCCGCGCCTCACTGGGCGCATCAGTGACCGTCGACGGGGACGAGCGGTCCGGCTAGGGGCGCCGGAGCTTTTATCGAATCGATCCAAACGGACCGATCCGGTCGGACGCGCCAGGCGCGCCAACGACTCCGGAGATCCACAATCTCACGTTGGGGAACCGATCTATTGTACCAGTGCGTGCAGGTATGCCGACAAGTCTTAATGGAAGAAAAACAGGTCCATGATGGTGCAAACCCCGAATTTCCCCTGCCTGGCGGTTACATCGTCTGGGTTGGGCGCTCGGAATTGAGGGAGCCGGCCAGGAGGGCCTCGATGCGCTGCCGGGCGGCTTCGCTCTCTGGCGATTCGTTGAACTGGATGCCCACGCCCGCGGTACGGTTACCTTGCGCCCCCACCGGGGTGATCCACACCACCTTTCCGGCAACGGAGAGGCGCTCGTTGTCGTCGATGAGGGTGACCAGCAGGGCGACTTCATCGCCCAGGTTATAGCGCTGGGCCGTGGGGGCGAACAGGCCGCCGGTTTTCAGGAACGGCATGTACGAGATGTACAGGGAATTCACGTCCTTGATCTTCAGCGACAGGATGCCCTGGCGCGGCGACGGGCTGGTGGCATTCATAAATTCGGCAGATTCCCTGGTCTGGCGGCCATCCTAGCTAGGCGGGCGGCCGGGCCACAAGCCCGGGCGGCGCCGGATCCTGGCAGACCCAGCCATAGCGGTCGTAAATCCAGGGCGTGGAAAGGTCGGCGGTGAGCTTGACGAAGGCAGGCCCGGGCACGGGGCGCAGCGCCAGCAGCCAGTCGTCGCCGTCGCGCTCCAGTGGCGCGCCGCGCCAGGTCCAGTGCCGGCTCCCCTGCCCGTCGGCCAGCAGCACGCGCAGGCGGGCCCGTGCGAAACGGCCTGGCCGCCATGGCAGGCGCAGGGTATCGCCCGCCACGGGCGGCGGCGGCCGGTCGAAACGCTCCGGGCGCGATGCCAGCGCGAGCATGCGTTCGCGGCTAAGCACCATCTGGGTGGCATGGGCCTGCACGGCAGCGGTCTTGATGCCCTGCCGCCCAGGGTCGGCATCCGGCACGATCAGGTCTTCAGGGGCGCAGGCCTCGGTGCCGTGGACCATGTAGGTGAGCACCTCGGCCGTGGAGCCGGCGTCGTGGAGCGCCAGGCGGGCCAGCACATGGGCGGCACCGTGGTCGGGGTGCCGATCACCGAGGTCGGGGATGACGACGAGCGTGGGCCCCATGGCGGCGACCACGGCCCGCAACGCGCCCACGGCGTCCGCGTGGCGGTGGCGCAGCTCGGTGGTCACCTGCATGTCGTGCCAGCCCATGGGATGGAACCGCGCGGGCTCGACGCCCAGCAGGGAAAGGGCCGAAGCGACCTCCTGGCGGCGGCGCGCGCCCCAGCGCCGGCGGCCCGCCGCGCCGATGATGAGACGTTTCTCATCCCAGCGCTGTGGCCAAGGGTTGTCGTCCCCATCGGTGAGCAAGGCCACGTCGACCGTGCCACCGAGGGCAAGGCAGCGCTGGATCAGCATCCCCGCGGCCAGCGACTCGTCGTCCGGGTGCGGGGCGATGACGAGCAGGCGCGTCGTGGCGTCGATGGTGGGGGCGGTGGGCACGGCGCGATTAAGGCGAACGGCGTGGATAAGGGGCGTCAACGCCAGGCGGCGATGAGTTCGAGCAACACCAGGTCGGTACGCAGCGGCCCCCGGAGGGCCTCGCGGGCGCGGTTGGCCTTGCCGTACCAGGCATCGAGCGATTCGTCGTCGAGCTGGCTTTCGAGCGGCGCGGGGCGCCCGGCGGCCCGCGCACGCAACTCGTCGGTGGCGGCCTGCGCGGCGAACCACGCGTAGCGCGCGGGGTCGGTGGCCTGCCAGCGCTTCACCACTTCCATGGCGTCGCCGCGGCCGGCCGCGAGGGCCTTCAGGTCGTGGCGCACCTCCCCACGCTGCTTGAGGGCGCCATCGCTGGCCCACTGGCGCGCCAGCCCCGGGTTGCCGGCGGCCGCTTCGAGCGCGGCGGCCGCATCCGGAACGCCCTGCCCCCGCAACCACTCGAGCGACACCTCGTGCGACGGCACGAGGAAATCGATGCGCTGGGTTCGGCTGCGGATGGTTGCCGGCAGGCGGGCCGGTTCGTCGGCGACGAGGAGGATGATGGTCGAGGGGGTGGGTTCTTCCAGGGTCTTGAGTAGCGCGTTGGCGGCTGCCGCGTTCATCGCATCGGCCGGGTCGACGGTCGCGACCTGCCACCCGCCGAACTGGCTGGCCATGGAAAGGCGTTGCGAGAGGTCGCGCACCTGGTCGACGACGATCTCGGTGCGCGTGCCGCCGTCCTTGCGCAGGCCGAGCCCGAGCGCGATGACATCGGGGTGCGTGCCTGCCGCCACGAGGTGGCAGCTACGGCACGTGCCACAGGCCTGGCCGCCGGCGGGATGCTGGCAGAGCAGGCCCTTGACGAAATCCGCAAGGAACTCGCGCTTGCCCAGCCCCGCCGGCCCGGCGAGAAGCAACGCATGCGGCAGCGCATCGCGCTCGCGACGCGCCTGCAGGCGCGCCCAGGCCTCCGCATGCCACGGCCGCGCGGTCACGACGGCGCCCGTTCGAAGAGGCCAGCGACACCCGCGATGGCCTGGGCCAGCACGGCATCGGGCGCCGCGCTGGCATCCAGCACGCGGAAGCGGCCCGGGTCGGCCGCGGCCCGGGAACGGTAGGCATCCCGGATGCGCTCGAAGAAGGCATCGCCCTCCACTTCGATGCGGTCGGCGTCGCCACGGCCGGCGGCGCGCGCGCGGCCCTGGGCCACCGGCAGGTCGAGCAGCAACGTGATGTCGGGCCTGAGGCCAAGCGCCGCCCAGCGCTCGAGCGCGGCGATGCGTTCGAGCGGCTGGCCACGGCCACCGCCCTGGTAGGCGTAGCTGGCATCGGTGAAGCGATCGCACAGCACCCAGCGGCCGGCGGCCAGGGCGGGCTCGATCACCTGGCGCACCAGCTGCGCGCGCGAGGCGAACATGAGCAGAAGCTCGCCCTCGGCGCAGAGCTCGTTGTTGGCGGCATCGAGCACCACGCCACGCACGGCTTCGCCGACATCGGTGCCGCCGGGCTCGCGCGTCACCACCAGGTCGGCGCCCTGCGCCCGCAGGTGCGCCTCGAGGCCGCGCAGCAAGGTGCTCTTGCCGGCGCCTTCGCCCCCTTCGAGGGTGATGAGCTTTCCGCGCGGGTGTGGATTCACTGGCATCGCTTCAACTGGTAGCAGGCCACGGCCTTGTTGTGTTCGTCGAGGGTAGCCGAGAAGACGTGGCTGCCATCGCCGCGCGCGACGAAGTACAGCTCGTTGCCCCCGGCCGGGTGCAGCGCCGCCTCGATGGCCGCACGCCCGGGCAGGGCGATGGGCGTGGGCGGCAGGCCCGCACGCGTGTACGTATTGTAGGGCGTGTCGGTGGTGAGGTCGCTCTTGTGGATGTTGCCCGCGTAAGCGGCACCCATGCCGTAGATCACGGTCGGGTCGGTCTGCAGCATGATGTGCTGCTGCAGGCGGCGCACGAACACGCCCGCGATGCGCGGCCGCTCATCCGCCCTGCCCGTTTCCTTTTCCACGATGGAGGCGAGGATAAGGGCCTCGTACGGCGAGGCCAGGGGGAGGTCCTGCGCCCGGCCGGCCCAGGCGGCATCCAGGGTTTTCGCCATGGCGCCGTAGGCCCGCTTGAGGATGCTGCTATCGGCATCGCCCTTCACGTAGGCATAGGTCTCGGGGAGGAAACGCCCCTCGGGGGTATCGCCCTCGGGTGCGCCCACGCGCTTCATGATGCCCGCGTCGTCGAGGCCGGCCGTATCGTGGGTGAGTGTGTCCACCGCGCCCAGCGCACGGCGCAGGTCGGCGAAGGACCAGCCATCGACGATGGTGAAGTTACGCTGCATGACCTTGCCCGTGGCCATGTCAGTGACCAGGTCGCGCGGGGTCATGCCCTGGCGCAGCGCGAACTCACCCGCATGCAGGCGGCCGCTGGCGTGCATCTCCATGGCCAGCACGCGCCAGTAGAGGGGCGAGGCCTGGGTGGCACCGCGATCGCGCAGCGCGCGGACGATATCCTTGAACGACGAGCCCCGGGCCACGTCGATGCTTTCACCGCTACTGGCCACCGTGAGCGGCGTGCGGGCGAAACGGGCCCAGTCGAACCACATCCACGCGCCACCCGCGATCACCGCGAGCAGCACCAGCAACAAGACAGCGCGCCACAGGGCGGCGCCACGCACTTTCATCGATCACGATCCTTGGCACGGTTCGGTAACGGCAGGCCCAGGCGGGCCCAGTGCGCCTGCAGCGCACGGGCCACGGGGCCGGGCGGCCACGCATGGGCGCCAAGCGCCCGGACGGGAAGGATGCCGCGAACCGCCGACGTGAGGAAGACCTCGCTCGCCCGGGTGAGGTCCGCGGGGAAGAACGACGCGACGCGGGCACCGTGCGCGGCAAGGATTTCCGCGCGCGCCACGCCCGCCACTCCGCACTGGTCCACCGGCGGGGTCAGCAGTTCGCCATCGACCACCGCGAAAAGGTTGGCCGCGGTGGCGCATACCACCCGGCCCTCGGTATCGCACAGCAGGCCCTCGGCCACGGCCGGGTCAGCCCACTCCGCGCGCGCCAGCACCTGCTCGAGGCGATTGAGGTGCTTCATGCCGGCCAGGCGTGGTTGCCGCGCGAGGCGCAACTCGCACGCGTGCACCGCAATGCCCTGCTCCGCGGCGACGGTGTCCGTGGCCAGCGGCGCCGCGGCCACCACCACCGTCGGGCGCGGGTCGCGAGGCAAGGCATAGCCTCGCTCGCCTACGCCGCGGCTCAGGGTGACGCGGACGACGGCGTCGTCGAGGCCCGCGCTCAGGCGCAGCACCTCGCCATGCAGGCGGTCGGTATCCGGCAACGGCATGAGCAGGCGCCCCGCGCTTTCGGACAGGCGCGCCGCGTGGCGGTGCCACAGCGGCGCCACGCCGGCGACGACGCGCAACGTTTCGAACAAGCCATCGCCATACGTGAATCCGCGATCGGTCGCGGCCACCGCGCCCGTGTCGTGGAAATCCACCGACAGGCGCATGCTCATGCGGCGCCGAAGATCCGCAACAAGCCACGCGCCTTGGCCCGTGTCTCGTCAAGCTCCTTCTCCGGCACGGAATCGGTGACGATGCCGGCACCCGCGCGCAGCGACACATCGCACCCCTCGGCCGTGAGCGTGCGGATGAGGATGTTGAGGTCCATGTCGCCGCTGTCGTCGATGTAGCCCAGCGCACCCGTGTAGGCACCGCGCGGCTCCTGTTCGATGTCGCCGATGATCTGCATGCAGCGCACCTTCGGGCAGCCCGTGATGGTGCCGCCCGGGAACGTCGCCGCCACCACCTGGCCGGGGGTGATGCCGTCGCGTGCGCGGCCACGCACGTTCGACACGATGTGGTGCACGTGCGCGTAGCTCTCCACCACCATGAGTTCATCCACCTTGACGCTGCCGGGCACGCACACGCGGCCCAGGTCGTTGCGCTCGAGGTCGATGAGCATGACGTGCTCGGCGCGCTCCTTCGGGTGCGTCGTGAGCTCGCGGATGCGCGCCGCATCGTCGTCGCCCGGCACGCGCGGCCGGGTGCCCGCGATGGGCCGCGTCTGCAGCACGCCAGCGCGTGATTCAACGAGGCGCTCGGGCGACGAGCTGACGATGGCCCAGCCATCGCGTTGCAGCAGCCCGGCGAACGGCGCCGGGTTCGCGCGGCGAAGCGCGTGCATGAGTGCGGCGGGCGCGGGGGCTTCGGCGAAACGCGCGCACCAGCGACGCGAGAGGTTCACCTGGAACGTATCCCCCGCATGCAGGTGTTCATGGATGCGCCGCACGCCATCGAGGAAACGTCGAGGCTCGTCCTCGTCGACGCGCAACGGCGTGGCGAGCTCGAGCGCCGGCATGGGTGCGTCGAGGTCGCCGGCCATCGTGTCGAGCCAGTGCTCGGCGCCCTCTTCCGCCACGAGGATGGTACGGCCCTCGACATGGTCGACGATGGCCGCGGCGGGTGCACGCAGTGCGCACGCGACGGGCACGCTCCCACGCGAGGCAGGCAAACGCAGCGAGGGCTCCACCTGCCCCGCGAGCTCGTAGGCGAGGTACACCACCCAGCCGCCGTGGAACGGCAGGCCATCGTCGACGCGTGGGCGGCGGCGCGCGGTCCAGGCGCGATCCAACGCGTCGAGGAAGGTGCCCGGCACCACGAGGCCCTGCGCATCACGCAGCACGCCGTGCGCGTCCAGCGACAGCGCGGCATCGCCGCCGGCAAAAAGGATGTCGTAGCGCGATTGCGCGGTGCCCGTGACCGCCGACGCCAGCAGCGCGGGGTAGCGGCCCGGAAACAGCGCGGCCGGCGCGAGGAGATCGCGCCGGCCGGCCAGGGTTCGCGTGGTGAAGGCCACGCGGGTATCAGGCGCGTCGGAAGACGAGCGTACCGTTGGTGCCGCCAAAACCGAACGAATTGGACATGGCCACCGTGAGGTCGGCCTTCTCGGCCTTGTTCGGCACGAGATCCATGCCCAGCGCGGCCACCTCGGGGTCGAGGTTCTCCAGGTTCATGGTCGGCGGGATGATGCCATCGCGCAGCGCCATGATGCTGAAGATGGCTTCGACGCCGCCCGCGGCGCCCAGCAGGTGGCCCGTCACCGATTTGGTGGAGCTGACGGCGAACTTGCCCTTGTGGGTGGCGTGCTCGCCGAACACGTTGCGGATGGCCTTGGCTTCGCCAAGATCACCCACGGGCGTGGAGGTGCCGTGCGCATTGACGTACTGCACTTCCTCAGCCTTGAGGCCGGCATCGTGCAGCGCGTTGCGCATGGCCAGCTCGGCGCCATCGCCGCTGGGTGCGGTGATGTGGTACGCGTCGCCGCTCATGCCGAAACCGATGAGCTCGGCCAGGATGGTGGCGCCACGCGCCTTGGCGAACTCGTACTCCTCGAGCATGAGCATGCCCGCGCCGTTCGACAGCAGGAAGCCGTCGCGGCCGGTATCCCACGGGCGGCTGGCATGCGCCGGGTCGTCATTGCGCGTGGACATGGCCTTGGCCGAGCAGAAGCCCGCCATGGCCGTGGGCGTGGTGGCGAACTCGGCACCGCCTGCCAGCATCGCGTCGGCATCGCCGTACTGGATGAGGCGCATGGCCATGCCGATGTTGTGCGCGGCCGTGGTGCATGCCGACACGAGGGCGATGTTGGGGCCCTTCATGCCGTGGTAGATCGACAGGTTGCCCGCCACCATGTTGATGATGGAGCTCGGCACGAAGAACGGCGAGACCTTGCGGGGGCCCTTCTCGGCGAGTTCGAGCGCGGTGTTCTCGATGGTGTGCAGGCCACCGATGCCGGCACCGGCGGCGACACCGATGCGGCCGGCGTTCTCGTCGGTGACGACGAGGCCCGATTGGCGGAATGCATGCGTGCCCGCGACGATGCCGTAGTGGATGAACGGATCCATCCGCTTGAAGTCCTTCTTGATCGAAAGACGTTCTTCCTCTGTCGCTTCCGCGCCATCGAAATAGGCTTCCGCCGCATCGAAATCACGAACCTCGCCAGCGATTTTCGTGGCGAACTTCTCGGCGTCGAAATCGGTGACGGGGCCGATGCCGGTGTTGCCTTCGACGACGTTCTTCCAGGCGGTGGCGATATCGTTGCCGACCGGCGAGATGATGCCCATGCCGGTCACTACCACGCGTCGCTTAGTCATGCATTTTTTCCTTCACTGTGCCCACGCTAACCATACGCGGGCGCAGGTTACGGTATTCGGAAACGAAAACTGCGCCATGACGGCGCAGCTTCCGTGTCTCTCGGAGATCGATGAGGGGCATGGCCCCGCTCGACGACCAGTCAACGATCAGGCCTTGACGTGGGCCTTGATGTAGTCGACAGCCTGCTGAACCGTCGTGATCTTCTCGGCTTCTTCGTCCGGGATCTCGCACTCGAATTCTTCTTCGAGGGCCATCACGAGTTCGACGGTATCCAGCGAATCGGCGCCCAGATCGTCCACGAACGAGGCGTTCGCAGTGACTTCATCTTCCTTGACGCCCAGCTGTTCGACGACGATCTTCTTGACGCGTTCTTCGATGGTGCTCATGTCGCTATAACCTCCCGAGGGGAAAAATCCGGCGCATTGTAGTGGCTAAGGTCCATACCCGCCAGCACGTCGCCGTGACGTGGATGGCGCCCCGGACACCCGGGGCGCGAAAGGGTGATTGTCTCTCAAAAACGGCCCGGTGGCGACTGCCGGGGCCGCGGCGTCACGGCATGTACATGCCGCCGTTAACGTGCAGGGTCTCGCCCGTGATGTACTTGGCCGCCGGCGAGGCCAGGAAGGCCACGGCTTCGGCGATGTCACGGCTTTCACCAAGTTGGCCCAAAGCGATGCCCGAAAGCAGCGCCTGGCGCTGTTCTTCGGGCAGGGCGCGGGTCATGTCGGTATCGATGAAGCCCGGTGCCACCACGTTCACGGTGATGCCACGCGAGCCGATCTCACGGGCCAGCGACTTCGAGAAGGCGATGATGCCGGCCTTGGCGGCCGCGTAGTTGGCCTGCCCGGGGTTGCCGGTGACGCCCACGACCGAGGCGATGCTGATGATGCGGCCCTTGCGCGCCTTCATCATGCCGCGCATGACGGCTTTGGAGGTACGGAACACCGACGTCAGGTTGGTATCCATGATGGCGCTCCAGTCGTCTTCCTTCATGCGCATGAGGAGCTGGTCGCGCGTGATGCCGGCGTTGTTCACCAGGACGCTGATGCTGCCCGAAGCCTTGGCGATCTCGTCGACGAGGGCATCGATGGCTTCCGGGTTGGTGACATCCAGGACGCGGCCGTGGCCGCCGTGCGCCGCGAGGCGCTCGCCGATGGCCTTGGCCCCGTTCTCGCTGGTCGCCGTGCCGTAGACGGTGGCGCCCTGCTCGGCCAGGAGGTCGGCGATGGCGGCGCCGATGCCGCGGCTGGCGCCGGTGACCAGCGCGATCTCGCCCTTGAGGGATTGGGTCATGGTGGTGGTCCTGCTAAAGGGGATGGGGATCAGGCCTGCACGGCCGCGTCGAGCTCGGCCGGCGTGCCGATGGCCTTGCCGTCGATGCTCTTGTCGATGCGTTTGATGAGGCCGGCGAGCACCTTGCCCGGGCCGCATTCCAGCGCCTGCGTGATGCCATGGGCGGCCAGTGCCTGGACGCACTCGGTCCAGCGCACCGGCAGGTAGAGCTGGCGCTGGAGGGCGCCGCGGATGTCGTCGAGCGTGGCATGCACCTTCGCGTCGGCGTTTTGCACCACGGGGATGGAGGGCAGCTGCCAATCGATGGCGGCCATCCTTTCACCGAGGCGGTCGGCCGCGTCGCGCATCAGCATGCAATGCGAGGGCACCGACACCGCAAGCTTCACGGCCTTCTTCACGCCCAGCTCGGCAAGGCGCGCCAGGGCACGGTCCACGGCCTCGGCATGGCCGGCGATGACCAGCTGGCCAGGCGAATTGAAGTTGGCGGGGGCGACGACCTGGCCCTGGGCCACTTCTTCGCACACCTGGGCGATCTGGGCATCGTCGCCACCAAGGATGGCGGCCATGGCGCCCACGCCAGGCGGCACGGCAGCCTGCATGAGGCGGCCGCGCTCGGCCACGAGGCCGGCGGCGTCCTTCAGCGAGATGGCACCCGCGGCCACGAGCGCACTGTATTCACCCAGGCTGTGGCCCGAGAAATACGCCGGCAGCGGGCCGCCCTGCTTCAGGTAGACGCGCCACACGGCGACACTGGCGGCGAGCAAGGCCGGCTGGGTGTTTTCGGTGCTGTTGAGCTGTTCTTCCGGGCCCTGCTGGCTGATGGCCCACAGATCGACGCCCGCGCCGGCGGACGCCTCGTCGAAGGTGGCCTTCACCTCCGGGTGGGCGGCGGCCAGCTCGGCGAGCATGCCGATGGACTGGGAGCCCTGGCCGGGGAAGACGATGGCGAGCGAAGCGCTGGTCGAGGTCATGCGGGGCGATCCTGGACGTTCAAACCGCGCATGGTGCCAGCAACCCATGGGCGAATGCACCATTCGCGAGGGTTTGGAAAAGAAAACGGCGCACTGTGTGCGCCGTTTCTCATCCGAACTACCTGCGTGGATCAGTCTTCGACTTCGACCGCACCGCGGGTGTCGATGACCTTCTTGCCGCGGTAGTAGCCGTCCTTAGTGACGTGGTGGCGCAGGTGCACCTCACCCGAGGTCGGGTCGGTGGACAGCTGCACGCCCTTGAGGGCGTCGTGCGAACGGCGCATGCCGCGGGTGGACGGGGTCTTGCGGCTCTTGGCAACGGCCATGGCGAATCTCCAGCGAAATTACTTCTTCATGAGTTCGCGGAGCGCCGCGAACGGGTTATCGGATGCTTCCGGCGCAGAAGGCACTTCTTCTTCACCGGACCGGGTTACGTCTTCGGGCAGCTCATAGTCCGGGTTGACCGGAACCAGGGGCAGCGCCAACAACAATTCGTCCTCGATCGCCGCGAGCGGATCCAGCTTCCCATCCTGCTCGAGCAGGAGCGGCTCGTAGCCGGGCGGAAGCGAGGCTTCCTCACGCTCTTCGACGATCAGCCCGAGACGGGTATCGACCTCCACCGGGAGCTGGAACGGCTCCAGGGAACGCTGGCAGACCAGCGTGGGCGACGCCGTTGCGCGAACAGCCACATAGGCGACACCGAGATCGTCACGACCGAAGTCCAGTTCGTAGGTTACGTCGCCGTCAGGCGACGCCACCACCTCGCCGAGGCGCTTGAACGCCGAGAGCGGGAGCTGGCCCTGGAACGAACGCCGCGCACGAACTTCGCGCCAAGCGTCCACGGACGATGGCAGAGTCACGGACATAATCGGGAAATGGTAGGCATCAACATCCCTGAAGTCAACCGGTTAGGCGTGCCGGCGGGCGTGAAGGGACGATTTTGCGAACCTGCGCGGGTTTCGGGCAGACTCGCGGCAGGCGGCAAGTGTGCCGCAGCACGCCCACGAGGGGGAAGAGGCCGCGTGTTTTCCGTTGCATATTATGCACTTGCCGTACTGGTCGTGTTCGTCATCGGCCTGTGCGCGTGGACCCTGGCCCACCACCGGCGCCGGCGGCGCCACGGCGCCCTGCAAGACCTCATGGACCAGGCCGACCGCCTCGAGGTCGACCTGAAGGATTGCCGCGACCGCCTGCAAAAGGCGCACGCCGTCATGCAGTTCAGCCCCGACCAGCCCGCCGTGGGCGAGGTGGAGGCCCAGCAGGCGGTCGACTCGGGCCTGCGCGCCCTGCTCCAGCAGCGCCTCTGGATCCGCGACCGCGCCCCCAGCGCCAGCCAGCGCGAGCTGGATGAAGCTGTGGAGGCCCTTGTCCGCGCCCGCCACCAGCTGGAACCTCGCCTGCAGGCGCTGGACGATGCCCAGGCCGCCCTCGACACCGCCGTGCGCGAGCACTTCCAGCCGGATCGCTAAACCTTGCCCCAGCCCCACGTCATCCTTGCCTCCACGTCGGCCTACCGCGCCACCCTGCTCCACCGCCTGCTCGCCGAATTCACCCAGGCGGCGCCGGGCACGGATGAAGCCACGCTCGCCGGCGAGGCCCCGGCCGACCGCGCCAGGCGGCTGGCCGAGGCCAAGGCACGGGCCGTCGCCAGCCGCCACCCGGGCGCCGTCGTGATCGGATCGGACCAGGTCGCCGACCTTGCAGGCACGGTGCTCGACAGGCCGGGCACCGTGGCGGCGGCACACCGCCAGCTGGAAGCCAGCTCGGGACAAGAGGTGGTGTTCCATACGGCGGTCTGCGTCGTCGATGCCCACGGCGGCGCCCATGCCCACGTGGACGAAACGCGCGTCGTCTTCCGCTCGCTGTCGCGGGACGACATCGTGCGCTACGTGGAACGGGAGCGCCCGCTCGATTGCGCAGGCAGCTTCAAATGCGAAGGCCTCGGCATCACGCTGTTCGAGCGCATCCGCAACGACGACCCCACGGCACTCATCGGGCTACCGCTGATCGCCACGGCGCGCCTACTGCGCGCGGCCGGCATCGCCTTGCCCTAGCGCACGCCAGGCATCCATCCATACGACACAGGTATCCGGGTTCGCCGCCGGGCCGGGTACCGCCCGTGCACGTGCCTCGTAGAATGCGAAGCGGCGCCGCCCGCCGAACGCGTCGACGCGCCCCAGGGGCCGGATGATATCCACTCGTTGGCACAACGACCCCAGCCAAGCGCGTGTATCGCGCTCGCGCAGCGCCGTCTCGTCGACGGCGAGCACCACCGGCGTGCCGGCTCGCATCGCCAGCGCCTGCTCGTCGAGCGACCACGCACGAAGTTGCGGTGCCCTGCCGTGCTTGGCGTTGAGCGGGTTATCAAGCGAATACACCGGCACGTGCGCGCCCAGCGAGAAGCGCAGCTCGGCGGCTAGCATGAAGTTATCCGCCACGATGAGCGCGCCCGTGCCGCGGGGTGGCAAGGCCGCCGCCGCGTCGCGCCAGCCGGTGAAATTCGACGGGAATGCCTTCGTGCCGGCCAACGCCACGGCGCCGCGCGGCGATGCGGCAAGCCCGAGATAGGCGAGCCCCACGAGCAGGCCGGCACCGCCCACCACCAGCGAAACGCGCGCGAACACACGCATGCGGTGCGACGCGTGCGCGAGCCATGGCGGCAGCGCCGCGCACAGCAGGAGGTAGCCAGGCAACGGCCAGTGGGCACGAAAGCGCAGGTCGTCGGCGAAAAGGCCGAGGAGGAAATACGCGATGACGAAGGTACCCGCGAGCACCGCCAGCACGTCGAGCGGTGCACTGGCACGTCGGCGCCACGACCACCACAGGACGCACAACAACACCACGTAGAGGCATGGCGTGCACGCCACCGCCTGCTCGAGGGGCTGCACCAGGGCATCGGCGTGGAACCGCCACGGGTTTCGTTCCACCAGCTGGAACGACACGCCCGCGCCCCGTGCGGCGACGTTGTAGACGACGAGGGGCACGAGGCCCATGGCTGCCACCGCCATCGCGACCCAGAACCATGCGCGACGAAGGGCGTGGCGGCCGCGCGGCATGCAGGTGACGAACACCAGCCCGGCGAGCACGGCCATGCCTGCCCGGTAGTGCGTGGCCCAGGCGAGCGCGAGCCCCACGCCGAGGAGCAGGCCATCCCGTTTGCGATTTGTCTCAAGCGCACGTACCAGACCCTGCGTGGCCAGCACGATGGCGAACGTGAGCGGCACATCCGGCAGCGCGAGCACGCCCAGGCTGCCGACCAGGGGCAGGCACGTCGCAAACACCGCGGCCTGCCACGGCGCGGCAGGGCCGCCCCCTGCGCGTGCCGCGAGTGCGGCCACCTGCCAGGGCACGGCGGCACCCAGCAGCAGGAATGGCAGGCGCATGGCCAGCAGGCCGTGGCCGAAAACGGCCTCGGAAGCGGCGATGAGCCACGCCGTGGCGGGCGGCAGGTCGCTGTAACCCCAGGCCGGGTACAGGCTCTCCTGCCAGTAGAACGCTTCGTCACCAAAGGGCGACAGCGTGGCCGCTATGACCACCTTGCATGCCAGCGCGAGCACGAACAGAACGAGAAACGCGCCTCGCCACCGCCGCGCGTGCACCGCTACACTCGATGACTCAACCATCGACATGGCCAGGCCGGGGGGCACACGCAACGATCATGTCAGCCACTACTCCACTCAACGATGAAATGCTGCGCCACCGGCTGGACGCCGCGCTTGCGCAGGTCAATGGCGTGCTGCTCGGCAAGCCCCGGCAGGTGAATCTGGCGTTCGCGTGCCTCGTCGCCGGCGGCCACCTGCTGCTCGAAGACGTGCCCGGCGTGGGCAAGACCACGCTGGCCCACGCGCTGGCGGCCACCTTCGCGCTCGATTTCCAGCGGATCCAGTTCACCAGCGACCTGCTGCCGTCCGACATTATCGGCGTCAGCGTCTACGAGCGCGAGACGGGCGAATTCCGCTTCCATCCGGGGCCCATCTTCACGAGCCTGCTGCTCGCCGACGAGATCAACCGCGCCACGCCGAAATCGCAGAGCGCCCTGCTCGAGGCCATGGCCGAGGGCCAGACGACCGTCGACGGCACGACGCACGAGTTGCCGAAACCGTTTTTCGTGGTCGCCACGCAAAACCCGCTCGACCTCGCGGGCACGTTTCCCCTGCCCGATTCGCAACTCGACCGCTTCATGCTGCGGCTGTCGCTGGACTACCCCGACCCAGCTGCCGAGCGCGCCCTGCTCACGGGCGAGGATCGCCGCGACATGGTCGCCACGTTGCGGCCACGCCTCGACGTCGAAGCCATCGGGCAACTGCGCGCCGCGGCCCACGCGGTGAAGGCCACGGGCGCGCTGCTCGATTACCTGCAGGCGCTGCTGGCCGCCAGCCGCAAGCACAACGACGTGCGCGTGGGCCTGTCGCCGCGCGCCGGCCTGGCCATGCTCGCGGCGGCGCGTGCCTGGGCCCTGCTAAGCGGCCGCGACCACGTCATCCCCGAGGACGTGCAGACCGTGTTCGTCCCTGTCGCGGCGCACCGGCTGGTGCCGGGCCGCGGCAGCCACCGCGAGGCCATCGCACGCGCCATCCTGGCCGAGACGCCGGTGCCTTGATGGCAACGCGCGCGGCGCCGCGGATCCTGGCGTGGGCCGAGCGCCGGCTGCCCGCGCTGACCCGGTTGCGCCCGCTCGAGCCCCTGCCCGCCACGCTGCACCGTCGACGCATCTACATCGTGCCCACGGGTTTCGGGCTTGGCTTCGCCACGCTTCTCGCGGTGATGCTTGTCGGCGCCCTGAACTACGCGAACAACGCGGCACTGATGCTCACGTGCCTGTTCGGTGCCGCGACCGCGGGCAGCATGCTGGTGGCGTTCCGCGTGCTCAACGGCCTGGCGCTGGGTGGGCTGCGCTCCGGGACGGCACGCGTGGGCGAACGCGTACGCGTCTCGCTCGAGCTCTGGGCAAGCCAGCGCGAACGTACCGCCGTACGTCTCGATATCGGCGGCGCGGAGCACGTCGTCACGGTCCCCCCGGGTGGCAGCGCCACCGTCGAATTCGAGCTGGAAGGCGAGCACCGTGGCTGGCTGCCGCTGCCGCGCACCCGTGTCCATACACGCTGGCCGCTCGGCCTGTTCCGCGCATGGAGCTGGGTGCATCCCGACGCGGCCGTGCTCATCTACCCCCTGCCCGAGGCGAGCGGCCCGGCGCCGTTTGCACCGGAAGGCGATGCGGACCGCGGGCGGCCCCGTGCAGGCGACGAGCTTGCGGCGCTACGCGATTACCGGCCCGGCGACCCGCGCCGGCAAATCGCCTGGAAGCTGAGCGCGCGGCACCACGGCCTGCTCGTCAAGGACATGGAGCAGCCGGCGCCGAAGGAGGACTGGCGCCTCGACTGGGATAGCGTCCACGGGCTCGATAGCGAATCACGCATCGCGCGCCTTGCGCGCTGGATCGACGAGGCGCGCGACGACGGGCGCCGCTGGAGCCTGCGCCTTCCCGATGCGTTCTTCGATGTTGCGCAGGGCGATGAGCACTACCACCGGTGCATGACCGCGCTGGCACTGCGGCCATGACGCGCTTCCGCCTCTCCCTGGCACCTGCCATAGGTACGGAGCCAAGACTCGACGACCGCCCGTTCGACCTCCTCTGCCTCAGCATGGCATTCGTCGTCGGCGTCCATGCGGCGCACCTGCCCTGGTGGCTCTCCGCCAGCCTTGCCGGGCTGCTGGGGTGGCGGTGGTGGCATCGCCGTCGCGGCGGCGGCCACGTGTCGCGCTGGGTCAAGCTACCGGTGGTTGGCCTGCTCCTCGCCGTCGTGGTCGCGACGTATGGCACGCTCTTCGGGCGTGAGCCGGGTAGCGCGTTCGCGGTGGGGCTGCTGGTCCTCAAGACGTTGGAAACCGAGCACCGGCGCGATGCGCGCGTGGGCATCGCCTTCGGCGGGTTCGCCCTCATGGCCGCCCTGCTGTTCGACCAATCCATCGTTGCCACCCTCATCGTGGCGCTCGGCCTGGTGCCGTCGCTTGCCACGCTAAGGGCCATCGAACAGACCACGCCTGTATACGGTACGTGGCGGACGACGTTCGTGCCCGCGCTCGCCATGCTCGCCGCGTCCGTGCCCCTTGCGGCCTTCGCGTTCCTGTTCATACCCAGGCTGGAATCGCCCCTGTGGGGTGCCCCCAACCCGGGCCAGGCCGTGACAGGCCTGTCCAGCAGCATGTCGCCCGGCGAGATGGCCGAGCTCCTGGTCGATGACACCCCCGCGCTGCGCGTGACATTCGATGGCACGCCCCCCTTGCCCGAAGCTCGTTACTTCCGCGCCTACACCATGATGGCGTTCGACGGGCGCCAGTGGACGCAGGGCGGCAACCTGTACGCGACCACGCCCACGCCGCTGGAAGGCACGCCGCGCTTCCGCTACCAGGTGGCCATGGAGCCCACCCAGCAACGCGTGCTGCCCATGCTCGACATGCCCATGGCGGCTCCCGCCGACGCCACGCTCCGATTCGATCGCACGGTGGTGGCGAACGAGCGCGTCCGTGCCATGAAGGTCTACGACGCGGTGGCCGCGGTGGACTACCGGCTGGATGCCACCCTCGCGCCACTGGTGCGACGCGCCGCCCTGCAGCTTCCCGCTGGCATCGGCCCCAGGGCACGGGGCCTGGCGCAGGCCTGGGCCGATAAATACAACCACGACGCCTACGGCATCGCGCGTGCCGCCCTGTCCATGTTCCGCGATGGGGGCTACAGCTACACGCTGGCACCGGCCCCGCTTGGCGCGGACCGGATCGACGACTTCCTGTTCGCCACCCGCGAGGGCTATTGCGAGTACTACGCCTCGAGCTTCACGTTCCTGATGCGCGCGGCGGGTGTTCCCGCCCGCGTCGTCACCGGGTACCAGGGGGGCTATTGGAACCGGCTTGGCTCGTACCTGCTGGTGAAGCGGGCCGATGCGCATGCGTGGTCGGAGGTGTGGATCGACGGCCGCGGCTGGGTGCGGTTCGACCCGACGGGGGCCGTGCGCCCCGAACGCGTCAGCCTTGGCGCCTCGGCGGCCGCGAACGCCGGCGGTGGCAGCACGTCGTTCTTCTCGGGCGAATGGCTCCGCCAGGCTCGCGACCGCTGGGACGTGGTCAACCAATGGTGGAACGAGGCCGTTAACGGGTTCGACGCATTGCGCCAGAGCGGCATGCTGCAACCGTTTGGCATCCGGCGCACCGACGTGGGTGACCTGGCGCTGATACTCGCCGTGGGCTGCTCGCTATTGGTGGCCATGGCGCTCGGATGGGCGCTGTTCCAGCGACGTGAAGGCGATGCGTTGGATGCGTGGATGCGCCGGCTACAACGCAAGCTTGCGAAAGCCGGTGTCATTCGCCGTACGGGCGAAGGCCCGAGGCATTTCATGGCCCGGGCCGCGCGCTCGCTGCCCGGGCAGCGAAATGCCTTGGAAAGGTTGAGCGAGCTTTACTTGGCATCGCGTTACGCGCACGACGAACCGCCACCTGAACTGGTCAAGCAGTTCCGGCAACGGGTAAGGGAATTTCGGGCGCGCGGCGTGGTCAAATAGGTCATGGCGGCGGTTGTGCCCGTCGCCTCCAGGAGAGTGACATGTCCATGTACAAACCGTTGGCCGTCGCCGCTGCCACCCTCGCGTTGGGCGCCTGCGCCACGGTGCCGCAACCGCTGCAGGGCCAGTTCAACGACGTGACCACCAGCGGCGCCCAGCAGGGTGGCGCACCGGGCGCGAAAGTGCGTTGGGGCGGTGAAATCATCAAGACCGAGCCGGGCCCGCAGCAGACGTGCTTCTACGTTCTGTCACAGCCGCTCGACGACGAAGCCCGCCCCACCGCCAGCAAGTCGGAAAGCCAGGGCCGCTTCGTGGCCTGCCGCGATGGCTTCTACGATCCAGAGGTGTTCACCCGCGGCCGCGAGATCACGGTCACCGGCACGTTGCACGGCGCCGTATCGCAGAAGGTGGGTGATTTCGATTACGCCTACCCGCGCGTCGAGGCCGACGTGGTGTACCTCTGGCCGAAACGCGTGCCGGTCAACCGCTACCCGCCAGGCTTCTACGACCCGTTCTGGGGTCCCGGCTTCGGCCCGGGCTGGGGTCCGTACGGTTACGGCCCGTGGGGCGATCCGTTCTGGTACCGCCCGCGCACCATCATCGTGCGCCCGGCGCCGCCACCGCGCCCGCACAAGTGACGAGCAAAAAAGCCGGCGAAAGCCGGCTTTTTTGTGGCGCCCCATGCGTGGCATGGCTCAGCCCGGCGGCCAATGCATCTGCCGGCCCGCCAGCAGGTGCACGTGGATGTGGAAGACGGTCTGCCCGCCATGCCCGTTGGTGTTGATGACGGTGCGGTAGCCATCCTTCTCGAAGCCCTGCGCACGCGCGTAGGCCGCGGCGGCGAGCAACAGCTTGCCCAGTAGCGCGGCGTCGCCCGGCACGGCATCGTCGAGCGTCGCGATGGCGCGCTTGGGGATGAAGAGCACATGCACCGGCGCCTGCGGGTTGAGGTCGCGGAACGCCAGCACCTCGTCGTCTTCGTAGACGATATCGGCGGGGATCTCGCGGCGGACAATCTTGGCGAAGATGGTATCGGTCACTGCGTACTCCTTGGGTGGGGCTAGCCGAGCGACTGGCGGCTGCCGAACGCGTGGGCAAGCGTCCCGCGGTCGACGAATTCGAGTTCGCCGCCCAGGGGCACGCCGTGGGCCAGGCGGGTGGCGCGGATGCCGGCGGCTTTCGCCAGCTGGCCGATGTAATGCGCGGTGGCCTCGCCTTCCACGGTGGGGTTGGTGGCGATGATCATCTCCTCGACCTCGCCCTCACCCAGCCGCTCGGCGAGCAGCGGCAAGCCAAGTTCTTCCGGCCCCAGCCCGTCGAGCGGCGACAGGCGGCCCAGCAGCACGAAGTAGTGGCCGCGGAACCCCGTGGCCTGCTCGATCGCAGCGAGGTCGGAGGGCGATTCCACGATGCACAGCACATGGCGGTCGCGGGTGGCGCTGCCGCAGAGCGAGCACACGGGCGTCTCGCTGAAGTTGCGGCATCGCGTGCAGTTGCCCACGTCGCGCATGGCCGATTCGAGCGCCGACGCAAGGCGCATGCCGCCCTGTCGCTCGCGCTCGAGCAGGTGGAAAGCCATGCGCTGCGCGCTCTTGGCCCCCACGCCGGGCAGGCAGCGCAGCGCGTCGATGAGTTCGCCCAGCAGGCGGGAGCCGTTGCTCACGATTAGAACGGCATCTTGAAGCCGGGCGGCAGGTTCAGGCCCTGCGTGACGCCACCGAGGCGCGAGCGGCTCAGCTCGGCGATCTTGTTCACCGCATCGTTGACGGCGGCGGCGACGAGGTCCTCGGCCATCTCCGGGTCGTCCGCGAACGCCTGGCGGTCGATGTGCACGGCGCGCACTTCGTGGCCGCCTGTCATCGTCACCGTGACAAGGCCGCCGCCGGCGCTGCCGGTGATTTCCGTTTTCGCCAGTTCTTCCTGCGCGCGCTTCATTTCGTCCTGCATGCGCTGGGCCTGCTGCATCAGCTGACCGATTTGACCTTTCATGTTCCTCGCTCCACGGGTTTGATCGATTGGGGAATGACGCGCGCGCCGAAGTCGCGCTTGAGCGCCTGCACGAGTGGATCGGTTTCCATCGACGCCTCGGCGTTGGCCTGGGCATCGCTGGCGGCCTGTGCGCGGCGGTCGGCCGGCGTGTTGAGCGCACCGCCCTCCGCGACGAAGCGGAAGCGCACGCGACGGCCCAGCGCGTTGGAAACCTTTTCTTCCATCTGGCTGGTGAGGGGTTCCACGGCCAGGTGCATGTGTTGCGGCTGCAGCGCCATGACCATGGCCTCACCGTCCACGCCCCGCAGCGTGCAGTTCTGCGCCAGCTGGCCGATCGGGCCGCGCAGGTGGGCGCGCTCGACGATCTCGTGCCAGTCGGGCAGGCCATTGGCGCCCGTGGCGATGGGACGCGGGGTTGACGGAATGCTGGGGGCCGGTGCCGGCGGCGATGCCGGTGCAGGCGCTGGCGAAGGTGCAGGCGGCGCGACACGCGTTGGCGCGGCCTGTGCCGGCGACCCGCCGCGCTGCGGCCCTGCCTGCGCCTGCGGGGGCGCCTGGCGCGGTGCCGCGGGTGCGGGTGCGGGCGCCTGCGACGACCGCGGCCCGGGCGGCGCGTGGCTGCCTTCGGCCGGGCGGAACGCGTGCATGCGCAGCAGCACCATCTCGAAACCAATGCGCGCATCGGGTGCCATCGGCAGCTCGCGGCGACCGTTGGTGGCGATCTGGTAGTAGAGCTGGACGTCTTCCGGCGCCAGCCGCTCGGCCAGGCCCGCCAGCGCGGCATCGCTGTCGTCGGCGCGGTACCCCGGCACCAGCTGCAGCAACTGCACGCGGTGCAGCACCGTGGCGAGGTCGTCGAGCACGCCGCCGAAATCGGGCGAGAACGACGCGATGCGATCGGCCTCGGCCATCAGGGCCTCGCCGTCGCCGTTGGCCAGGGCTTCGAGCACGCCCAGCACCTGGCCACGCTCCACGCTGCCAAGCATGGCGCGGACATCGCCTGCGCGCAGCACGCCCCCGCCGTAGGCGATGGCCTGGTCGAGCAGCGACAAGCCGTCGCGCAGCGAGCCATCGGCGCCATGTGCGAGCTCCGCGATGGCTTCGTCGTCGTAGTCGATGGCCTCGGCGCCAAGGATGTGTTTCATCTGGCCCGAGATCTGTTCGGGCAGCAGGCGCTTCAGGTTGAACTTCAGGCAGCGCGACAGCACCGTGACCGGCAGCTTTTGCGGGTCGGTGGTGGCGAGCAGGAACTTGACGTGGGGCGGCGGCTCTTCAAGGGTCTTCAGCAGCGCGTTGAACGCCGGCTTGGACAGCATGTGCACCTCGTCGACGAGGTAAACCTTGAAGCGGCCACGCGAAGGCGCGTATTGCGCGTTTTCGATGACCTCGCGGACGTCGTCGACACCCGTGTTGCTGGCCGCGTCGATTTCGAGCAGGTCGACGAAGCGGCCGGCATCCACCGCCGTGCAGACGGCGCACTCGCCGCAGGGATCGGCCGATTCGCCGCGCTCGCAATTGAGCGACTTGGCGAAGATGCGCGCGATGGTCGTCTTGCCGACGCCGCGGGTGCCGGTGAAGAGGTAGGCGTGGTGCATGCGCCCGCTGTCGAGCGCGTTGGTCAGCGCACGGACCACGTGCTCCTGCCCCACGAGCTCGGCGAACTTGCGCGGGCGCCACTTGCGTGCGAGGACCTGATAGGACATGCGATCTACCTTGGGGCGACAGTGGATTGTGCCAAGGAGACGGGGCTGGCGAAAGCGCCGCCCTGGAAAGGCGATGACCCTGCCAGCCACACCCCGGCACCCGAATCATCCGCTACCGTTGCTTCCTTCCGGACCTGGCGGGGTTTACGGACTATCGTCGCGGGGGGACCGACAGGGCCACCATAAAGACGTAGACATTGAAGTGGCGGAGAGAGCGGGATTCGAACCCGCGATACGCGATTAACGTATACACACTTTCCAGGCGTGCTCCTTAAACCACTCGGACACCTCTCCGCACTGGTACTTCCCTTCCCCGGGATCCATCCCGGCAAAGAAGCGGAAGGATAACGGCAGGGCCGCGCGGAGACAAGCGGTATCAGCCCGCCGTGGGCCGGGTGGGTTCGGGCACGGGCAGGGCCAGGGCCTCGCCGGGGCGGGCGATGCGGTAGCCACGCGCCTGCAGCGCCTCGCCGTCGGCGGCGCTGCCGTAGTGGTATAGCGCCATGCGGGCGCGGGCCTCGGCGGGGTACTCCCGCTCCAGGTCGTCCACGCCCGTGTGCGAAGGGTTGCCCAGCACGCCGCAATCGTGGGCGATCAGCTCACCGGCGGCGCCATGCATGGCCAGGGCTTCGGGCACGGGGCGGGTATCGCCCGTGAAGACGAAGCAGCCGCGCAACGCCAGCCCGTACGAGGTGCCCTGCACGTGGTGGCGCGTGGGGAACACATCGAACCACAGGCCCGCGTGCCAGAAGCCACGCGTGCACGGCACCAGGTGGAAGGCCTCCCAGTAGTTCACGCCGCCCTCGGCCAGCGCGCCCGGGTAATCGGCCACCCTGCCCTGCAACCACGGCAGCAGGCCGGCGTGCAGGAACACCTTGGTGCGGCCGCGCAGCGCCTCGTCGAACCACAGGCGAAAGAACAGGCGCTCCATGCCGGCCACGTGGTCCATGTGGGTATGGGTGATGTAGAGGGCCGCGGGTGGCTCGCCGTAGGTGGCGACGTAGCGGTCGAGCGTGTCGGGGCCGCAGTCGACCAGCAGCAGGGGCGTGCCGTCCCGTTCCAGCACCACCGCCGAGGAACCCAGTTCCACCGCGTGCGCGGCGCCCGTGCCGAGGAAGCGAAGGTCGTAGCTCATGCGCGGAACGCCTCGTCGTAAGCCTGTTGCAGGGCGGGCCACAGCACCTCTTCAAACATGCTGCCGCCCTCCGCCGCCCCAACCTTCACCAGCGAGCGCTTCAGCCGCGCCAGGTTGCCCCTGCGCCAGCCGAAACGCGGCGTGCGCAGGCGGCCGCGGTCGAAATCGATGAGGAACAGGCCGTCGGCGTTCACGAGGATATTGTGCGCGTTGAGATCGGCATGGCGGACCCCTTCGCGGTGGAAGCGTGCCACCAGCTGGCCGGTGCGGCGCGCCAGCGCCTCGTTGAACGCGCCTTGCGCCACGCATTCGGCAAGGGTGCGGGCGCCGGGGATGCGCAACGTGATGAGGTCGGCCGAATAGCGCAGGCCGTGGCGCACGTGCCGTGCCGCCACCGGCGGCGGCACGGGTAGCCCACGGTGCGCCAGCTCGGCCAGCAGGCGGAACTCGCGTGAGCTGCGCGTGCGCCCGGCACCGGTGAACAGGTAGCGATCGCCCAGCAGGCGCGCCACCATGCCGCCACGGCGATAATGGCGCAGCACGGCTTCGCCGGCGGGCGTATCGATGATGGAGACGCCCCCGCGGCCACCGGGTTGCGAGCGCAGGGCACCACGCCCCGCCCATGCCTCGGGCGAGAACCAGTCGGCGTCGACTTGAGCTGCGCGGCCTGCGTCGAACAGAATCGTGCCGCCCGCGGCCTCCGTTACTCTTTGGTCTGTCATTTGCTGGGCCGCCCGCCTGGCAGCCTCCTATCCGGTAACCCGATCGTGAACAGTCTAGCAAGCCGCCCGCTCCCGCCGGGAGATTCCAGTCTCTGCATCCTGCGTACGTCGGCCATTGGCGACGTGACCCATGTGGTGCCACTGGTCCGCACCCTGCAGGCGGCGTCCCCGTCCACGCGCCTCACCTGGGTCGTCGGCAAGCTCGAACAGAAGCTCGTCGGCGACCTCCCCGGCGTCGAGTTCATTCCGTTCGACAAGGGCAAGGGCCGCGAAGGGATGCGTGCCGTCCGCGAGGCCCTCGCCGGCCGCCGTTTCGACGCCCTGCTGCACATGCAGGTGGCCCTTCGCTCCAACCTGCTCAGCCTGGCCGTAAAGGCCGACCGGCGCATTGGCTACGACCGCGCGCGGTCGAAGGACCTGCACGGGCTCTTCGTCAACGAGCGTATCGAAGCGCGCACGGGCGAACACGTGCTCGATGCCATGGCCAGCTTCATCGAGCCACTGGGCCTGGCGCAAACCGAGGTGCGCTGGGATATCCCGGTGCCCGCGGATGCCCACGCGTGGGCCGCCGAACAGCTGCCGGGCGAGACGCCCACCCTGCTGGTCAGCCCCATGTCGAGCCACACCGTCCGCAACTGGCGCGTGGAACGCTACGCCGCGGTTATCGACCACGCCATGGCCCGGGGCATGCGCGTGGCGCTGGTGGGGGGCCCCTCGCCCGCCGAGCGCGCGCTGGCCGACCAGATCCTCGCCGCGGTGAAGCATGCCCCCCTCGATCTCACGGGCAAGGACACCTTGAAGCGCTTCATGGCCCTGCTGGGCCGGAGCCAGATGATCCTGACCCCGGACTCGGGGCCGATGCACATGGCCAACGCCGCGGGCGTGAAGGTGCTGGGCCTGCATGCGGCAAGCAACCCGAACCGCTCGGGCCCCTACTCCGACCGCCGCTGGTGCGTCGACCGCTACGACGCCGCCGCCCGCAAGTTCCTGGGCAAGCCGGCGTCGGAGATCGCCTGGGGCACCAAGATCGAGAAACCCGGCGTCATGGACCTGGTCGAGGTCCCCGACATGGTCGAGCGGCTGGAAGCCTGCGCCGGGTTCCTGGCCCTGCCGCTGGGGCGTTGATCAGAACGCCGGCTTCGCGCCGTAATCCTGGTACGACTTCTCCTCCACGAGGGTGGAGCCGAGCTTCATGTTGATCTCGCGCTTCACCGCGGCACGCTCGTCGTTCTCGAAGTACACCGAGCGGGCGAGCTGGATGAAGTCGTTATCGAATTCCTGCGCCTTTTCCTTCACGCGGATGCGGTCCTCGATATCCCACAGGCGCTTGTTGACGGCGAGCAGGCGCCCGGTTTCGTCGGCGATATCGGTCTTCGACGCGGCGTGGTTGGCCCAGGTGGTTTCCAGCAGCTCGAGCTCGTTGCGCACGTTGGCGAGCTTGGCCTCGTCGCGGATCTCCTGCAGCTTGATCTGGAGGATGGTCATCTTGTCGATCAGCTCGCCGAAAGATACCGGGGTCTCGATCACGCTCATGGGGAATCTCCTTCAGGTCAGGCGCGGGAGCGTAGCAGTTTTGCCCGCCACGCTGCGCGCCTATACGCCCTGATAACCCGTGCCCGGCGATGCTCTGCCCACCACCGCGACCGGCCGCCGCACCATGAACCAGCCGTCCGTCCTGATCGCTGGCGCAGGGCCCACGGGCCTGGCCGCCGCCCTGCTGCTAGCGCGGCGGGGCATCCACGCCCGCATCGTCGACGCCGCCGGCGCGCCCGCGCCGCACTCGCGCGCGCTGGTGGTGAACCCCCGCACGCTCGACCTGCTCGCCGGTACGGGGGTCACCGAGCGCATGGTCGACGAGGGGCGCGACGTGCGCGGTGTCCGCTTCCATGAAAACGGCAAGGAACTGACGCACCTGGAGGCGGGCCACTTGCACCCTCGCTACGGCCTCACCGTGTTGTCGCAGGAACGCAGCGAAGCGTTGCTCACGGCGGCGCTCGCTGACCTGGGTATCCAGGTCGAGCGCGGCGTCCAGGCGGCGCTGGTGTCGCAGGATGCCGGTGGCGCCGATGTGCAGCTGGGCGGCGGCGAAGCGGCCCGATTCGATGCGGTATACGCGGCCGACGGTGCGCACAGCGCGTTCCGCAAGGCATTGGGCATCGATTTCCCTGGCTCGGCCTTCCCCGAAGAATGGCCGCTCTTCGACGTGCCCATGGACACGCCGCTCGACCTCGACCACGCGCATATCCTTTTCTTCCCCGACGGCATGGCCTTCGCCCTCGCCCTCGACCGGCTCGTGTGGCGCATCATCGCCAGCGTGCCGGATCCGTTGTCACGCCTGCCCGAAGGCACGACGCATGGCGAGCCCGTGTGGTCCTCCCGGTTCCGCATCGCGCACCGCGTGGCGCCGCGTTGCGCGCTCGGCCGTGTCGCACTGGGCGGCGATGCGGCGCATATCCATTCGCCCATCGGCGCGCGTGGCATGAACCTGGGCATCGAGGATGCAGCGACCTTTGCCATGCGCCTGGCGGGCAGCCAGGGCGCAACCGCGGTGGCGCTCGATGCCTACCATCGCGAGCGGCACCCCGTGCATCGCTCGGTGGTGCGACGCATCCGCGCGATCACGACGATGGCGCGCGGCCATAACGCCGCGCTGCGCATGGCGCGCCATGCCCTGCTGCCTGCGGTGGCCCACGTGGATGGCATGCGGACGATGATGTTGCGAACGGTGGCGGGGCTGGACCACCCGCCGCCGGCGGAGTGATGCCTTAGAGCGATACGGCGCCGAACGTATCCAGCAGCAACACGATGTTGAGCGAGAGCACCGTGAGCGCGGCAACGACGGCCAGCACCGTCGTTCCGCGCGCGATGCGGAACCGGCCCATGATGCGTTCGCGCGCCGAGAACCATACCAGGGCCACCATCGGGAACGGCAGCGCGATGCTGAGCGCCACCTGGCTCGCCACCAGCGCGCGCGTGGCGTCGACGCCCGCCAGCACCACGGCGAAGCTCGGCACCATGGTCACCGCGCGGCGCAGCCACAGCGGGATACGGAAATCGACGAAGCCCTGCATGATCATCTGCCCTGCCATCGTGCCCACCACCGAGCTCGAAAAACCCGAAGCGATCAGCGAGAGGAGGAAGATCGTCGCCGCCGCACCACCAAGCAGCGGCACCAGGGTCTGGTAGGCCGTCTCGATCTTCGCCACGTCGGGGTGGCTGCCATGGAACGCGCCCGCGGCCATCACCACCATGGCCAGGTTGATAAGCCCCGCCACTGCCAGCGCCAGCACCACCTCCAGGTTCGACAGCCGGATGATGCGTTCACGTTCCGGATCGGTGCGCGGTTTCACCCGCCGCTCGGTAAGCCCGGAATGCAGGAATAGCGCATGCGGCATCACCGTCGCGCCAATGATGCCCACCGCAAGCGCCACCGCCATGCCGTCGGGCAGGTCGGGCTTGAAGATATGCAGGCCCACCGCCGCCCAGTCCACCGGCGCGATGAAGATTTCGACGAGATAGCAAAGCCCGACCACGCCCACCAGCGCGCCAATGCTCGTCTCTAGGCGCCGCGCGCCCCTGCCCTCCAGCAGCAGGAGGCCGTACGTGACGATGCCGGTGATGGCCATGCCCACGAGCAGCGGCATATGGAACAGCAGCGCCAGCCCAATGGCGCCGCCCAGGAACTCGGCGAGGTCGGTGGCCATGGCCGCCAGTTCGCTGACCACCCACATGACCCATACCAGCGGCCGGGGCAGGTGCAGGCGGCACAACTGGGCCAGGTTGCAGCCAGTGACGATGCCAAGGCGCGCGGACAGGGCCTGGAACAGCATGGCCACGAGGTTGGCGAGCACCACCACCCAAAGCAGCGCGTACCCGTAGCGGGCACCGGCCTGGATGTTCGTGGCGAAATTACCCGGGTCGATGTAGGCCACCGAGACCACCACGGCCGGCCCGGCGAACGGTGCCAACGCGGCCAGACCCCGGCGCCGGCCCTGCAGCACTTCCTGCATGGCCTGGTCGTCGCGTGCCTGCCTGACTTCCTCTCTCACCCAGCCGCCTGCGTGTACGCACATCGCGTTCACGTCGATTACAGCCCCCGCCGCGTGCATGGGGCGTGGATGGCAGGCCCTGCCGCGGCTTCGCAATGCATCCACGCGCAGCATCTTATACGTCGACGACCCAGGAGCCGCCATGACCACCATCACGCGCCACATTCCCCGTATCACCGGCTTCACCGCCGCCCACCAGGACGACATCGGCTATTGCGTCCTGGCGGAACTGGATACCACGCCCGACGAACGGTGGCTGGGGCTGTTCGCCGTGCGCTGCGAAGAGGGGTTCGCCCGGCATACCTCGCCGGATATCCGCTGGGCGGACGGCCGCATCTGGTTCCGGGTGCCCTCCGAGGACCTGGTGGCCGAGTACGCCCGCCTCACCGTCCAGGCCGTGAATGCCGCCGGCCAGGACGAAGCGGAAGAACAGCAACGCGAACTGGAACGGGCACAGGCACTGGCCCGCAAGGCCCACGACCTCGACGCCCTGCTCAATGGCGTGAACGCCTCGCTGCCCGGCTGGATGGCGGACCAGCGCACAGCCTGAACACTCCGTCTCACGGATTGCCGAAAATGTGCTTCACGTCCGTTTCCGGCACGGCCGGGGCGGGCACGCTAAAGACCGCGCGACGTCCGCCGATGTTTCCCGCATAGCCAAGGAAACCCACGATGCCGGTCCAGAACGCCCGCCACCAGAACCTGAAAAAGGTGCTTGCCCAGCTTAAGCGGGAAGGCATCGTGGGGTTCGCCGACCAGGCCGAGCACCTGGGCAATGTCACGCCCGGCAAACTCTCGGCCATGGCCCATGGCGCCCCGATCGACGTGCTCTTCTCCGAGCACGTGGAATGGGTGCTCCACCGCCGGCGCGGGTGGATGGACGAGCTCCACGAGGACGACCCGCTCGAGGCGTGACGGCAAGGTGCTCTCACAGGTGGAGGTCCACCTCGAAGAGGCTACTCCGGTTGAGGTTGCGCTCTAGTTCCACCGCGCCGCCCTTCGCGCGGTAGATGTAGGTGTCTTCCATCACCTGCCGTTCCAGGACGAGGGCTGCGTGCGCGTAGCGCCTGGTCCAACCGCATCCCTCTTCCATCTCCATGGTTCTCTTCAATGCGGAGAGAAACCGGACGCTGCGATCGATGGTCGCATCAACGCCCTTGTAGGTATTTCGACCCGACGTATCGTCGTGGCGGTTGATATCAAGCGCATGTGCCGCCTCATCGTTCACGGCACGAGCAAGGCGGACAAGCTCTCGATCACCGTTGAACGACTCCTCAAGCCAGATGCGGGATCGCTCGTCCAGCGAATCATCGAGAATCACGAGCCGGCTTCCATCCAACTGAAGGTCATAGTCAGCGTCAACGAGGTCAGGCCGGAGCACGCGCATCTTTTCAGTCACCCCACCGAGGCGAAGAGCGAACTCTTGCATGGACCATGCGATGGCCCGCTCATCGTCAAGGATGCCCTGGTACCGACGCTCCATTCGCTGGGATTGGGGCGAGGCCTTCATCCGATCCACCTCCTCGAAGTAGCCCCCAGACCTGGGTGGCGGGGCAAGCAAACGGGAAGCAGCCGTCGACCCGATCACGGACGATTTCCTCGATAGGTTTCTTTGCAGATGTGGACGAACGAGGGCTGGTGTTCGTTGCCGCCGTCAGTTTTGAGGAGCGCGCGTACGTAGGTGACGTCCCAGTATTCGGGTTTGCTGGACGTGCGATGGACTCGTACGGGCCCCATCACCTTGGGCGTCCGACACGCACTCAAGGCGAGGCGCCCGGTGAACTGGCCGTTCGCATCCGTAACGCCGGAAATGGAACCGACAGGGTAACGCTGTTCGCCGTCGCCAAACTCGACGGCAGTAACTTCCACAAAGGTGCCGGGCTGGATGACGACATTCCCGTCCTGGTCGAACAGCCCAACCGTGAGGTCAAGCTCGCGTGCGGCGTTGGCGCCTTCGGGGATCAGGTGGGTAATTCGCTCACGGCTCTGAAAGCTCGTGACTTGCGGGTAGATGGTGGTGCCATGCGCGTGGGCACCGAGCGAGCAGATGCCAAGAAGGGCAGCAGCAAGTCGTTTCATGTTCACTCTCCGTCGCAGTTGGATCGGAAGTGAAGGCTAGGTTGACCAGAGGTGGAGTACACCGCCGATTTGGCTCGTTGTTGCGTAGGAATCTTGCGCGGCGACGCTGCGGGCGATGCCGACACGGTGTAGGCGCCGCGCTATGCCGTACAGGAAAGCCGAGATGCTCGCGCAGACAACCTTTGACACTGCGACGCGCCCCGACGCATACTCGTCGGCGACAGGTAAAGCCTGGGTACACCGCGACACCCACGAAGGCCTCGTAAGCGCGATCTAAGCGCGTCGGCCCCAGGGTCTGTCATTTTTCCCGAAAGGCCTCCGACAGGGGGCCTTTCGCGTCTCTGCTGTCAGGAAGATCTAGCAGTGCACATCTACACGGACGAGAGCGGCGACCTTGGCTGGAACTTCGAACCGCCTTTTGGCAAGCGCGGCGCGTCGCGCTACCTCACGATCTTCGCTGCATGCGTGCCGGATGAGAAATGTCGGCAGCTGGATCGTCTGGTGCGCGACATGTACACGGCCAGTCGCTGGAACACGAAGCATGAAAGGAAGTGGACCGATGCGAGCGAGCCCTCACGCCGCCACTTCGCGAGGGAGGCGGCACGTCTCTTGAGCAGGCATGCAGATATTTCGTATCGCGCGATCGTGGTCTACAAGCCGAATGTGGAGGAATACATCCGCACGGACTCGGACATGCTCTACAACTACATGATGAAATCGATGTTGCTGGAAGAGATGGCAAGGCACGACACGGTGCATCTGATCCCTGACAACCGATCGGTGAAAGTGGCTAGTGGCAACTCGCTGCACGAATACTTGCAGACCGAGCTTTGGCTTACGCTTGGCGTACGAACGAGCTTGCATACGCGTAGCACCGACAGTGGGCAGTGTCGCGGCTTGCAGTTCGCGGACTTCATGGCGGGTGCCGTGAACGCGAAGTTCGAGTACGGCCGAAGCGACTACCTCGATACCCCTGGCCTGAAGGTCGATATCCAGCGTCTCTACTTCCCTGGCCTGCCCCATCAGGCCGCCGCATGACCATCTCGATACAAAAACAAAGGCCCCGCATTTCTGCGAGGCCTCGGTTCTAAAACTGGCGGAGAGGGTGGGATTCTCACCCTAACCCACTTTCACCCGCTAAACGCCGTCGTTTTCCGCCTGGGTCACCGGGAGGGTTTGACCTCTCGGGTTGACCTATCGAGCCCGAACGATATCACGTCGAATAACGTGGGACGGACCCGGTTGGACGCGAGACAGCCATCGGTCAGGCGGACGGATTCCCTATTCGCGCGAGGAGGTGTCGAAGCAGCTTCTCTTTGGCGAAAAGCTTGAGGCACCACGGGCTATCCCGCTCCGGACGCCACCGCATCAGCCGGCCGACTCGTCCGTCTCCCAGGTCGAGGTAGGTCGGCTTTGTCGTCTCTAACCAAACAGTGCGGGGACGCTTCCAATCGACCAAGTGGTGACCTGAATACGTTTCGTCGAAGCTTTCGCCGATTCGATCCTTGTGAGAGGCCAGCAGCAGCATTGTTGACCCCGGCGTTTGCTGTGAACGCCTTGCGACCAAAAGGTTCTCATAGCTCATCCGCTCGCGCGGTCTAGTCCAATCCGTTCGCCAAGCAGGATGAGGTGACCAGACAATCAGATCGGCTGTGAACGGCAGCTTGGGGTCTGGCAACGCATCAAATATCGCAATGTTGGACACGAAGGGTGAGGCATCCACGATCCAGATCATGCGCTGGTAGAAAGCTTCCCTGCTACGCATCTCTTCGATCTCCATCTTGGAGTGCTGAAGCTCGATGACCAGGCCGTCGGGCAGTCGGAGGTCCGCGATATGCTTTTCGCCGTCCGGCGCGAACATCACCTGCTCGTGGGTCTCCAGAGGGAAAGCGGCTTTCCAGGAACGATGCCATGGGCCCTCATTTTCCCACCATGGATCACACACTCGCCGTCCAGCGTGAGCCCAGTGCCACATGACGATTTCCCCGCACTTCGCCACAGCTGGACGTCCGCAAGCCTGGCACTCGCCTTTGAGACCAGGCGCGGGAAGTGAACGAACCCCATCAACGACCGCGATTTCCATTGAAGATTTGGCCCTCAATGCTCGGTCGAGTAGCGAGGATCTCGCTCATCTAGGCACATGAAAGTAATCTCCGCCTCCCCGCACCCCCCGTGAAGCATACATTCACGGGATGTTTCGCTAACCAGCTTGAGCTTCTTTCCTTGCCTGGCGCAATAAGCGTTTCCTGCCTTGAACGCATCGCCCTTGGCTCCAACGGGTCCGGAGAAACCCACTCGTTCCGACACCATATATGTGTCCTTGCCAGTTTGCTGGACACCGGAGCTCGCACATCCGGCCAATGCCAGCAAAGCGATTGCCAATGGGATCAGTTTCATCGTTTTTCCCTGACTTTTTATTTATGCCGGCCAATACATCCGCTTCAGCGGAACCAGCCTCTTGGTCTCGCTGTCCGTTGCCTCGTAGTGTTCCACCAGGGTCCGCACCAATGTGTCCAGATTCCAGAGAGTCAGTGGGACGGTGGCCCGCTCGGCTTCGTAGAGAGCGTCTTTGGTGAAGCCACCTGTGCTGACATACAGACCCCGGTCGTCCTTGTGGCGTCCGCCCAGGAAGCTCCGGATCTGCGGGCTGCCCATCTGGCCGCCACGGTGCTTCACCTCCACCACGATGCGCGGGTTTTCGAACCCGAAGCCGTCCGGCGAAGCAATGATGTCCTTACCCCGGTCCGCACCCACGGGTGACACCTGGGTCTTGTAGCCCATGGCCCGGAGAATGCCGGCAACCAGCTGCTCCATGTCCCGGGGGCCAATGGCACTGACGAGGTCCTTGATGCGCTCCAGGGCCGCGGTCTGGATGTCGGCGTAGGGGTCGGCCAGCTCCTCGTCCTGAAGGTCGGCGACCACTTCTTCCAGAGGTGCCACCGCGGGTTTGGGCGTGCCATTGAGCCAACTGGTCAGCTCGCCTTGGGCATGGGGCGGCAAAAGAAAAACGGTCAGGGTGCTGCCCAAGCTGTTCTTGGTCGGCAAGGACAGCTCGTCACGGTCCAGCTCCCGAGACTGCCACTCCACCGTCCGCGCCAGGGACATGCCCTCCTCGGACCATTCAGGATGGTGGACGCATTCCCCCGTGACCCGACCCACAAGGTAGGTTCGGTTGGAAGGGGAATAGGTAATGACCCCGTCCCCAACCCGGATCTCGTTGACGAACCGCCAGACCTGGGAGGCACCGGAAATGGCCGTCCCTGACTTAGCATTCGGGCGAGCTATCCTGTAAAGCTCGGTTAGGCGCTTCCGATCCACCCCAGGCTTGGCCTGGTCGGCGATCTCACGCCAACCAATCGCGGCCACCCCCCCGGTCCCGAAACAGGTCATAGAGGGCACCGCCCTCGCCGCGCACCATCCAAAGCCGTTCCATGTCGCTCTCCGAGTGACCCATTTCCGGGTGTGTCGAAGATTATGAAACGTTTCTTCGACCGATTCACTTGGCCCACACCGCTCGACGTGCGATAGATCGACTACGCCCAACATTCACAACCGCAAGATGGACTCGGGTGGACCATCAAACCGCCTTGATCCCCAGCGATTCGTCGAATGGCCCTCCTCTCCTTCTGTATCCAGCCCGGTGTGTTGCCCGACGAGCGGCTATGGGTCGAGCTCGCCCTCTTCGACGTCGTTGCGGTGGACCTAGGCACCCGATTCGAAGCGGAGCGCCGGATTGCGACCGCGCTAGCCCGGTTGCCGCACCGGAACCTCGCACATGCCCATTGGGTGTTCGGCCCCGAAGGCCAGCGCCTCCGTCCAGATGCGGAATCGGGCCACCACGCGTTTCGATGCCACGCGTTTGACGTGTTCTTTCCCAGAAGGCTTGGCCATGACGCCGGCTTGGCTGACGGCTTGACCGAACTGGTCACGCGGTGGCGATTGCGTGGCCAGCCTGGCTACCTTGTCGGCGGACGCGCCCTAACCTGGGCGAGTGAGGCGTCACGCGGGTAGTGACGCGGCCTCTCACGTCGAGCGCATCGCCACTTTGGAAGGTCGGTTAGCGCAGCATCTGCGGAGCGGGCTGTTGAGCTTGCTGGACTTGCTCGACCGACTGCGCCTGGGTGACCTGTTGGGCCTGTTGCTGCGCCTGCTGCTGGGCCTGAAACTGCTCCATGGCCTGTGGCCATTGCGCGCTGCTCTGGGCCAGCGGGGTGTGGACCGCCTCGGTAGGAACGCTGCTGCGTAGGTCGAACAGGTGGTCGTTCCTCCCCTGCGGGGTCTGGACCGCCCAGAGGCGTTGACCGTCCGTGCTAAGGGCCACTTGGTCAATGCGTTCCAGGCCGTCGCGCCGTGCTTGGACGGCGGCCACCCCCGCCAGGTTGTCGCTCAACCCGTCCGGGGTTCGGCCTAGGGACGCGTCCAGCTGATGGACATGCGAACGAGCCTGGCAATAGAGAGCATTATCAGGGTGGGCCGGATCGCTAAGGAGCACGGGCGCGGCCAGCGGCGGCGCGCCCGGCTGGGTCACCCCGGGGTGCTGGCTGGCCTGGAGCGCCTGCTGGGTCGCCACGCCCGCCACGGCATCCGCTTGGAGGCCGTGATCGTGCTGGAAGGCGCGGAGCGCGGCGGCCGTCTGCGGCCCGAAGTGGCCGTCGGGGGCGGGGACCAGGCCGTGCGCGTCCTTGAGGTAGCCCAGCTCACCCAGCTGTGCCTGGAGGGCGCTGACCGCGGCGCCCTCGCTGCCCTGGCGAAGCGCCCCGCCGGCCGGGGTGTGATGGCCATGGGCTCGCTCGGCCGCGATGGGCAGCGTCACCTCGCCGCGGGCCAGCCCTGCCATCACCTCCGGCGTCAGCTTGGCTTCCCAAGCGGCCGCGTGCCCCTTGCGCTCGGCGAGCCCCTCGTTGCCCTTGTTGATCACATGGGTGGCCTTGGCGACGTCCTCTTTCGCTGCGTCCGGGATGTTCGTCTCCCAGAACTTCACCGCGATGCGTGCGGCGATCTCCGGCTCGGCCGCCAGCTCGGGGTGGTGAACCAGGTCCAGTCCCAGGGCGTTGCCCATGACCTCGTAGTTGCGGTGGCCCGTCAACTGGATGTAGCCGCGGCCTCGGTAGAGGTAACCCTCCCCCGGGGCATTGTGTTCCTTGCCCCCATACATGAGCTCGGCCAGTGGCTTAGGGTCGCCATTCATCGCGGCCTTATGCGCGGCGGGGCCGTCGGGACTTTCGCGGGCGGACCGGACGGGGACGGTGTCCAGACCCCGGGGGTAGCGAAACCCTTCCTCCAGCTTAGTGAGCCCACCTGATTCGTGGGTCACCTGCGCCATGAAGTTGGCCAGTTCCTTGGGCGAGGTCATCCCGGCAGCGTAGGCGGCGGCAAGCAGGTCGGCTTCGCGTTGAGTCGTCATGATTCAGTCCTTTGAAGAAGAAGTTACAGGGCGTCGGGCACCAGTTTGGCCAGGCACTGGTGCTTGGCGCGCTTACCCGGCGGGATCGCCACGGCGGCGGTGACGTCGTAGGGGTCCCCGTTACGCTGGTCCAGCGGGTCGAGGAACGCGCCGGCGTGGTAGTCCACATCGCAGTTTTCGTATTTGTCGCAGATCTTGAGCTTCGTGCAGATGACCTTTCCGTCGCGTTCGTAAACGTAGTAGGTCGCCTCCGAATACGGCGGCCGGGGATAGGACTCGGTGCGGATGGTCACCGCGGCCGCCGCCGCACAGGCTGATCCAGATAGGGCCATGGCCAGCAATAGCAGCCAGGCGTTCCCACGTGAACGGAGGGTCATTCCAATATCCTTGTCGGGGAGATCCAAGGTTCCGATGGTGCCCGATGCTCGGGCCATCGCCAAGCCCGTTGCCTGCGCCGAATCGGATACAAAGTATCCGAACCGTCGCTGAGATGACGCCAGCTTTGTCGGCGCTCACGCCAGGCTCCTCTGCGTCCTCCAGATCGCTGGGACGCGACGGCGGCACGCTGGCGTGGCGGAGGGATCCTCGCGCCAGCGAACCGTTGAACGCGCAACCTTGGCTACCGTCGGACCACGACGACTCGGATTGACAACGCGCCCGCTTCCCCTAACGTAGGCTATGCCACATGATCGACCGCCATCGCCCTTATCCTCTGTCAGCGACCGCGTGATCGCCTCGCGCGGGCTCGCCCGCGCCAAACCGCCTGCGCCGATCGATCGTTGGTTCGATCGCACCTTCGCGGCCATCCTTGGTTTCTTTGTGCTTTCGCTAACGGGGCATGTCGTCGGATGGTATTAGGCGCGGACCTGGTGAACCACGTAGATCAGCATGCCTAGCCCGTTACAAGCGAGGGCGGCTTGAATGAGCCGATTCGCGGCAGGACTGGCGGATGATCGCCACACGCGCCGACGGATCAGCGGAATGAGCGCGCTGGCGAGGACGCCCACCATGGCCACCCCGACCACCGCCTTGCTGGCGTTGTGAACGAGATACGCAGCGTAGCCGAACAGCAACAGCAGCACCGAGAAGAAAAAGTTACGGAACTCCGCGGTCCGCATGGGGCGCTCGGGGACGACCAGCTGTGCGACGAGTGTGCGCCCGGCAAGCAACGCCGCCAAGCAAGGTGCCGCAAAGGTAGCGTAGTTACAGGCATCATCGAACGATTGCGCGAGCCAGAATGCCACGAACGTCCACGTTAGTTGACAGGCTACCGCAACCAAAAAGCCGAGGATCAGACTTCGCCTGCCGAACTCCGTCCGTTGCTGTGCTTTCCAGATGAGCCAACGTCGCCGCGGCTGCCGCTTCATCTCCCAGGCGGTGACACCATAGGCGGCCGAGAACAGGGCGGCTCCAGCGATCTGAAGCACCACGACAAACTGTTGAACCTTGTCCAGCATGGGGAGTCTCTTCTGCCGCGATCCGGGATGGGTTATTTCGGCTGCGCGGCTGGTTCCTTGAGCGAGGCTGCTCGGAGCATCATCGGACGCGGACTGGACCGAAGTTCGGACGGTGGCCGTTTCAGGGACGGCCCAGCGCCACGACCAAATGCCGGAGCGTCTTGGCCCCGGATTTCTCCAATACCCCCCGCACGTGCGTTCGCGCTGTGCTTTCCCGAACTCCGTCCAGCGCGGCGTGCTCCGCCACGCTCCTGCCGGCCATGATGGATTGGAGCAGCCGTGTTTCTGCCGGCGTCAGTCCCCATTCCCGGGCGCGCTGGGCCACCGTCGGTGGCGACACGGGCGGCGCAGGATCCAGCGTCACCACGACATCGGCGCCCAGAGGCAAGCCGCGGGTAGACGTGCCCGAGGCCAAGCGACCCAACCACGCTGTGGAGCCCTCGCCGGCCAGTCGGACCAGCGGGAGCACGCTGACCGTCAACTCCATCCGACGCACCCCGAGCATGCGGAAGCGCAGCGCCTGCCGGCTCAAGGTGACCGAGCGGATCAGCGGTTCCAGACTGGACGCAAAAGGTGAGGCCCCCTCTTGCCCCAGGTGCGGCCGGCGCAGCCGATCACCCAGCAGGCCCACTGCTTGTCGGTTGGCATGGAGCAGCCGGCCGCGCGGGTCGAAGAAGACCAAGCCCTGATCTAGTGTTTCGACGACCTGCTCGCCCAAGCCGGCCGCGCGGCGCAAGCCCTCTGCCCGCACCAGTTGATTTGCCCAGCGTGCCAGGTGCGGAAACCACCGCCCCAACTCGGCGCGCTTGGCGCCTTCGAACCGCGGGCGACCGACGACGTGATTGAACACCAGGTGGACCAAGTGGTCGTCCTGGCGCAGCACATTGCCGCCATAGATGTAACGGGGCCCGAGCGGAATGAGGAAATCTTGGTAGAACTCATCCTGGGCAACGAACTTGTTGTCAAAGAAATCGTGGCACGCCCCACCCTCGCCCAGCGGTCGGCGTGTGCCCATGTCCTTGCGCGGATCGATGTTTGCGTAGTGCTCCAGATACGCTTGCTCCGCTACCGCGATATGGGGACTGGTCACCAATGACACGATCGGCTGCCCCGTGGATTCTTGCCAGCCAACCAGATGGATGCCATCGCAGTCGAAGTGCTGATTGATCGCACGAAGCGTATCGGGGACACGTTCGGGCGAGAGCACGCTTTCGTAGAGGTCACCCAGCAAGGTGAGGTCGCGGTCGGGATGGGTTTGCCATGTGGTCATGCGCTATCCGTAGCAGACGGCGCCCAAATGCGCCTCCTCAAACCTGTGGAGGCGGACAGTATTCGCCGTCCCTACGCTGGTCAAGTGTTCTCACTTGGCCCACAGGGGGGCTCCATGCGCATCCATCCGTTTGCCTTTGCCACACTGTTGCTGACCGTGCTTTCCCCTGCCCACGCGGCGACCCATTACCTCACGATCGTCAACGATGATGCGGTGTCGGCGCTGGCCATCGAAGCCACACCCCACGGCTCGGAGGTGCCTTCGGTGTTGGACACCGCCGGCGCGCTTCAGGGCGGTCGTGCCGGGCAAGCGACGGTGAGCTTTCCGAGCGGAGTGTGCGTGGTGACGCTCCGGGTGACGTATGCGGACCGCGGGCCGCTGACGATCACGGACTGGAACGTATGCCGCCAGAGCGTGATTTACCTGGGCCAAGCGCGCCGCGCTGGGCTGCGCCAGTTGGCCGATGCCAGCCCTTGAGGCTCACTTCAATGCTTTCTCGATCGCCTTAGCCCAGGCGATGAGGTCGGAACCGCAGGCGTGGCACCAGTCGCGCAGTTGAAGCGCGTCCAGTTTGGACCCGCGTTCGGCCGCACTCACGAAACTTTGGGTGCGGCCTAGGCGATCGGCCAGTTCCACCTGTGTCAGACCGGCTTGCTCCCGCAGGCTACGAAGCACCCCGACGACGGCTTGGTGCTCGGCACGGTAGACCGATCGAACCGGAGCTTTCGAGGGGGAGCGGGTCGCCATGGCCGATGTCCAAAAAGAAAGGCGACTCAAAATCTATATCCAACAAGCGCTTATCGTAGTATCGATTACGCGTTTATCGACTATTATGCTAAGGAGCGGCTATCGACGTTACGCTGCGCCCGCCAGCCACCACACAGGGGTTCATCCATGAAATATCCGCACGTCGCCGCGTTCGCAGTCCTTGGGCTGATGGCGGCTGCCCTAACGTCTCAAGCCCAAGAATCAGGCTTCAAAGGTTTCCTGAAGCGCACGGCCGGCGCCGTCATGGGCCAGCCGACCGGGGCCCAGGGCGGGCCCACCAATGGGACAGTCAGCCCAGGAACAACGTCCACCGAGGGGCCGGTCTACCGCCCGGTCGCGCCCACCTCCGGCGCCACCTTCGAGGGCATCTTCCACGGTTACGCCGGGGCAGCCAACGTGGAACATTTTCCCCGCGTGGCGCTCACCTTCGTCACTTACGGGGCTGCGGAAGCCTGCTGGCGGACCAAGGCCACCATCTGGACCAGCGCCACCGCGCACACCGAGGAGACCTTCGACCTGTGTAACGGGGCGCTGATGATGAAGGACGACCTGGGCCGGACCACGGAACAGGCCGACCCCACGCTGTCGTTGATGCGGGTGATCGACGCGCGCCAATACATGGCCACCAACCGCTTTGTCACGGTGGTGGACGAGCGCACGACCGGCCCGAACCCCGCCCGCGTGCCGTTCCGACTCAACATCGCCACCAACGACGGCGGGGCGTTCATGCGCCAATACCGCTCGATCATCGCCCGGGCGATGGTGGTGTCCGGCTACAACGCTGGCGATCAGGGCCAGCTGATGTGGGTGGGCGGGTTCGACCCCGCCGGCAACCGCGATCGGCACGTGGACTGACGGCAAGGGAGCTTAGCCATGAGAATGAATACGTTTTTTATCACTTGGGCGGTCGTGACCGTGGTGCTGCTCTTCAGCGGTGCCCCGATGCTGATTGCGGCCGCGGTCGGTGCTTTGGCGGGGCTCCTCCTGGCCTCGCTCTTCGGAGGACGAAAAGCAGAGAAGGCCCCCACTGGCCTCTTTTACGCGCACGGGGAAGCCCCGCTCACGGCGACCTACGCCAGTAACAACATCGCGCTGGACCTTCCGAACCGCCGGCTTTGGTTGCGTGACACGTCGGGGCAGGCCCTGATTGTCCACCTCGATCACGTGGCGGCGTGGGAGCACACCTGGACGAACACGACCAACACGTATGGGACGGTCGGCCGTATCAAGAACGAGATGACGTTCCGCTTGCGCCAGCTCGATCGCCCGACCGTGCGAATCCGCTTCAGCCGACACAGCGATATGTTCAACGGGAATGCGAATCACGCGGAGGCCGAGGCGTGGCAGGCGAGGTTGACCACGTTGATCAACGGATGAGCTAAGGGGCGGGCACGCGGGCGCCCGCCCCTCGATCGATCAGAGCCCGTCAAATGTCAGGGGTTGTTGAACCAAAACTCGTGATTGTTGGCCGCATTGGCTGCCGCGTAAGGGTTGCTCTTGGCCAGCGCAAGCGCTTCGGCGGTGGTCTCCCCATCGTCGCCGGTTCCCTGGAGAACCCCCAAGGCCGTCATGATCGGAAAGTGGCTCATCTCGTGAAGCAAAATCGAGGCTTGCGAGACAGGCTTGCCCACCGGTTTGAGCGCAAAGAACGACGGGCAAAGCACCACCGAAACCTTCGAATAGTCCCCAAGGGCGATCGAGAGAATCCCGGGATGCTCGATGTGGGCGCGTGTGTCCGGCCCATATCCGTCACACTCATCGCAACGAATGATGGGAGGCTTGCCCAGGCCCAACTGGGTCGAAAGCCCGTAATGAATACTCATAACCCGGGCAGTTGCTCGCGCGTTGCCACTGGAGAGCGTCGCCTCGGGCGGCACCTCTGTGCGCGATCCGAACCATTTCCCCCAGCGTTCATCGGGGTGGTAGGTGATGCGCCCTTGGCCGTCGATCGTCGTGTTGTTGCGAACCGTGACCCATGCCGCTTCTTCCAAGGCTTTACCGGCATCGATCAGGCCTTGCGGTGAGAACGTTATCGGACACTCGACGGCGGCACTTGGGTGGACGCCTGGCCCGGTCAGGAGGGCCGTAAACGTCTCGTAGGGAGGCGTTGCGTGCGTAAACCAGACCTCTAAGGTGGGCGAGGGATCTGATTTGGCCCAACTTGTAGTCCCATTCCCGTCCAAGGGCTGGGATTCGAACTTAATGGGCTTGAGGGAAATGCGAGACACGCCTGGGCGGGTCTCGTAGTTGATGGGAATGTTGACGGTAAGAGTCAGGGCTTTTCCCGCCGGGATGCGAGTGTAGTCCGCTTTGTTGCGAGCCACGTCGACAATCTGACCGAGATAGCCGGCCTCTTCGCCGTCGGCGTTGACGACCTCAAAGAGGTCGTTCATCAACCTGCCCTTCCCGACCGTGGTGGGCATGTGCGTGACGAACACATAAGCATCGGCGTCGCCGTCGTTCAGCAGCTTCACGCGAACCAGTCCGTCCTCATTTCTTGCCGGATTTGCGGTTGTGATACTCGTGGTTAAATGGGGGCCGTGAGCAGCGAGGGCCGACATCATGGGCGCCAAGGCCAACACCAAGCCTAAGAGAACCTTTCTCATGGATAACTCCGTGTGGATCCCCTGCCATTAAGGCATACCACAAAAAGTTGAACTAGAAGGCTCCTCCACCCGGATTCTGGAACCGGCAGCACGCTGGCGTCGCGGAGCGCCAACGCCGTCGGGCTCTGGAGCTAGCTTCTTTGGCTGTGGTCGCCGCGCAACTGCGTAATCGTCGTATCGGCGTTGAGGGTTACCGAGGCTCGTGTGTCAACCAACGAGCAGCGAGCCATGTCAGTGCCTGTCCTGTCCTTTGGCTCACACAGCGGTCACTCGGAGCCGCCTCGCCGTCCAAACGGCCGAAAGACGGGCTTTTTCCTAGGTCAGGAAGACCACGCGGCGGGCGGCCTCCCTTGCTGCCCGCCGTTTCTTGTCATTTCAGTCAAGTGTCGCCCCGCTAAGAGAAGTGAACAACGCTCGCTGCCCCGATGGCGAAGGTCGCCGTCAGGCCAGCCCACGTCCACACGCGACGCTGAAGCGTGCGCATCGTCCCAGATATGGCAGGCATCAGCAGCGCGGAGATCCCTGATGTCATGGGACCGGGGCGACGCCCAAACCGACTCCGCACGGCCTCGTGTTCGCGCATGAGCAATAAGTAAGTCCGGCTTAATACGAACCACGACACGACCGCGCTTAGGGCAAGCAGCCAGAAGAGTGCGGTGAGGGGCGCGGCGGTCATTTGAAACGCAACAGCTTCGTGCGCGGTCCTACGGGCACGGCCACCAACCAGGTGGTCGCAGACAGCGCGCCGGCGACGATGCCCCACATCGTCGGCCGAACCAGACCCGATACATTCATCGGAATCGAGCCACGACCGAACAGTTCGGCCGTTTCAGTGCGAGTTGGCCTCATCGGTATGCGTTGATGGTGGGGGACGAGTGTGCCACCTGCCCCCTTGTCACGCTACAGAACATCCACGAATCCTCTACTGACGAGATCCGGCATTCCCGGCCGGTCGGCCCTGACAGAACGAGTATCCTCGGAAAACCCGACGGTCTTCCGACCCCGTCCCATGAGATGCGGGCCCGAGTGCGCTCACACCCGGACCCGCGGACGCAGTCACTGACAAGCCGCTGCTGATGCCCAACGTAGCGAAAGACGAAGACCTGTCAACCCGACCGGCCCGCGTCAGGCGCATCGGAGTTCCCCTTGACGTCATCAAGAAACCGTCCGCCCATCAAACTCCTTGATCCAGGCCACCATCGTGGCGATATCGGCCAGAAGGTCGTTGGGGTCGATGTCGGACGAGGGAGTCTCGTAGGACTGTGAGTGTTCGAACGCCGAGTATTTCGTCATCATCCCTTCGATGAGCTCGCAGTCCGCCCTGGTCACCGCAGAGAGACGGGTGAGCATGCCACCGGTCTTGATCTCGCGTCGGTATCGGACCACGACCTTGGCGCAAAGGTGATCTTCGACGGCCCGCTCCATGAGGATGCGGAAGTTGCTACAGGCGGCCTTTAGGCTGTTCTGTTGTTCGTCGTGATCCAGCTTGGCTGCGGACCGCACCTTGCTATCGAGCTCATTGAATCCCTTCTTGGGCGACTGGGCGAATACCTTGATCGTGGCCGGGACTCCGGCCTCGTGCCCGCGTCGATCGATCGCCACCACATCGACGACGACCCTCCCGCCCTTGGCCTCCGCTTGGGTCGCTGAATGTTCGATCAGCACGCCCATGGAAAGCCGGTGCGTGAACACGATGACCTGTCGGCTTTCGGCCAACTCAACCAGGCGCAGCGCCACCGCCTCCTCGAACCGCTGGTCCAAGGAGGAAATCGGGTCGTCAAAGATGACGGGCAACGATCGGTGGGTGCCCGTGACGTCCGCCAAAAAGGCCGCCAGCGCCACGACGCGCTGCTCACCCTCACTCAACACCTCCCGGCTCTTCACCTTAGCGTTCGTTTCCGCGAGACCGATGGTGAACGTGACCACGCCCTTCCCTTCCTGCTTGTGCGAGAGGCGCACCGGAATGTGGGTGCCACCGAGACGTGCCAGTTCGTGGTTGAAACGGTCGACGAAGCCGCCCGCCAGTTCGGCTTTGGCGATGGCGTTGCTGAAGGTGGTCAGGGCATTTGTCTGCGCGAGGCGTTCGGCATCTTCGAAGATCCCCAGCTGGCGTTTGCGCTCGACTTCTGCGAGGACCGCGTCCTGAATGGTCGATAGCCACTCTTGGCCCTGGAGATCGAGCAGCCGCGCTTCCTGGCACTTACGGCCCTCGGGGTCCAGCAACTGCGCCAGAGCGTCCCGCCGGGCAATGAGCGCGGCCTGGGTTTGAGCCACGGCAGCTTGGAACGGCGCCCAATCCACCGCGGTCACCACGGCATCGCCTGCCCGCAGGTTCGCCAGGCGCTGTTCAACTTGCTTTCCCAGCAGGTCCGCGGCCTCCGGTGTCATGCCGGTCGTGACGCCTATGCCGGGCCAGTAATCCGGGGCCAACGGGCCCGGGATGGCGGCGATGAGAGCATCCCGTTCCCGTTCGGCGGTGGTGGCGTCAGCCTGAAGCCGATTGGCGACATAGTCGGCAAAGTCCGCCATCCGCCGCTTGCCATCGTCCGCCAGCGGTTGCTGACAGAGGACACACCGGGAGCCCTCGTCCGTATTCGGGTGGACATGATCGGGGTAGGCCGTCTGGGCATAGGCCGCCGCTGCTGCCCAAAGCCGCAGCCAGGTTCCACCGCCGACGCCGGGCAAGGGAATCCCGGCAAAGAAGTCGCGACCGTAGTCCACGGCGGCCTGCCGGGCACCGGCCGCATGGGCCCGTGCCGCTGCTAGTCCTTGCGCCGCCGCGTCGTCGAACGTAAGGGCCCAGGCTCCCATCTGACCGCTCAAGTTCGCAAGATGGTTGATCGCTCCCACCACCTGACCGTGGGCCGTAGCCGGGTCCGCCTGGAGGAGCGCGGCCTCCAGGCCGATGCGCTCAGCCGCCTCTTCCGGGGTGAACTGGCATCCCTCGTTGACCGCCCGGAGGGTCGTTGCCGCGGACAGACTCTGATGAAAGCCCGCGGCACGGGTTCCGGCCAGCAGGGGCGGCACTGGCGGCAGCATGGACACCAACCGCTCACCTCGCTGTCGAAGTCGCTCGGCCACGTAGCCGGACACCTTGATCAGCGTGTTGACGAAGCGCATGGACCGCGGCAGATGAGTGGCGGTCGAGGCCCCTTGTCCCAGGTGGGCGGCGGTCGCGCTGTCGAAGACCGGAACAGAAGCCAACGGGCCAAATGTGCCTTGAGCCCCTTGCCAAGCGTGGTCGGCCACATTGACGTAGGGTGTGCCAGCGTGATCGCCGCTCTCCCTCAAACGCACCATGGCCGACACCGGCTCGGCCATACCGGCCGGGCCAAAAACGTTGCCATGAATGGGTTCTGCCGCCTTCGCACCGCACATCTGCTTGAGCAATCGGGCGTAGCCCGATTTGCCAGCCCCGTTGGGCCCGTAAACCACGGTGAGGTCGCCGCCTAGGTCGAGTTCGGCACGCTGGCCAAACGCATTCACGCCTCGGATGTGCCAAAGCCGCTGGATGCGGAGCTCTGGGCCGAGCGGAACGGCCTGGATGACGCCGGCGGCGAGCGAGGGATGAGACCCGGCGAGGGTGCCCGCCGCTTCGGCATGGCAATGGTCCGCCAATGCGTCCAGGGCAGCGTCGTCGGGCGGCCTCCCGGTGGTCACCAGGCCATGGGCCGCAGCCCGAAGCCAGCTCGGCCGGTTGTCCAGCCATGCCTCTACCGTGGCCGGCGGTGCGGCCTGTCCCTGTGCTGCCATGGGTGGTCTCCCTGTCGTTGCGCAAAGGATAAAGCGGCGAGGCACGACTGCCCAGACGCCTTCCAGTTGCCGATTTCGCTCAATGATTTTTCGCGCGCCGGAACATGTAATGGCTACTGTTCCGGAACCTCAATCGCAGGCCAATCGAAGGAATCGCCATGGCAGAAAAGAAAGTGGTATTCGTCGCATTCGCAATCGAAGACGAACGTCAAAGGGATTTTCTGAAGGGGCAGTCGTTGAGCCCGCGCGCGCCCTACGAGTTCATCGATATGTCGGTCAAGGAAGCCTACGATAGCGACTGGAAAGACAAAGTGCGCACCCGAATCCGTCGTTCTCACGGGGTCATTGTTCTGGTCAGTAAGAACTCACTTAACTCGACAGGACAGAAGTGGGAGATTGCCTGTGCCAAGGAAGAGAAGAAGCCCATCCGCGGCATATGGGCCTACTCCGACGACCGGACAGATCTAGCTGGCGTCCCTACCTATACCTGGACAGACAAGAACATCTCCGACTTCATCGACAGTCTCTAAGGAATGTGCCGTGAGGAAAGCACTGATTGTCGGGATCGACTACTACGACCACATCAGCGGGTTGAGTGGCTGTGTCAACGACGCGCACAGCATAAAGAATGCGCTCGAAAGGCATGCGGACGGCACTGTGAACTTCGCGACACCAATGCTCATGGTGTCGTCTGGATCCAGCGAGAAGATCACGCAGCAGGACCTCATGGAAGCCGCCAAAGCGCTTTTTGAAGACAACGCCGAAGTTGCGCTGTTCTACTTCGCTGGGCATGGGCATATCGAGGATGTTGGGGGATTTCTTTGCGGAACCGACTGTAAGACCGGAAACGACGGGTTCAGGCTTTCCGATCTCATTATGTTTGCTCGGAAATCACCGGCTACCAACAGGATCATTATCCTAGACAGTTGCCACAGCGGTATCGCCGGCAACGGCGAAGCTGACTCCAAGATTGCTGAAATCAGCGAAGGGATGACTGTCTTAACAGCATCAGCCGCCAATCAATATGCGATGGAAGTAGACGGTGGTGGCGCCGGGGTGTTCACCACGTTACTCGTAGACGCGCTCGGCGGAGCAGCCGCCAACCTTGTTGGTGATGTAACGCCCGGTAGTGTTTACGCACATATTGATCAGTCACTTGGCCCTTGGCAGCAGCGCCCAGTATTCAAAACCAATGTGAAATCGTTTGTATCGCTGAAAAAAGCCGCCGCTCCGATCCCGCTGGAAGATTTACAGGCACTGGCCAAACATTTCCCAACCGCGTCGCATCAGTTTCAACTCGACCCCACCTTCGAGCCAGAACGGGCGCCCAATGACACACACTCACCCCCGCCAAATCCGGCCAACACCGCAATCTTTGCGGTGCTCCAGCGTTACGCCAAAGTCAACCTAGTTCGGCCGGTCGAAGCTCCCCACATGTGGCACGCGGCCATGGCGAGCAAATCATGTGAGCTCACTGTCCTCGGACAACACTACCGTAAACTGGTCGAAGACAAACTCATTTAGGACGGTCATGACCGCCGAGCAGACTCTTGAGCAGATCCGTGAAGAACTGGCCGCGATCGAGCATGAGCGGTGGTCACATTGGCAGAAATATCTTCACGGGAAAGGCGTTTCACAGCCTGACGGGAGCATTTTGCTCCCGTCCGAACTCGTCTCAAAGTGGGAGCGTTTGATCGCCACGTCTTACGGTGAGCTGACCGAGAAGGAAAAGCAGAGCGATCGCGATCAGGTTGACCGCTATATTCCCATCATCGCTAAAGCACTATCCATAACGGACTAAACCGAGCGAATGCGTGGCGCTAGCGGTGAATGATCACGGTGGCGGGTTGTCAATGATCCAACTGCGCATGACTTCCTGAAGATAGTTCAAGCCGCGACCTCGTCAGCGCGAGCCACGCCGAACCGATCCCAGTGGCCCAGGGAAACCTGCTAGAGCCCGCGCGTTCCTGATCGACGGTCGCTGCTAAATGTGGATCGGAAAGCGCCATAAGGTTGCGTCACTTTGCCGCACCGTCGCTTGACCAGTCTCACGCAATTCGAGACAGTTCCAGCCGGGTAAAAACTTGAGGATCGTCCTCGAGTTAGCCCTGCCCCGGAAATAGGGCGCCGTCGATCTCTCGGGTTTCCGGGGGTGGTTGACGACCTCTCGGTTTCCGCTAGTTCTGGAGGGCTTTCCGCGCCTTCCCTCAACTACCGGACTCTTCGCCCATGACCTGATCTGACCTTCAGGCGGACAAAAAAAGAGCCGGGTGTCATCAGCACCCGGCTCCCGATCGCAGTGATTTGACAACCCGCTGCTACCCGAAAACCTAGGGCCGCCTCCCCCACCTGTCAAGCCCCTCACCCGGAGGGGCACGGGCATCTTTTGCCCGATCTTTGACCCGTCGCACGGAGTGCGATGGACCTCACACGGAGTGTTCCCTATGGCCCGACCGATGCTTAAGCAAATGGAGGCGCTGCGCCTCATCCTCACCACGACCCTCGGCGACCGCGACATCGCCGGTGCGGTCCGGCTGTCCCGCACGACGGTCACCCGCTATCGCCACATGCTGGCCGAGAAACAGCTGACCTGGAATGACGTCCGGGATCTTTCTCCAAAACGCATGGATGCGACGTTCAACAAACCCCACCGCGGCAACAAGGTCAAAGCGGAAGTGGATTATCCCGCGCTTCAGGACTTCCTGGCCGCGCATCGCATGTCACTCCAAGTCTGGTGGGAAACCATCTACCGCCCCGCGCACACTCCCTCTCATCGTTCGTATTCGAACATCTCTGCAGGGCTTCGGCGCTACCGCGCCACGATGCCCTCGGTGATGTATCAGAAGCATGTGCCAGGGCAAAAGGTCTTTGTCGACTTCATCGGCAAACGGCCCCACTTCATCGATCGCAAAACCCAGCAACGGGTTTACGTGGAGGTGTTCGTGGGCACCTTGGGCGCAAGCAACTACACGTATGCCACCGCCCTGCCGTCTCAGGCCGTGCCTGACTTCATCCGGGCCCATGCGCAGATGTTCGCGTTCTTCGGCGGCGTGCCCGACATGGTGGTGCCGGACAACCTGAAGTCCGCCATGACCAAAGCCGGGCCGGACGGCGAGATTCAGCGCAGCTACGAGGACCTGACCCGCCACTATGGCGTCGTGGCGCTCGCGGCGCGCCCCTACAAGCCCAAGGACAAGGGCAAGGTGGAACGGCAGGTCGGCATCCTGACCGATCGCATCATGTCCCGTCTGAACACGATGACGTTCTACTCGATCGAGGAACTCAACGCCCAGTTGGCGATCTTCCTCGACGAAGAAAACAACCGACCCATGGCCAACAAAATGCCCAGTCGGCGAGAACGGTTCGACGGCATCGAACGGGCGGCACTCCGGCCATTGCCACCCACACCCTACGAATACGCCGCCATCAAACCGAACGTGCGCGTGGATGCCGGCTACCACATCCTTGTGGACTATCACCGCTACTCTGTGCCCCACACCCTGGTCGGTCAACGCGTGGATGCGCGGATCACCGATACTAACATCGAGCTGTTCCACGACGGGCGGGTCGTCGCCCGACACACGCGCAGCCACGAGGTAGGCGGCCTCACGACGACCCCGAGCCACCAGCCGGACCACCACCGCGCGCAAGCCGAACGCACACCGGAAGCCCTGCGGGCCTGGGCAAAGCTGGCGGGTCCGGCCATCCATCGATTTGTCGAAAAGCAGTTCAACCAGGACCGCCCCTATCTCGGTTTGCGCCCAGCGGACAAGCTCAAAACCCTTGCGGGCAAATACGGTTCGGCCACCATCGACCAAGCGCTGGCGTCCTACTCCGATCTCTCCCACGTGACCGTTTCGGACCTGTCACGAAAGCTCTCCATCCAGGCCAAGGAAGGTGCCTCGACCGCTCGGCGTGCTCGCAATGCCGGCGGATCCCGATCCTTTACCGATGTGAGGTTTCCCCATGCGTCATCTTCCCCAACAACTTCGTGAACTTCGACTACCTGGCATGGCCGAGGCATTGGAGGCGTGGCATGCCACGCCCGCCAACGCCGACCGTGGCCAGGACGAACTCCTGGCCTATCTGCTCGACGCACACCGCCAGGCGTTGACCCAGGGTCGGTCCGAGGGCTTCTTCCGTCGAGCTGGCTTGGCCACCCATTTCAGCATAGCCACGTTTACACCCGGACAAGCAACCGGCCTGCTGCCCCAGCGCATGGACCACTTGAAGGGTCTGTCGTGGATCCCACGCGGCCAGTGTGTGGTGATCACGGGCCCGGCTCGCTCGGGTAAGACCCACTTGTCCGCAGGGCTGGGCCAAGAGGCGATGGTCCAGGGTGTGCGCACGCTGTTTGTCCAGACCCCGCGCATGCTGGAACGCTGTCTGGATATCGAGGAGCCATCCGCCTCCCGGAAGCGCTACCTCAAGCAACTGGGCACCATCCCCCTGCTGGTGATGGACGACTTTGCGACGGAGCACGCGAGCACCGAACGCACATATCTGCTGCGCCGGCTGCTGGACGACCGAAACCGCAAAGGGCTGCCGACGGTGGTGGCGTCAATCAATGACGTCGGCGACTGGGACGACTACTTCGAGGACGCCGCTGCCCGGGAGGGCATCTACGCCCGCCTGCTGGACCAATGCCACCGGATCGAGTTGAAGCGGCGACCACCAGCGGCGGCGCACCCGAAGGCAGGCCGCGGTTCCACACACAGGACCCGCGCAAAGGTCACAGCAGCAAAGCAGGCGGCCTCTTCCTGACCCAGTCCCAGGGTCCGCCCTATAGCCCCGGCATGCCGGGGCTTTTTTGCGCCCGACAGATCCGATTCTTCACCAACTGGCCGGGCTGGTCGCAGCTGTGAACCCACCTAGTCGCCTCGCAATCCGCTGCTGGTGGCCGCGAAACGCGGACAGCCTGTTGTGGCACGCCCGTCAGCGCGGGTGAGCACGAACACCATTATGTGAGTGGCGCCGGTGGATGAGCATGGGAAGACGCCGCGATAAAATCAATCACTTAGCAAGATTGGACAGGCTGATTAAGAATGGGCGGACAGATCGTGTAGCACATACATCTGTATGCGCTCCCCACTCTTGGCCACCATGCTCAAACAGAGTTACTCGGTTATCCAACAGCGTGTGCGGAGCCACCGAAGAGGTCGCCCGCGCCAGCCTCGGTCACATCGATCTCAATCGCTCCAGGGCAACGGTCATCTCGACGACCTTCTCGGCGATCAGCCGACTGGCGAGCCTGGCGAAGGGCTCCTGCTTTTCCTCTGGGATAAGGTCTCCCGGCTTCAGCCCGAATGCCGCCGCGGCTTCGGTCACCCCTTCCTCGATCAACCGTTCTCGGTGCCGACCTTCGGCGCGTTTCAGGACCATCGGCATCACCCGCGCATACACCGAAGGCCAATCCGTCAGGGCACCACTGGAGCCATCGAGGATCGAAGCAACCTCCATCTCATCGAGGTCTAGTTCCACTTCGAGCGCAACCTCTTCCCCCAGCGTCGGATCAATCGCATAGGTCTTCGATACGGCCGGGCCCGTGTAATCCCGGCTCAAGATCACGATGGAGCGCCACAGCCCAAAGTAGTCAACGTAGGCCAATGCCTGGCCACTCGCGGAATCTGCCCGAACACTCACACAGTGGAGGATTCGGTCATCTGGACGTGCCTTCACTAGGTCTCGGGCGAAGAAGAAGTCCACCGGAAGGGGGCCGTCAAAGGTCCTCAAGTAGGTCATGGCGACGTCGCATGCGTCGAGCGTCAACCCGAAGTTCACGGCGGCGGCCAGAGCCGTTTTAATCAGCGACGCACTGGCTTCGGGACCACCAAACACCAGACTGGTTTGACATGGGTTGTCGATGTAGTGGCGCGTCTTCGTGATCGTGGCCATCGCTGCTTCGATGTCTACCTCGGGATGCCGACGCTTGAAGCCTGCCAGATGCTGCCGAACCTCTGCCACCGACCGACCCGTAATGGAGATGTTGAACGTATTGCCGTCTGCGGTTTCGGCGATCGTAGGCCGCCGGAAAACATAGGCACCGTCCGACCGAAGCATCAGTTGCTCACCTTCCACCGTTGTAACGGCGACATCTGGTGCCTCCCCACGTTCACGCACCACGCCGACAATGGTGGATAACCAAGCCAGCTGCTTGGTGAGAACCGCGTCCCAGGAACCCCCTGCCCGACTGTTACACGACCGGCAAATGAACCCCGTCACAACCCAGCGCCCTCCGATCGCCTGCGGGATGACGTGTTCCGCCGAGTCATTGCCCGCATCCATGTCCCTGGCGCAGATGACACATTCGGCGTTGTTGTTCATTCCGCATTCCTGGGGAAGTGGTGGAGGTTTTACAGGTGGCGGGGCTGCGGCTGAACAGTTGTCGTCCTATGTTATTCGATCAATGGCAGCCTCCGGCCGGATTCGCGACATCAGTAGACCCAGCGTTGGGACTAGCTTGACACCAGGCCAGACGCCGCCAGGGTGCGGACAACCCACGTTGAGATAGCCATGAACGCCCATTCTGCTAACGAGCCCAAAACCGTGCGCCAAAAGGTGTGGGCCAGGGCCTTTCTCACCGCACTGCGTCGCCTACCTCCGCATCGAGCCGAGCAGGAGGCCAATGAGGCCGTCCGCATCTATACCTCGTATATGTTCGGGAGAACCAGACTCACCGAGGAGCTGGTCGCAGACTACCTTTAACGTGGAGGCTGCCTAACCCGGGGTTCCTATCTTTGCCCACCTTGGCACGACTCACCGACCAGTGAAGGCGCTGGAACGCCTGACGGATATGTCTCCGTCCCACGATATTCGCTCACCGATCCCTGGATGTCCGCTTGACAGATGGCAGATCATCGCTAGGTTGCGACGACCCGCCCGTGGATGTGCCATGACCGTCGCCCCCTCTCTTCAAAAAAAAACAGCCTTGGAAAAGATTTGGCTGACTGCTTACCTACGCGCTCTGAAGCGGCTACCACCTCTTCTAGCGGAACGTGAAGCCGATTTGGCAGCCAATATCTTTCACAAACGATTCTCGCCGCTGCCGTCTATCAAAGATGCGATGGCGTCGGGATTCCTCGATGTCTAGCTGCCACCGTAAGTTCTACGACTCCTTGTTGGAATGTTCGATTCAAGATTCGCTGCCCTACGTTCTTCCTCTTGGAGCCGGTTACGCCATTCGTCTTTGTCGTCCCGGCTCATTGCGACCACCTCCGCTTGGACGCGGCGCGTGGCATTTGGCGCGGATTTGGGACTCGGCGTAACCATGTCCTTCAACTCGGCAGTCGTCGTGACAACCCTGAAGAATCGCCCTGACGAAGACATGATGACGGCATGAAGTGGCTCGGGCTGACTGCCAAATCGTGCGCACAACTGTTGAATGTAGTTGCTCATCTCGGCAAGCTCCAATCCCCAACGCGATTCGGCGTAGATCGTCTCGCCCGGTGCATCTCGGTCAATGAAAAACGTCCGACCGGCCCCTTCGTATAGCAAGGAAAGGGGCACGTGAAGGCGAACGTAGCGTTTTTCAGGCGCCGCCTGGAAGAAGCCTGGTCGGATGGCGTTGCGGTAACGCTCCGTGATGTGCTCACCGCCTTCCTCGGTCCATAGGTCCAGGCATCCCAAGATGTAGGGAGTCACGACCACTTGGTTTCGAGCCTTGATCAGGTCGCGCCAGGACGCCTTATGCGGAGGCATCCACGCCTCGGCAACGTCGTCCTCATTCAGCTGATCGTCATCGTATTCTTCAGCCCAATAGGCCAAGAAGTGCCCTCGAAGCGAACGGTCGACCAGAGCGTTCCAACCGGAAGGCCGTTTGGGCCCGTAAACGCATGCGTGTAGCGCCAGAAATGCTTTCTTCTTATGGCCGTCTTCCGCGTTCTTCGTGTTCCACTCGTCCTCGATGTCTTCCCGCTCTGCTTTTACTTCGAAAAGAAAAAATCGATCATCTGTCACATCAACAAGATCACCAAGCTTTTGCTCGGCGTTACCACTCATGTTGAGCTGGGGCATCGGGTAACCTGTTATTGGAGCGCCACGTCGCAGCGCATGAAGCCACTTCTCATCTCGGATGACGGTAACGATCGTATCTTCCCAGAGCTTTGCCATCGCTTTTCCCTCGTGAGTGGTCGCTTGGCGAGTTTAGACGCTTGGGAACATAAAACCGCTGCGCAGCCAAGACCTCATGGCCCAGAGCGCCTTACTCTGTAGAGATGCGCCGTCATTGACGCGGCCTGCGGGGCCACCCGCAACGCCGCGCCATCGCCATGAAGGCGCAGCGCCAGATGCGCGATCAACTGACTGACCGTTTCCCTTGCCCTCAAACGAACGGCCCCTGTCCGGTCGAGCTCCCGTCCCAGCAGATCGGACACTTGAATCCCGATTGGCATCGCCGCCGGCACGCCGACCAGGTCTACCCGCAGATTAACCGCCCTGCCCGCCCGTTCGCTGCCTTCGATCCGGATGGCGGTCCCAGCGGGACACCACCCGCGGAGCAACCGCGCGGCCAGTTCTGGATCCGGGCACAGCGTCATCAGCCACCCGGCCGTGGACGCAAACGGGGCCGACCCTCTTGGTGATAGGCGACCGCCGGTTCGGGCGGCGCAGGCTGCTCGTCATCCGGCGCCGGTGGCATCGCTTGCTCGACCCACGGACGCTGATCCGTCGACGCCGTGGTCAGGAGGACGGACGCCGCTCCGGGATCCAGTGCGCTCAGGTGAACGAGGCCCTGTTCGAGACGCACCTGGGCCTTTGCCTGGAGCCGTTCGAAATGCTGGAGCCGGCGCAGACTCGCTTCATCTTGGGCAGCAGTGCGGCGCAACTGGAGCTGGGCTTCCTTCAGCCAGCTCCGCTCTTGCGTTTCTCGGCGCTCCAGCTCGTCCAGGCGCGGGGGCCGAGCGGCGCCCATGAGCCCCCGGAAGCGCAACCGCCACCGATGATCACGCAACCAGCCCTCCAAGGCGGCCACAGCGGCGGCGTGGCGCAGGCCGAGGTCATCCATGTCCCGTTGGGCTTGCCAGTGCGCCAGGCTGGTTCGGCGGCGGGAGTCGCGCATTGTTTCAAGCCGAGGCACCACACCGACCAGAATGGCCAGAACCCGCTGGATTCGGCGCATGACCGCCAGCAGCTTCACGAAGCTGGCTCGGGTCGTCACCGTGGGCGCGGGCAGCGCCGCCGCAAATCGGTCCACCAGAGCGGCGTGCGCTCCCTGATCGGTGCCGCGCGCCTGGGCATCGCGGATTTCGTCGGGCGCGTCCGCATACGCCTTCATGACCTCCCGCATTCGGTCAGCCTGCGCCTGCCGGTGCTGGATGGAGGCCAACTCCCCGTCGGTCAGTTCGGCTAGCGGAGCAGGCATCCGGATCTGCCGAATGAGGTCCCCTTCGTCAGTGAAAAGACCACGCCGTTCCTTTGCCGCAGCCGCTTGGCTGACCTTGGGTTCTCGCTTCTTATCGATGCCTAGGCGAACATAGGACCGATGATCTCGGTCCGGCGTCAGGCCGGCTTCGGCGAGGTGACTGTTGGCGATCTCGGCCCAACGCGCGTTGAGCATTTCCACCACCGGTCCGGAAGTCTTCTTGTAGGCCAACTCCGTGAACTTTTCACCCAAGCCCAGCGCGGTCGGTGGGTCACCTTCGCCAGTCCAACACTGAATCTTTCGGGTCGGAAAATACAAATGGGCATGAAACCCCACGGCGCCATCGCGCTTGAGTTCACCAACAACATCGCGGTCGTTGTCCCGATGAAGACCCATTGAGACCGGTGTCTGAAGGACCGTGGAGATGTAGCGTGCCATGTCCTCTGCCAGGTCACCCGCCTGTTGGTCGGAGAGCCCAATCGGGATGGGTATCCGAAAATCCCTGGCTAGCTGGGAGTCCTTGCGCTTTTCGTTCGATTCCACGGCGTTCCACAGCACGTCGGGATCAGTCGCCCAACCCGGCGCACCCGGAGGCGCCACGGTGAGCGTGCGGACGATCTCATCGCCGCGCTCTCGCCGGCTGTAGTCGTGAATCAGGCCGGTCCGCCGGTCGACCAGACGGATGCCGAGGCGGTAAGCCGCGCCAGCGACTGACGATTGGCCGTGACCGCGCGTGTGGGTAGAAAGGTGGGGGCGAGCGTGGAGCGGCATGGCTTCTTCCTTGAAGCGCCGGCACGTGATGAGCGCACCGGGGAGTCCGTGGGATGGTCAGCGGGTTGTCAGGTGCGGACCGACCTTCTGCCGATCCGCTCGCCCCCACGGGCCCTAATCAAGCGGAACGAAAATGAATGTCAATGGGTAGAGGCCATGATTCTTCAGCCTGGCCTCCCGATGGGAATCTGATCTCGATCAGCCTTCGAGTTCACTTGAACAGACGCTCCGCCAGCACCGCCTGGCATCGGCTGGCAAACGTCCAACCGATCCACATGGGAATGGAGAAGAACGCCAGTAGCCCAAACACCAGAAATCCCTTCCAGCCCCACTTCTCAAGCGGAAGGCTGTTGCCGATGGAGACCGCCTCGGGGGCAACGTTGTAAACAATCGACGCCAGCCAGGCGAACCCCAGGAATGACAACGCCCCCCAAACCATCAACGTCATCGTCGAACGTGCCGGCAGGCGGCTTGCCCGCGTCGGGACCACGGAGGGGTTGATCCCGGGAGCTCGGTTGGCCTCGCGGACGCGGTTGCGTTTCTTGGAACGGGGACGGGACGACATGGAACCTCCGATGGGCGGAATGTGCTTGGGCCATGCCATCGGTTGGGTCGGCGAAAAGTTGAGCCAACTTTTGTGAGCCGTCCGGCCTCTAGCCGAAGGCTGTCGTTGATCGACGCGGCGTGTTGTCACGACAACACATAAGACGCGCACCTTGCCTCGCTCTTGCTCATGCTGTCGCTTCAGTGGTTCCATCAGGCCGCCAGATGCGGCCGGTCTGTATGCGCACCCAGCCGGCGGCTCTACCACTCACCGTTTGCGCGAGGGAATGCCATGTCCGTCACCGATCGACTTGTCGGATTCATCACCGAAGAGGCCCCCAGCGCCATCGCCGTGGTCGGCAAATGGGGTCAGGGGAAGACCTACTTCTGGCATCAGACTGCGGGGCAACACGCCATCGCAGCCCAGAAAACTCGGCCCAACTATGCCTATGTTTCCCTGTTCGGGATCAACTCTCTGGCCGACCTGCGCATCGAACTGGCGCAAAAGATTCGACCCGTCGAGCACATGAAAGACGACACCTTTGCTGCCCTACTCGGCACCTCCGATCAGACATTGACCGAACGGGTGAAAGATCAGGGTTGGCGAAAGCGGCTCCGCCAGTCAGCCACTGTCCGTGGCAAGGCCCTTGCCGACATGGCCACAGGCGCTGGCGTGGGGGTGCCGCATATCGGAAACCTCGGCCCCCTCTACCGGGGCTGGGCCTACAGTCGCGTCAAGGATGCCTTGATTTGCCTCGATGATCTCGAACGTCGCGGTGCCGGCCTGGCCCTCAAGGATGTCCTGGGACTTGTCTCGCAGCTCGTCATCGAGCGCAAATGTTCGGTGGTCGTGATCTTCAACGATGGCGCCTTCGATGAGGGCGACAAAACCATTTGGGAAGCCAACCGCGAGAAGGTCTTTCTGGGAGAGGTGATCTACACCGCGACTCCCGAGGTATGCGCGGGCTATATCTTCAAACCGGATCCTGCCGAAGGAACCCTCCATGGCTTCGCGAAGGATGCGGCCCTGGACCTGCGGTTGACCAACGTGCGCATCATCGAAAGGGTCAAGCTGGCCTGCGACCAAATCTTACCCGCGCTGAATCCAGACCTGCTGGACGCCACGAGGCGCAACATCGCGCGCTGCCTCGCCTTATATATCTACATGGTCGCCGGCCAGGGCGAAGGCGCACCACCGCCGTATCAAGGCACGAAGTCATCCCTCATGCGCACCGTCGAACGGATGTATCCCCGACCCGAAGCGGCGCCACCCGATCCCCGACAAAAGGGCTGGGATGACCTCCTCGGGCGCTACAACTTCCATTTCCATGGCGAGCTCGATGAAGCGTTGATTGATGCCGTGAATCAAGGCTTCCCCGATCTAAAAACGATCACTGCCGCTGCCGATGCCTATGATCAGAGCATGCGGACCCAGGATCTGGATGAGGAGTTCAACCGCACGTGGCGCCTATTCCACGACACGTTTGCGGACAACGGTGAAGAAATCATTGCCCGAATGTCGGATTCTTTCTTTCGACTCATCACCACAACGTCACCAACTAATGCGGATAGCACCATCCGTCTCATGCGAACGCTGGGAGACGATGAGCTGGCGTCCCGCATGATTGACGAATGGATTGCTACTCGGTCCACGGAGGAACGCTGGAAGGAGCTTTCCAAGCGTCAGGTCGAAATGTTCAACCCGATCAAGGACCACGCCTTCGCCGACGCCATTGCGGACGCTTACGCAGCTTGGGTAAAACAAACACGTCCATCGTTCGAAGAACTGTTGGATGCCCTGCGGCAAAACCAGTATCTCCAGACCGAAGACATGACCATCTTGGCCGAGACACCGGTGGAGGATTACGTCTCCTATATCCTCCAGCATCCCGGTGAACATCTCCATCAAACCATCACCTCGGTGCTTGAACTCTACGAAGACGACCAGGATCCTAATCGCGCCGTTGCGCGAGGTCGAATGCGCACTGCGCTCGAACAGATCGCAGCGGCCAGTCCCCTCAACAAAGTCCGGGTCAAGTGGAAGTTCGAAATCAGTCCACCTGACGCCAACTGACATTCATGATTCGACGGCTACGGGATCCTCTTCGCAATGGCGGGGGAATCTTCCACGGCCAGCTATTCGGGTCGCCCGGCCATCGACTTGACTCCTTTCGAGATTGAGCTACGTCTACAGAAATGTCAGAGAGAGCCCTCATGGTTCGTTACGTCGAAATCACCTTCTGGGTCGTTTGCGGCCTTTACATCGCCTATTCGACGTGGGCGATCGCGTTCCGATCAGACAACGCCCGCAAGAAGAAAAACCACCCAGAAGAACACGACCGCGGCGACCACGATGGCCGCCTCGACGGTGATCAGTTTCATCAACCTTGACAATGCGGTATTCGAGCTCACCTGCCATCGGTTGTATGCCTGATCGCCCAACCATGCGGCGCCAACGCCAAATGCCAGCCAGAGCACCATGGCCAGCCAAAATGGAACGGCATGACTCTCAAGATTGGGGTGAATGAAGATTAGTTCGCCGGCGAACATGCTAAGGACGCCGGTCGTGACAAGAGGCTTTGGAGCCACCGATCTCTCCTTGAGGACGGCGGTCACTGACGCAAAGCGCAGCAGCGGCCATTCGAAAAGAATAGTGACTATCTCTGCCCGCTCTGTCAGTCGGGGAACCCCTACGAGGATTCGGCAAACGGCCAGCGTTCGTTACGCCATAGCGACTCTTCCTAATACCACTTCAGGACCGCGGATTGCCGCCCGTGATCCCGTAAGTTTGCGTAGCTACGGCGGCCGTCCCACCCGATACACCAGGCTTGCCGGCACCGCATCATCGAGCGTGCCCACCTGGGTCATGCCGACCTTCTCCAGCACCCGAATGGACGCCGTGTGCGCTGGCCGCACGAGGCCGTAGACCTCGGCCAGTCCTAGCTCGTCAAAGGCCCATCGCAGGGCGGCAATCGCCAACTCCGTCGCCAGTCCCCTGCCCCATGCCTCCACCGCAAACCGGTAACCCAGGTTTGGCAAGAGCCGGTCGCCGTAGGCCAACCGAGACAGTCCGCCAAACCCGATGAGGGTCTCCGGGTCCGAGCGCTCGCTGACCGCCCAGGGCCCGAATCCCACGTCGCTCCAGTCCGATAGCCAGCGCTGCAGGAGTTGATTGGCCGCCTCGTGATCGGGCAGCGGGCCCGAGGGGTTAAACCGCTGCGTGGCGGGATCGCCATAGATGGCGAACAGCCGTGCGGCGTCCTCACGCCGCACCGGCCGCAGACGCAACCGAACCGTGTTGAATGATCCGACCTCGGTCATGCGCCTAATCCAGCAAGGTCAAGGGACGTCGGCCGCGGTGGTCCCTCGTTCGATCATGGAAACGGAGAATCAAGATGGTGATCCCCACGGTGTAGACCAGCGTCCACACCTGGGCCATGAGTTGAAGCAGCGACGGGGCCATGACTGCTCCTCAATCCGTCGCGCTATTGGCGTTGGCCGGGCGCACCACGAAGGAGGCATCCAGATGGCTGCCATCTTCGAAGGTCAGGCGGATCGGCACCCGCTCGCCCACCGCGATGGGCTTGGGCGCGTCGGACAACATGACGTGGTAACCGCCCGGCGAAAGGGCGACGGACCCGGCCGGTGGGATCGGCAGACGGTCCACCATGGCCATCCGTCCCATGCCGCCGCTGGTATCGCTCTCATGAAGCATCACATCGCCATACCTCGGGCTGCTTAGCTCCGTGAGCGTGGCCACCTCGGACCCATCGTTGCGCAGCGTCGCATACCCACCCGCCGGCAGGGATCCCGGCAGCAACCGAATCCACCCTTGGCTCACCTGGACATGGTCCGCTTGCGTGGCGCTTGCGGCCCCCGCGGCCAAGCCCAGACCGACCGTCACCACACCCATCCATCGAATCTTCATCGTGCGCTCCTCACGTTAGCATTCTCAATCGAAGGGGCCGTCAGGCCCAACACGTGCCGTGCCGCCGGGAACCGTCGGAGCACGATGCGCTCGACGACCACGACCAGCACCAACGTTGCCCCCAACAAGGGCAACAGCACGCCCAACACGCATACCAGCGCCACGACGACCACCGGCGAGCGGGCCTTGGCGTGCGCGGCGGGGGCGCCCAACGTGCCTGCCGGCCGGCGGCGCCACCACAACACCACCGAGCTCACCGCCATGGTCAGCAGGCCCAGGGCCGACACGACCCCCAGCACCTGATTGAGCGGCGCAAACAGTTGCCCCTCGTGGACCGCGACGCCGTAGCCGATGAGGCGATCCAGCAGCGGCCGATCGGCGAAGCGCACCTGGGAAACGATGGCCCCACTGGCGGGGTCCAGTCGGGCCTCGACCCGCTGCGGGCGATTTTGGGTGTCCGTGCGCGCAGACCAGGCTGGGGTGAGTTTGGACGGCGGGCTGATCAACACGGGTGCCGGCCAGCCCAACTTCGCGACCGCCGGCACCAGGTGGTCCAGCGGGCTGTAGGCATCGGGGTCCACCCTTCCCGTCTCGGCCATCGCCCCCATGCCCGCCATGTGGGCATGCTCATCGGCCACCGGGGTATTGGCCGCTCGGTTCGTCTGCCGCTCGGCGGCACTGCCGATCGTCCAGTCCTGGGCCACGACCGACTGCGCGTAGGTCTGCCGCACCGTCTTCAGCATCCCGCCCCACGACTTAGACCAGGGCAACCCCGACACCAGCAGGAACAGCGCCATCAACGAAATCCAAAACCCGGTGACCGCATGGAGGTCCCGCCAGAACACCCGACCCCCTGCCCCGAGCCGAGGCACCAGGACGCCCCGAAGCCGGCCACCCCGGGGCCACCAGAGGTAAAGCCCCGTCAGCAGCATCACGATGGTCCACGAGGCGGCCAGTTCCACCAGCATGGACCCCGGCGTGCCGGAGAGCAGTTCGCCGTGGAGGTAGAAAATCACCCGCATGAAGCGGTCGTTTTCGTCCACCACATGAAGGACCTGGGCCGTCGACGGGTCCACGAACACGCGGATCACCCGGGGCCCCTTGCCGATCAGGATGCGCGTGGCCTGGTCGGACGTCTGGGGCAGTTCGTAAGCGTTGAGCACCCCGCCCGGCACCGCGGCCAGGGCCGCGGCCACCTGGACAAACGGCGGCTGGGCCGGCCCGTGCGCTACGTGGGCATACGACCGCTCCAGGAACGGTTCGATCTGGGGCTTGAACAGGTAAATCATCCCGGTCAGGGACAGCCACACGATAAACGGCAGGCAAAAGAGGCCCGAATAAAAATGCCACCGCCAGATCATGCGGTAGGTCGCGCCGCGCGGCGGCGGCGTGGAAACGCTCATAAGTCACCCATGCGATCGAGGGCCAGCGGCCCGTGCCCCGCGTCGACGGGGTTCCGTGGGGCAGCCAAGCCGCCCCGCTCGATCACACGGCGGGCGGCCCGCGCCCCTGCCGAATCCGCCACGGCGATCGCCCGATGCTTGGAACCCGCGCCGCGCGGCGGATGACGACCGGCAACGCAGCCGCCAACCAGACCAGCACCGCGGAGGCCCCCAGCCACGGGCTCTGGGCGAGCCAGACGCAGTAGGCGCAGGCATCCAACGAGGCATCGGGCGGCGGCGGCCCCCCGTGGCCCACGCACCAGGCGCCCAAGCTTGGCACCGCGTCCCACGCTTGATGGAGGCGCGAGGCCACGGGCACGACCAAGGCCAGCCCCAAGGCCAGCCAGGCCAGGACCGCCATCGGCCTGCGTGTGCGCACCCGCCTCACCCTCGCTCACCCCAAAGTCTGGACCCGGGTCCAGATCATGGCATAGTGGGCAGGTCTCCACGCATCCCGGCGCGGCAACGTGCCACAGCGCCGGTCGCCGGGCGAGGGGGCACCATGCGCACGCGGCTCGACCGCCAGCGGCTTCAGGGACCCATGTTTCGACGACTTCGACCATCGCACCGCGCGTTCGCCTGGCTCGCCTTCGTGGCGATGGGCCTGACGGCGTTCATGCCGGTCGTTTCCCAGGTCCTCCGGCCACCCGCCGCGCTGGTCAGTGACTGGTGCGAGGGCCACATGGGGATGGTCCATGACGGCCAGCCCATTCCCCCAGACCATGGCACCGCGCCCATGGACGCCTGCGGCTATTGCGCATTCATGGCCCACCACCCCGGGTTGCCGACGGTCCCGGGCGTGGTCATGCGGCCGCCGGCCCTTGGGCCGGAGGTCTCGCCGGCGGCGGTGCCCCGGCGCCTCGCGATGGCGGTCCCCCTGCTCGATGCCGCGCCACGAGGGCCGCCGCTCGCCTGATTCGACCAGCGCCGGCCGCCGAAGCGGTCGTTTTCCATCGAATCAGGACCTTTCCCATGTTCTCGCACTCCCGCGCGGCCCGTCCGTGCGCGCCCGCTCGCCTCCACCGGTGGGCCCGCCGCCCCTTGCCCGTCTTCATCGCACTCGCCTGCCCGGCCTTGGCGCACGCCGGCGACCCACCGCCGACCGATAACCTCACCCCCATCGTGGTCACCGCGCCGATGGAGACCAGCCCGCTCACCGTGGTCACCGACCCGAAGGCTCCCCGTCAGCCGGTGCCGGCCAGCGATGGCGCCGACTTCCTCAAGTCCATCCCGGGCTTTTCCACCATCCGCAAGGGTGGCACCAACGGCGACCCGGTGCTGCGCGGCATGGTCGGCTCGCGGCTCAACATTCTGGTGGACGGCGGCCAAATCGGGGGCGGCTGCCCCTCGCGCATGGATCCGCCGACCTCTTACATCTCGCCCCAGCTCTACGACAAGGTCACCGTGATCAAGGGGCCGGAGACGGTGCTCTACGGGCCGGGCAACTCCGCCGGCACGGTGCTGTTTGATCGGGAGTTCACCCGTTACACCGAGCCGACGGTGGGGCTCAACGCCAGCGTGCTGGGCGGCTCCTGGGGCCGGAACGACCAGATGGTGGACCTGCGCGGCGGCACTTCGCAGGGCTACCTCGGCATCAGCGCCAACCACACCCATTCCCAGGACTACGACGACGGCAACGGCGATCGGGTGCGCTCTTATTACGACCGCTGGAATGCCGATGCCACGGTGGGCTGGACCCCGACCGACGACACCCGTGTGGAACTCACCGCCGGCCGCGGTGATGGCAAAGCCGCCTATGCGTTCAGCAGCATGGACGGGGCGCAGTTCTTGCGCGAAAGCGCGGGGCTGAAGGTGGAGACCAAGAACCTCTCCGAGCACGTCACCAAACTCGAAGCGCAGGTCTACACCAACTACGCCGACCACGTGATGGACAACTACACCCTGCGCGATCCGGACCCCGCTTCCATGATGCCCACGGCGATGGCGAGCGATGTGGCCCGGCGCACCAACGGCGGGCGGGCGGCGGTCACCCTGGACTGGTCGGACGTGGTCAAGATCGTGGCCGGCGTGGATGGCTCGACCAACACGCACACGGTGCGCAACGGTGGGCCGCCCGGCAGCATGATGGGCTACTACCGCGACCTGCCGCGGGACCGCGATGCCCGGATGAGCACCGTCGGCGCGTTTGCCGAAGCCACGTGGGCCCTCGACACTAAGTCACGGTTGATCACCGGTGCCCGCGCGGACCGCGCGCATGCGCGCGGCTACACCCTGGCCACGGACGACGGGGGTGGCATGGACATGGATGGCATGAACATGGGCGGCATGGACATGGGGATGGGTGCGTCGGCGACCACCGCCGCCAGCCGCTCCAACTGGTTGCCCTCGGGCTTCGCGCGTTACGAACACGACCTGGCCACCGTGCCTGGCACCGTCTACGCCGGTGTGGGCCATGTCGAGCGCTTCCCCGACTACTGGGAGTTGTTCGGAGGCCACGTGGCCGGGGACGTGGACGGGTTCCGACGCACCCAGCCGGAGAAGACCACCCAGCTCGATGTCGGGTTTCAATACCGGACCGACCGCATGAAGGCGTGGGTGTCGGCTTACACCGGGGTCGTCCACGATTTCATCCTCATCCACTATGGCCTGGACGCGATGGCCATGGGCGCGGCGCGCAACGTCAATGCCCGCACCGCAGGCGGCGAGGCAGGCGCGGTGATTGCGTTGACCGATCGCTGGAAGCTGGACGGCACCTTGGCGTATGCCTGGGGCGAAAACCGGACCGATCACCGCCCGTTGCCGCAGATGCCGCCCTTGGAAGCCCGGTTTGGGCTGACCTACGACACCGGCGTGTGGTCGGCCGGCGCGCTATGGCGCCTGGTCCACGCCCAGCACCGCGTAGCCGTGGGCGACGGCAACATCGTGGGCCAAGACCTGGGGCCCACAGGTGGCTTCGGCGTCTTCTCGCTCAATGGCGGCTACCGCTTCTCCAGGGCCGTGACGCTAAGTGCGGGCGTGGACAACCTGCTCAACAAGACCTACGCGGAACACATCAACGCAGCCACCGCCGGACTGGTCGGCTACGTGAACACTACGCGGGTCAATGAGCCAGGCCGAACGGTGTGGGCCAAGCTGGAGGTGACGTTGTAAATAGGGAGGCCGGCGCGACCGCGTCGACCGGCCTCAACGTCCTGCTGCTGGCGTCTGCGCAGTCCAAACCCTATCCCCGTTTAGTGTCCGGCTTGGATCCGCTTGGTGGAGCTAATCGCCAAAGAACTCATAGCCTCCAGCAGCTTCGGGGGAGCGCCTGAATACAGCACCTGAAAGGGTCGCAAGCTTGCCTTGAGGGCGGGCACCCACAGCTGACATTCGTAAGTCAGCCTCCCCAAGAGCCAAATCAACCGAACGCGCAGGCGCTGCTGACGGGTCAACTCGCCCAGGCCATTGGGGAAGTGCTTGGCGTCGTCCAACATGGCCTCAATGGGCGACTGTCGATTCTCGACCAGATCAACCAGCTTGGCTTCGAACTCCGACGTCCGCCATTTGTGCGAGATGTCATTCCGAAGTTTCCTGAGCAGGTCGAGCTCACCCAGCACGTCCTCACTGCCCCATCCGAACGCGAAGGCAAGCTTTACCCTAGAAGAGAAGTTCGCCAACGGACCGTATCCGGTGACCAGATCTTTGGGGCCGCCAGGAACATGCCGTGGCAGCTCGCGCAGGAACATGTCCTTTAAGAGGTCGTCCGCATAGGCACAGGCGATCACAGGCAGAGACCGCTCTTCCTCTTCGACCATGAGCGTAGCGAACTGCTCGAATGAGGGAATCACTTCTGGATCCCAAGAGGCCCCGGAGACGAACGTTTCGACACGCCTCTTAGCAATGGCCTTCTCAAAGTTGCGAAAAAACTGAAGACCGTTCTTTTCAGCGTCGGACATCTCCATGCTCGCGATATCTTTATCAATCCAATCGCTCATGGAGCAACCTTCGGTTTTTGCGGCTTCTTTGCGGCGCTTTTCGGCCGTCCTCGTCCTTTGGGAGCATTAGCCAGAATCGCTTTCAGCGCAGGCTTGTCCATGAACGGCCAGGCCAGTTCCGGGAAGAAAGTCGCCAACTCTTCCGCGGTCCATGGACGCATGTAAAAAGCCTCATGAACGCCGTCCCCGGGCTCGTGCCCGACCAGGGCCTTTCGCCGCTCTCCCGGAAGATTCGTTTGGAGCCGCTGGATGACCGACTTTCGAAGGCTATGAAACGCAATCTTTCCCTTCGCACGGCGAGGCTTCATTTCCAGCACTTCGTGGACGAGATACCGAAAACCCTTGCTGATGGCGTTGCCAGCCCCCGATTTGGAATCAATCCTCATGCCTGGGAAAAGACGCTCCTCACCCAAGGCGCGCAGGTGCTCCACATGAGCCCAAAGTCCCATGTCCAAAAGATCCGGATGGAGCGGCACCAGGCGCTTGCTGGCCTCGTTTTTGACGCTCTGGCCATCGGATTCGTTGGTGATGCGGACGCATTTCGTGCCCTCAACCACTTCGAAATCCCGCAAGAACAACTGGGCCACTTCACTGACACGGGCACCGCTGTAGAGGCCAATGAGCGAACCCCAACGGGCATGCGTGGTCGTCATCCGGGCAAAGTTTTTCGGATCAAAGATTCGGGCAAGTTGCGCGTCGTCGAACGCTTCCCAACCATGCCCGCGATTTTTGGCAGCGAGCTTTTCTGCCTTGGTGAAGACTACGACGCCCTTGACGGGGTTGTCTCCCTTGACGTTGCCAATGCGGCGTTGGGCCTCAAAGAGCTGGGCGACATGGGAAACCCACTGCGCCACCGTCCGCTTCGATCGCCCCTCGCTCTGAAGTTCGGCGGCCCAAAGATCCGTTTCCTGCGGGGTGACTTCATCCACCCGCTTCGAAGGACCCAGCGCCTCGATGTAACTCCAGATAGCCCGCTGGCGTTGGTCCCAGGTATCGGGCTTCATCCCGGCCTGTTCCGCAGCCTGGTAGCGCTTGAATGCCTCCAACAACGTGGGAGCCGAGGACACAGGGACTGCCGGGGAACTCGGCGCAACCGCCATGGCCATGGGCGTCGTCGGCCGGACTGCCTGAAGCAAGCGGAGGGCTTCTAGCGCAGCCGTATTGTCCTGTTCGGTGCCGTCGGTGCGCATGGAAAACCCGCCGTCGGCACGGTGATCAATCTCAAACTTCGAGACCTTCCATTCCCGGTTCGCCATGCCTTTCCCCCTGGCTTCTGCGATGGCATGAGCATACTGCGCGCCCAGCTCGTAGGCATACAAACGGGCCAGGCGCATGTCCCGCACGCCCAAGCTTCGCTTGATGATTTTCTTGCCGAAGGCTAGCTGGAGATCGCGGGGAACGACCAGTCGGAAATACCAGACGCCAGACTTATGACGGAGCAAATGGTGGGGTAGACGCATGGCTTCTGACCTACCCGAGTGACCCAAACGGAAAACGCCCAGAAACACGAGGCTTCTAGGCGTTCAACGATTCGCAATAATGGCGGAGAGGGTGGGATTCGAACCCACGGTACGCTTGCACGTACGCCTGATTTCGAGTCAGGTACATTCGACCACTCTGCCACCTCTCCGGAAGGGTCGACGGCAGGCTGTGCGGCCTGCCGAGTCGGCAATGATAGTGGGTCTTCGGCGCCGTGACAACAGCCTTTTGATGGGGCATCCTGCCCTCGCGAATCCACGCTTTCCAGGGCCACCATGATCGAGTTCGGGCACGGCACGCACACGGGTCTCCGCCGTCTGCGCAATGAGGATACCTACTACGCCGATGCCGGCCTTGGGCTCTTCCTGGTCGTCGATGGCATGGGTGGCCACCAGCACGGCGAGGTGGCTTCGGCCATGGCCCGCGATGGCGTCGTGGCGCAGGTCACCGCCGGGCAGTCGCTGGTGGATGCCATCCAGCGCGTCAACGAGGCGCTCATCGCCCGCTCCGGGGGCCTGAAGGAATCCCGCCCCATGGGCACCACCATCGCGGCCATCCGCGTGGCCGGCCGCCATTACGAGGCGGCGTGGGTCGGCGACAGCCGTATCTACCGGTGGGTGGAGGGTTCGCTCGATCGGCTCTCGCACGACCATTCCATTGTCGAGGCCCTGGTCGAGGCCGGCGAGCTGACCGAGGCCCAGGCGCGCAACCATCCGCAGCGCAGCGTGCTCACCCAGGCGCTGGGCATCACGGCGCCCGACCAACTCCATATCGGGCTGGCCCGCGGCGAGCTCGCGGCCGGTGCACGCCTGCTGCTGTGCACCGACGGGCTAACCGATGAAGTGGCCGATGAGCGCATCGGCGCCATCGTGGCGCGGACGGATATCGCCGCGCAGGAGTGCGTCGACCACCTGGTGCTCGAGGCGCTGGCTGGCACGGGGCGGGACAACATTACCGCGATCCTGCTGCGCGTCGCGGGGTGATCGCGCGCAAGCGCGCTCCCACAAGGGGGCGGGCTTTGCCGGGTTAGTGCACCGTGTCTTCGGCTTCCAGTTTGCGCCAGATGCTCTGGCCGCCGGCGGCCTTGTCGAGGGCATCCAGCCGCCTGGCGTGAAGCTCGAGTTCCTCGTCCGTGGCGCGCAGCACCACGGGGCGACGGTGGATGACGATGTCGCCCAGCACATTCGCCGCGTTGTTGTCGGCGCCTGCGTCGAAGACGAAATCGAGGCCGACCTGGCCCGAGGTCATCGCGACGTAGACATCGGCCAGCAGCTGCGCGTCGAGCAGGCCGCCGTGCAGGTCGCGGTGGGTGTTGTCGACGCCGAGGCGCTTGCACAGGGCATCGAGGCTGTTGCGCTGGCCCGGGTACATGGTGCGGGCGAGCGCCAGCGTATCGAGCACCGTGGCGTGATCGGCCACGGTGCCGTACTGCGGCCCCAGGCGGGCCAGCTCGGCATTGATGAAGCCCACGTCGAACGCCGCGTTGTGGATGATGAGTTCCGCACCCTTGATGTAGGCGAGGAACTCGTCGACCTTGTCGCGGAAGAACGGCTTGTCGAGCAGGAACTCGTCCTGGATGCCCGTCACCTCGCGCGCGCCTTCGTCGATGGCGCGCTCGGGGTTGAGGTAAGTGTGGAAATGGTTGCCCGAGGGCCGGCGGCCGACGAGTTCCACCGCGCCGATTTCGATCAGGCGATGGCCCAGGTGCGCTTCCAGGCCGGTGGTTTCGGTATCGAGGACGATCTGCCTCATGCCACCTGCCCCTTCGCCTTGTAGAGGATGGCCTGGTCGCGTGCGGCGACGTCGACGCGCTCGTTCTCCTCGTGGCCCGCGTGGCCCTTCACCCACTCCCACGTCACCGTGTGCGCCCGGGTGGCCTCGTCGAGGCGCACCCAGAGGTCCTGGTTCTTCACCGGCTTCTTGTCGGCCGTGAGCCAGCCGTTGCGGCGCCACTTCGGCACCCACTCCTGCAGGCCCTGCATGACGTATTTGGAATCGGTCATGAGGTGCACCGTGCACGGGCGCGTGAGGGCCTCGAGCGCGGAAATGGCGCCCATCAGTTCCATGCGGTTGTTGGTGGTATCCGGCTCGCCGCCGGAGAGCATCTTTTCGATGCCACGGGTGCGCAGTAGCGCGGCCCAGCCACCCGGGCCGGGGTTGCCCAGGCAGGCGCCATCGGTGAAGGCTTCAACGTGGTCGGTCATGCAACTTCTTCAGCGGAGGGTTTCACGGGCGTGCCGGCGCGCGCCCGAGGCGAACGTGCCTGGCACGGGGGCGGGCGACAAGGCCACGCGGGGGCGCAAGGGTACCGCCGACGGGCGTTTTTTGCGCGCCACCAGCAGGTACCCGCCGCCGATGAGCGATTCGCCCGCCGCCGCGCCACCCGCGCGCGGCCAGGCGCTGCCCAGCCGGCGGGGCATGGAGAGCTCGAAATCATCACGCACCAGCCGTTGGCTCCACCACCAGGGCCAGGTAAGCCGCGGACGCGCGCCGCGGCTCTGGCGGGCCACCCAGGGCGACCACAGGCCCACCGGGTGGAACCCGGTGATGGCGATCATGCCGCCGGGTTCGAGCACGCGGATGGCCTCGTCCAGCAGGTTGTCCTGCCGGGCCGTGGTCTCCAGCGCGTGGCGCAGCAGGACCACGCCGAAGGCCTCGTCGGTGAACGGCAAGGGCTCAAGGCCGCTGGCCAGTACATCGCCGCCGAGGTGGGCCCCGGCGACGCGCACGGTGGCCCAGTGGCCCAGCAGCGGGATGGCGGGGGGCTCGCCCGCATGCGCGGCCGTGAGGTGCAGGCCATGGCTGCCGGTGCAGCGGTTCAGCAAGGGGGCGAGCACGCGGTTCTCGTCCGCAAGCAGCTTGCGGACGTGGGGCGTCGCATAGATGTCAGAGACGAAGTTGGGCATCGGTAACCCAGTGTAGTGAGGTTACGGAGGCTCCGCACCGGTTAACGCCGGGATAACGAGCGGGAAATACCCGGCTGATATAGTCCGGCCGCCCCACCGACGTAGCGGAGTTCGGCCCGATGCATTGGGTACCCGTCGCGGCCTTGAGCGACAACTACATCTGGCTGGTCGCCGATGACGATGGCAACGCCTTCGTCGTGGATCCAGGCGAAGCCGCCCCCGTCGAAGCCGCTCTCCGCGAGCGCGGCTGGGTGCTGCGTGCCATCCTGCTCACGCACCACCACAACGACCATATCGGCGGCGTCTTCGACCTCGTGCGCGAGCACGACGTCGAGGTCTTCGCGCCGCTCGACGAGCGCATCCACTACAAGACGCAGATCGTAGGCGGCGGCGACACCGTCCAGCTCGAATCGCCACGCGCCACGTTCCAGGTGCTCGAGGTGCCGGGCCATACGCGCACCCACATCGCCTACGCGGGCGAGGGCTTCCTGTTCTGCGGCGACACGCTGTTCAGCGTCGGCTGCGGCCGCCTCTTCGAGGGCACGGCCGAGCAGATGCTCGCGGCCATGGATACCTTCGCCCACCTGCCGCCGGAGACCCTGGTCTGCTGCGCGCATGAGTACACCGCGGCCAATGTCCGTTTTGCGCTCAGCGTCGATCCGGATAACGGCCCCCTGCGCCTCCGTCGCGACGAGGTGGCGCGCCTGCGCGACGAGGGCCGCCCCAGCGTGCCCAGCCGCCTCGCCGACGAGCTCGCCACCAATCCTTTCCTGCGCGTGGACAGCGAGGCGATCGCCCGCTGGGCCGAGGCCCATGGCAAGGCACACGCCACGCGGACGGAACGCTTCGCCGCGCTCCGCCAGGCCAAGGACACCTTCACCGCATGAAACGCCTGGCCCGCCGGCTGTTGCCGACCCTGCTCCCGATGGTGCTCACCGCCTGCGCCACCACGCCGCGCCCGGTGGCGCCGGCCATGGCCCCGCCACCGGTGGCACCTGTCGACACGGTGCAGGACGTCAACATGTCGCCGAAACTGGCGCGCCCCGCCCCGCCCGCCGATTTCTGGGGCGAGATGCGTGACAGCTTCGCCATGCCCGGCTGCGAGGCCGATCCGCAGGTCATGGCCTGGGCACGTACCTACACGAAGATGCCCAACCGTTTCGAGCAGCAGGTGAACGAAGTGCTGCCGCTCATCGTCTACGCGCACAAGGCGGCGATGAAGCACAGTGTCGCGGGCGAATTCGCGCTGCTACCCTGGGTCGAGAGCCAGTACCGCCATGTTCCGGGCGCGAAGAACCGCCCCGCCGGCATGTGGCAGATCATGCCGCAGACCGCGCATACGCTTGGGCTGCGCGTGGAAAAGAACTACGACGAGCGGCTGGATATCACCAAGTCCACCGAATCGGTGATGTCGATGATGCGCCGCTATTACGACGACCTGGGCGATTGGCGCCTGGTCGACGTCGCGTACAACGCGGGCGAGTTCGGCCTGAAGAAAACCATCGACAAGCATGGTGGCCCGTCGGACGACGATGGCCTGCCCGATGTGCCGATGAAGGCGAACACGAAGGAGCACCTCGTCAAGCTCATGGCCATGGCGTGCATCGTGCGCGACCCGGCCCGCTTCAACGTGCAGCTGCCTAAGCAGGATCGCGACGACGCCCTGCAGGTGGTGAAGGTCGACAACCCGCAATCGCTCGCCCAGGCGGCGAAGCAATCGGGCCTGTCGATGAACGACCTGCGCGACTTCAACCCGGCTTACCGCACCAGCAAGGGCACGGTGGCCAATACGCTTTTGTTGCCGAAGAGCGCGGCCGACCAGTACAAGCTCGGCCCCGTCGATCCGGTGGCGGATGCACCGGCCGCGGATGATGCGGATGACGCCGCCGACGCCACGCCGGCGAAGGCCACGGCAAAGTCGAAAACCACCAAGGGTGGCAAGGCGTCGAAGACGACGAAGAATGTCGCGAAGGCATCGAAGAAGCCCGAAGGCAAGGCCGCCGTCTACAAGGTCAACAACGGCGAATCGCTGTGGACCATCGCGCGCCGCCACCAGGTGAGCGTCGAACAGCTCATGAAGTGGAACGACCTCGACACCGCCGCCGTGAAGCCGGGCCAGGTGTTGAAGCTCACCGCGTCGCGCTAACCTCAGGCAATGTGGGAGCGCGCTTGCGCGCGATGGGCGTTGCGTCGAGCGCCCATCGCGCGCAAGCGCGCTCCCACCGAAACAACTTAGAGCTGCACCACGTCCCACTGCACGTCGGCGCCCACGTCGGCGTCGTAATCCACGCCCTGCGCCTCGAAGCCGAACAGCTTGATGAAGTCATGCTTGTAGCCGGCGTAATCGGTGTCGTCCCACAGGTTGGCGGTGGTGACGGTGGGCCACAGGGCCTTGCACTCGCCCTGCACGTCGTCGCGCAGCTCCCAGTCGTCCAGCCGCACGCGGCCTTCGGCATCGGTCTCGGCCGGCGCGCCGTCGGCGCGGTAGAGGCGATCGTGGAACAGGCGGTTGATCTGTTCGATGCAGCCCTCGTGGATGCCCTTGGCCTTCATGATCTTGAACACCATGGACACGTACAGCGGGATCACCGGGATGGCCGAGCTGGCCTGGGTGACGACCGACTTCATGACGCCCACGTACGAGCGCAGGTGGCGCCTCTTGTGGCGCTCGCGCAGCTCGGCGGCGGTGCGGTCGAGGTGCTGCTTGGCCTGGCCCAGCGTGCCGTGCCAGTAGATGGGCCACGTGATGGACGTGCCCACGTAGCTGTAGGCGATGGTCGTGGCGTTGTCGGCCAGCACGCCGGCTTCCGCCAGTGCGTCGATCCAGAGCGACCAGTCCTCGCCACCCATGACGGTGACCGTATCCTGCACTTCCTGCTCGGTGGCCGGCTCGACCGTGGCCTGCACCACTTCGTTCTTGTTTGTATCGACCGACGAGGCGGTGAACGTCTCGCCCATGGTCTTCAGCGCGGAGCGCACGACCGTACCCGGTTCGCCCAGCTTCGTGCCCTCCGGCAGCTTGCGCACGGGCGAGGCAAGCGAATAGACGACGAGGTCAACCTTGCCGCCCATCTCGTTCTTGATGATCTCGATGGCCCTGGCGCGCGTCTCGTTGGCGAATGCGTCGCCGTTGATCGATTTCGCAAACAGGCCAGCCTCGCGGGCCAGCTTGTCGAACGCATACGAGTTGTACCAGCCGGCCGTGCCGGTCTTGGTTTCGCTCGACGGCTTTTCGAAGAAAACGCCCAGGGTATCGGCGCCGTGGCCAAAGGCGGCCGTGATGCGCGAGGCCAGGCCATAGCCCGTGGAGGAGCCGATGACCAGCACCTTCTTCGGGCCGCTGGCGAACGCGCCGCTGGCCTTGGTGATGGCAATTTGTTCTTCGACGTTCTTCGCACAGCCGACCGGGTGGGCGGTGGTGCAGATGAAGCCACGAACCTTGGGTTGGATGATCACGGGTTGTCCCTTTGACGCGATAAGACCGCCATTCTAAATCGGGACGGCATCCATGCGCTTCCGCATGTTGCAGGGCAAAAAAAACCCGCCACGTGGGCGGGTTTTCGTACCTGGGCACGGTGGCGCCCGGTTTACATCCGGTCGTTCGCAACCTGGATCTTCGCCTTGGCACGCAGGGCGTCGATGTATTCGAGCGTCACGGCGCGCGCCATGGCGTCCATCATCTGGCCACGCAGGGCATCGCGCTGTGCCTTCTCGACCTTGGCCGGGTCACCATCGGTGACCTTGTCGACCGCGACGACCGCATAGGTGCCGTTGCCAACCTGCACGGTGGCCCACGACGGCTTGCCACCCGCCGGGCGCGGCAGGTTGAAGGCTTCGCGGAGCACGGCCGGCGGCACGTCCTTCGCTTCGCCCAGCTTGTTACGGGAAAGGCCCGCGGCGGTCTGCACAGGTGCCTTAGCCAGCGCGGCGAGGTCACCGCCCTTGGCAAGCTGTGCGACAAGCTCGTCGGCCTGCTTCTTCGCCTGCGCATCGACGCGCTCGTCGAGGATGCGCTGGCGGATGGCATCCTTGACCGTGGCGAGGGCCTGCGGCGCGGCGGCGTTGTGCTTGGCCATGTGCAAGACGATGGCGTCACCCTTGCCGATCTGCACCAGCGAGGAATTGTTGCCCTGGTTCAGCACATCGTCGGCAAACGCGGCCTGCACGAACTTCGGATCCTGCGGGATGCCTTCGCCACCCTGGTGGCCGAACAGCGGACTGGTCTTGATCGCCAGGCCCAGCTCTTTCGCCGCCGGCTCGAGCGAACCCGGGTTGCGTTCCGCCAGATCGGCCAGCTGGCCGGCCTTCTCGTTGTACAGGCGCTCGGCCTCGGCCTTGGCCCAGTCGGAGGCGAGCTGGCCGCGCACCTCGGCGAACGGCTTGGAATCGCCCTCGCGTGCGTCGCGCAGCCAGATGATGTGGTAGCCCTCGTCAGGCGAAAGGATGGGCTCCTTGCTGACGTCACCCTTCTTCATGGCGAACAGGGCGGCATCGAACGCGGGGTTGGTGACACCCTTCTCGAGCCAGCCGAGGTCGCCACCGGTACGCTTGGAGCCAAGGTCGTCCGAGCTATCGGCGGCCAGCTTCGCGAAGTTGGCCGGCGTGGCTTCGGCAGCAAGCTTCTTCGCCTTCTCGAGCGCGGCTTTCTGCTGCTCGGGCGTGGCGTTCTTCGGCACGTTGACCAGGATGTGCGAGGCGAGGCGCTGCTCGGGCTGCGCATAGCGCTGCTTGAATTTGTCGTAGTACTGGTGAAGCTGCTCGTCGGTGGGCTCGCCCACCTTCAGGTCGGCCTGCTTCACCTCGAGGTATTGCACGGAGACCTGCTCCGGCGTGGTGTAGTCGGCGATGTGCGACTTGTAGAAAGCATCGATGTCGCCATCGGCCACGCTGGCATCGGCGAGCGACGGGCGCGGCAGCGAGACGTAGCGAAGATCGCGTTGCTGGTCGTGCAGGCGGAAGAAGTTGTCGACGTCGGCGCTGCTGACGAGCGTGGTGGCCGCGATGGCCTCGGGCAGCATCTGCGTGGCAAGGCCCGTGCGCACCTTCGCTTCGTACATGGCCGGGCTCATGCCCTGCTGTGCCAGCACGGCGCGGTAGGTGCCCGCATCGAAGCGGCCATCGACCTGGAAGCCCTGGTCGCCGCCGATGGCGTCGCGCACCGCGGTATCGGACACGGCCAGGCCGAGATCGGTGTTGGCCTTCTGCAACAGCACCTGGTTGATCATGCCGTCGAGCACCTGCTTCTTCAGCTCGGGCTTCTCGAGGTCGGCGACCGTGTAGGGCGCATTGGGCGTGGCAGCGAGCTGCTGGCGCAGTTCCGTCAGGCGGTTCTGCCAGTCCTGCTGCGAGATCTCGTGGTCGTCCACCTTCGCGACGAAGGTATCGACGCGGGAGACGAAGTAAGACTCGATGCCGAAGAAGGCGACGGCAAAGACGCAGATGCCGAGGACGACGGCAGCCGGCCAACCGTGGATCTTGTTACGCAGGGCTTGCAGCATGATGCGACTCGCACAAGGAGATAAAGCAAAGGCGCCACGCGGGCGCCTTTGCAGGACCATTGGCGGAGTGGACGGGACTCGAACCCGCGACCTCCGGCGTGACAGGCCAGCATTCTAACCGACTGAACTACCACTCCACTTTCCGTTGGTGGGTGCTGAGGGGATCGAACCCCCGACCAGCGCCGTGTAAAGGCGACGCTCTACCGCTGAGCTAAGCACCCCGCGTAACGGTAAGCCCTTTAGTTTACGTGATCCTTGAGCGCCTTGCCAGCCGTGAAGGCCGGGACCTTCGACGCCGGGATCTTGATTTCCTCATTCGTGCGCGGGTTGCGGCCCGTGCGGGCAGCGCGGCTGCGCACCTTGAACGTGCCGAAGCCGACGATGGCGACATCGCCGCCGCTCTTCAGGCCGTCCTTCACCGCCTCGATGAAGCCCTCGAGCGCGCGGCCAGCGTCGGCCTTCGACAGCTCGGACTTTTCAGCGATAGCGGCGATAAGTTCGGATTTGTTCATTACGTGACTCCCTAAAGGTAATTCGGAACGCCGGACGGCGATCCCGGACGAAAATACGTCAGGTCAACGGACCTGCCATGGGCAATGTCGGCGACCCCGCGATGCATGGCGCCCTTGCGGCGCGGGCGATGGCGGTGTGGCCTTTATACCAGTGCCCTCCCCCCGCCGCAACACGAGCAATACCAACGTTTTCAGCGAAAGTGCATCATGCCGGGAGGCTTGCATCGCACGGAGAAAAAGATTATCGCGGAGCATTAATGACAGGACGACGAAATAAAAAAGGGCGCACCAGGGTGCGCCCTTTTTCCCGCCGTGGCGGAACGTTACATCAAGCGGTCAATGCGTGAGCGATGGCGCGTTCTTGCCTTTGCCACCCTTGCCCGCTTTACGCGCAACCTCAACCGGCTTGCCGTCGTCACCCGTCTTGCCCGTGCCGAGCGGCCGCTCGAGCGCGAGGTCGAGCACTTCGTCGATCCACTTCACCGGATGGATCTGCAACGAGCTGGTGATGTTTTCGGGCAGGTCGACGAGATCCTTGCGGTTCTCGTCGGGGATGATCACCGTGGTGATGCCGCCACGATGCGCCGCGAGCAGTTTCTCCTTCAGGCCGCCGATGGGCAACACGCGGCCACGCAGCGTGATCTCGCCCGTCATCGCCACTTCGGAGCGCACCGGCACCTTGGTGAGGGCCGACACGAGCGCCGTGCACATGGCGATACCCGCGCTGGGGCCGTCCTTCGGCGTGGCGCCTTCGGGCACATGGATGTGGATATCGAGCTTCTCGTGGAAATCCGGCTCGATGCCGAGGCCCGCCGCGCGGGCACGCACGACGCTGAGCGCGGCCTGGATCGACTCTTTCATCACGTCGCCAAGCTGGCCGGTGTTGACGAGACGGCCCTTGCCCGGCACCACCGATGCTTCGATGCTGAGCAGGTCGCCACCGACCTGCGTCCACGCCAGGCCGGTGACCAGGCCCACTTCGTTCTTCTGCTCGGCACGGCCGAAATCAAAGCGGCGCACACCCAGGTAGTGGTCGAGGTTGCTGGCATCGACGTGCACCTGGTGCGGTGCGAGCGCCTTGGCCTTCGCGCCCTTGCCACCCGCTGGCTTCGCCACCTTGGCTTTCGCGCTTGCCGGCACGGTGCCCAGGGCGAGCTCCTTGACCACCTTGCGGCAGATCTTGGAAATCTCGCGCTCAAGGTTACGCACGCCCGATTCACGCGTGTAGTAGCGCACGATGTCACGCACCGCGTCCTCGGCCACCGTGAGCTCGTCATCCTTGAGGCCATTGGCCTTGAGCTGCTTCGGCAACAGGTACTTCTGCGCGATGTTGAGCTTCTCGTCCTCGGTATAGCCAGGGATGCGGATCACTTCCATGCGATCGAGCAGCGGGCCCGGGATGTTCAGCGAGTTGGCGGTGGCCACCCACATCACTTCCGACAGATCGAGGTCGACTTCAAGGTAGTGGTCGTTGAACGCGTGGTTCTGCTCCGGGTCGAGCACTTCGAGCAGCGCAGACGAGGGGTCGCCACGGAAATCCATCGACATCTTGTCGATTTCATCGAGCACGAACAGCGGGTTCTTCGTGCCAACCTTGTTGAGGTTTTGCACGATGCGGCCGGGCATGGAACCGATATAGGTACGGCGGTGGCCGCGGATCTCGGCTTCGTCGCGCACGCCACCCAGGCTCATGCGCACGAACTTGCGGTTCGTCGCCTTGGCGATGGACTGGCCAAGCGAGGTCTTGCCCACGCCGGGCGGCCCGACGAGGCAGAGGATGGGGCCCTTCATGGTGTTCACGCGCTGCTGCACCGCGAGATATTCAAGGATGCGCTCCTTGACCTTCTCGAGGCCGAAGTGGTCGGCGTCCAGGGTCTCCTGCGCCAGCGCCAGATCCTTGCGGACCTTGCTGCGCTTCTTCCACGGCACGCCCACCACCCAGTCAAGGTAGTTACGCACCACCGTGGCTTCGGCCGACATCGGCGACATCTGCTTGAGCTTGTTGAACTCCTGGCGCGCCTTTGCCAGCACCGCCTTGGGCATGCCGGCATTGTCGATCTTCTTCTGGAGCTCCTCGATTTCGTTCGCGCCCTCTTCGCCTTCACCCAGCTCCTTCTGGATGGCCTTCATCTGCTCGTTGAGGTAGTACTCGCGCTGGCTCTTCTCCATCTGCGACTTGACGCGGCCGCGGATGCGCTTCTCGACCTGCTGGAGGTCCATCTCGCCATCGACCAGCCCGATGAGCAGCTCGAGGCGCTGGCCGACGTCGGAGGTCTCGAGCACCTTCTGCTTGTCGGCCATGCGGACCGACAAGTGCGCGGCGATGGAATCGGCCAGGCGTGATGGGTCGTCGATGCCCGAAAGCGTGGCGAGGATTTCCGGTGGCAGCTTGCGGCTTTGCTTCACCAGCTGCTCGAACAGCGAGACGAGCGAGCGCGACACCACGTCGAGTTCGCGGTCGTTGCTGCTGTAGACCGGCTCGATGACGCGGGAGCGGCCGCGCATCATGCCGGCATCGTCTTCGAACGCATCGATGTGCACGCGCGACTGGCCCTCGACGAGCACCTTGACGGTGCCATCGGGCAGCTTGAGCAACTGGAGGACGCCGGCCAGCGTACCCACCTGGTGCAGGTCGCTTACGGACGGGTCGTCGATATCCGGGCTCTTCTGCGCCACCAGGAGGATCTGGCGCTCACCCTCCATGGCCTGCTCGAGCGCGCGCATGGATTTGTCGCGCCCCACGAACAGTGGAATGACCATGTGCGGGTAGACGACGACATCGCGCAAGGGCAGGACCGGCAGCAGGTCCAGCGCGGCTTCGCTCGTGGTTTCTCTGCGAATCTTCGCCATGTGTCTGGGTTTTCCCTCAAAAGTGTGGGGCTCGCCCCGACACTGCGCCGGAGCCACCATGGTAGTCAAGTGGAGGTTCGCGAAGGCGCGATCAAGGGCGGCGGCACCATACAAAAACGGCCCCGGCGCATGTGGCGCCGGGGCCGTTCAACGCGTGCCAGCGATGGCTGGGTCAGGCGGCGTCGCCGCCCTCGCCCGCTATGCGCTGCTGCAAATTGCCGCGATAGATGAGGTAGGGCTCGGCCTGGCCTTCGATGACGGCATCATCGACGACGACCTTGCTTACGTGCTCCAGCGACGGCAGCTCGAACATGGTGTCGAGCAGCACTTGCTCCAGGATGGTGCGAAGGCCGCGCGCGCCTGTCTTGCGCTTGAGCGCACGCTTGGCGATGGCCGAGAGAGCCTCCGGGCGGAATTCCAGCTCGGCGCCTTCCATGTCGAACAGCTTGCGGAACTGCTTGGTGATGGCGTTCTTCGGCTCGGTGAGGATCTGCACCAGCGCAGCCTCGTCGAGTTCGTCGAGCGTGGCCACGACCGGCAGGCGGCCGACGAACTCCGGGATGAGGCCAAAGCGAACCAGATCGGCCGGCTCCACCTCGGACAGCATCTTGCCAACGTTTTCGGTGCGCTCCTTGGAGCGGACCTCCGCGCCAAAGCCGATGCCGGTGGTCTCGGAGCGCTGCTGGATCACCTTCTCGAGGCCGGCGAACGCACCGCCGCAGATGAAGAGGATATTGCGCGTATCGACCTGGAGGAATTCCTGCTGCGGATGCTTGCGGCCACCCTGCGGCGGCACCGACGCGAGCGTGCCCTCGATGAGCTTGAGCAGGGCCTGCTGCACGCCTTCGCCCGAGACGTCGCGCGTGATCGAGGGGTTCTCGCTCTTGCGCGAAATCTTATCGATTTCATCGATGTAGACGATACCGCTCTGCGCTTTCTCGACGTCGTAATCGCACTTCTGCAGAAGCTTCTGGATGATGTTCTCGACATCCTCGCCGACGTAGCCGGCTTCGGTGAGCGTCGTGGCATCCGCGATGGTGAAAGGCACGTTGAGCAGGCGCGCAAGCGTTTCGGCCAGCAGCGTCTTGCCCGAACCGGTGGGACCGATCAGGAGGATGTTCGACTTGCCGAGTTCGACTTCGTCGTTCTTCTGGCGCGATTCCATGCGCTTGTAGTGGTTGTAGACCGCGACCGAGAGCGCCTTCTTGGCGCGGGTCTGGCCTACCACGTACTGGTCGAGCGCTTCCATGATTTCGCGCGGCTTGGGGAGATGCGTGCGGCCGGAGGCCGCCTTCTCTTCAAGCTCTTCGCGGATGATGTCGTTGCACAGCTCAACGCATTCGTCGCAGATGAACACGCTGGGGCCGGCGATCAGCTTGCGCACTTCATGCTGGCTCTTGCCGCAGAAGGAGCAGTACAGAATCTTGCCGTCGTTGGAACGGCCTTGCCGCTCGTCGCTCATGCTTTGGGCCCTACTGAGAATCCAGATGCGCTTTGAGAATAGCACAGCGCCCCGCCCCGGGAACCCGGGGCGAAGTGCCGGTTTTCACAAGCAAAATGACTGATCAAGCCGAACGGACGGTATCGACCGTGCGCCTGTCCAGGACCGAGTCGATCAGGCCATAGGCCTGCGCTTCGGCACCGCTCATGAAGCGGTCGCGCTCGGTATCGCGGGCGATGTCGTCGACCGACTTGCCGCTGTGGTGCGCCAGGATAGCGTTGAGACGCTCACGCATCGTGAGAATTTCACGGGCGTGGATCTCGATGTCGGTGGCCTGGCCGGAAATACCGCCCGCCCACGGCTGGTGGATCATGATGCGCGAGTGCGGCAGCGAATAACGCTTGCCGGCCGCACCGGCCGCCAGCAGCAGCGCGCCCATGGAGGCCGCCTGGCCGATGCACATGGTGCTGACATCGGGCTTGACGAACTGCATGGTGTCGTAGATGGCCATGCCCGCGGTGACGGAGCCACCGGGGCTGTTGATGTACAGGTTGATGTCCTTGTCCGGGTTCTCCGATTCAAGGAACAGGAGCTGCGCCACGATCACGTTGGCCATGTAGTCGTCGACCGGGCCCACCGCGAAAATGACGCGCTCCTTGAGGAGGCGCGAGTAAATGTCGTACGAACGCTCGCCGCGCGAGGTCTGTTCGACGACGATGGGCACCAGGTTGAGGTTCTGGATCGGAGCCATGGACATGCGGTCTCTCCTTCGTATGGGGCCCGGTTGTTACAGTGGCCGGCGCCTTACGCGCCGACCGGTCGCATCACCTCGTCGAAGCTCAGCTCCTGGTCGGTGGCCTTGGCGTTATCCGCCACCCACTCGGCCACCTGGTCTTCCATCACGCGGTTCTGCAGTCCCTGCATCAGTTGGGGGTCACTGTTATACAACTCAATGACCTTTTCCGGCTCTTCATAGGTGGAGGCAATCGCCGACAGCATCTCGCCCATGCGCTTGCGGTCGAGGCGGAGCTCGTTCTTGCGGGCGATCTCGCCCATGAGCAGGGCGGCGATGACGCGCTGCTTCGCGAACGGCAGGGCCTGGGCCACCATCTCGGGCGACGGCTGCTGGCCGCGCGGCAGGTTGCCGGCCGCCAGGCTCTGGGCCTCGGCGTTGGCCATCAGGTCGGGCACGTCCAGCCCGGGGTAGGCGCCAGCCAGCTTCTCGGCCACCTCGGACTTGAGGCGGGCCATGAGCGTGGCCTTGAGCTCGCGCTCGAGGTTGTTGCGCACTTCCTGGCGGAACGTGTCGATGTTGCCATCGGCGACGCCGAACAGCTGGATGAAGTCGTTATCGACGGCCGGGAGGTTCGGCTCCTGCACCTTGATGATCTTGAAGGTGACCTTGGCGGTCTTGCCGGCGAGCTCCGGGTTGCGGAAGTCTTCCGGGAAGGCCACGTCCTGGACCAGGTCGTCGCCCGCGGTACGGCCGGTGAGGGCGTCGTCGAGCGCCTTGAACAGCGTGCCCGAGCCGATGACGCTGCCGGCGCGCTCCAGGCCCTCGGCCGGGAAGCGGTAGTCGCCCGACTCGGCGGCGTACTCGAACATGACGAAATCGCCCTCCTGCGAGGCGCGGGCCACTTCGTCGAAGCTGCGGCGCTGCGTACGGAGGGTTTCGATCATCTTGTCGATGTCGGCGTCCTTCACCTCGGCCTTGGGGCGGGCGATCTCGAGCGCGGCGACATCGATGGCCGGGAACTCCGGCATGACCTCGAACGTGGCGGTGTAGGCGATCTCGCCGTCGACGGCGTTGCCCGTGGTATCGACCGACGGGTTGGCGATCGGCTGCAGCTTTTCCTGGTTCACGGCATCACGCAGGGTGGAGCCGATGAGGTCGGAAAGGGCTTCGCCACGCACCTGCGCGCCGAAGCGCTGCTTGATGACGGCGGTGGGCACCTTGCCCGGACGGAAACCCTTGAGGCGAACCGTGCGACCCATTTCCGCGATGCGCTCGGAGACCTGCGCCTCCAGGCGCTCGGCCGGGAACTTCACCGTGAGCTTGCGCCCGAGCTTGCCGACATTCTCAACCGAAACCTGCATGACCTCTCCTGAAACCGCCGCCGACGCGGCGCGATGGCGGCATCCGCCGCCTTGACCGAAAACAAGGGATTCACTGCGAGCGCCTGGCCCCACCCCGGCCGGGCCGGTCTGGCGAAAAACCTCGCAAATGACTGCCCATTCTACGTTTTGCCGTCACACCCCCGCAACAGGGCCTAAGCCGCTGCCCAGCGCCGGGGGCCGCCGCCTTCCGAGGCCAGCGAATCGCCCGGATTGGTGAGCGCGCAGGCCGATAGCGAAAGGCACCCGCAACCGATGCAGTCGCCCAGCCGGTCGCGCAGGTTGGTGAGATGAGCGATGCGCTCGTCGAGATCCTGGCGCCAGCGCGCGGACAGGGCCGCCCAGTCCTCCCGGCCCGGCGTACGGCCTTCGGGAAGGCTTGCCAGGCCCTGCCTGACCGCTTCGAGGGGAATCCCCACCCGCTGGGCCACGCGGATGACCGCGACCCGCCGCAGCACGTCGCTGGCGTACCGGCGCTGGTTGCCGGCGGTACGCAGGCTCTGGATAAGCCCCTTGCGCTCATAGAAGTGGAGTGCCGACACGGCCACGCCAGCGCGTTTCGCCACTTCGCCCACGCTCAACTCGCGCATCCGCTTGACCTCAACCATGGTTCAGGTTGGATCCTGCCCGCTCCGGGCCGTGCGCGCAAGCGTGCGACACTCCCCTCCCCCAAGGATCGATCATGAACGTGGGCACGTCCGACCCCAACCTCCTCAACGCCGCGGCCTCCCCCACCGACGGCATCCTCGCTCCCCGCTATCGCGCCGCCACGCTTGGCATGGTGGCCCTGATGTCCCTCATCGCCTTCGAGGCGCTGGCCGTCACCACGGCCATGCCCACGGTGGCGAGGGAACTCGACGGCCTGCGCATCTACGCCCTCGCCTTTGGCGGCGTACTGGCCACCAGCGTCATCGGCATGGTGATCTCCGGCCGCATGAGCGACCGCCGCGGTCCCGCGCCTGCCATGTGGCTTGGCCTGGTCGGTTTCGTGGGGGGCCTGCTCGTCGCGGGCTTCGCCCACACAATGGCCCTGTTACTTGTCGGGCGGCTGATCCAGGGTCTTGGCGCCGGCCTGCTCTCGCCCGCGCTCTATGTCATCGTCGGCCGCCTTTATCCCGAGCACCTCCGTCCGCGCGTGTTCGCGTCGTTTTCGGCGGGCTGGGTGGTGCCGGCGCTCGTCGGCCCCGCGATCAGCGGCCTCATCGTCGAGCACTTCGGCTGGCGCTGGGTGTTCCTCGGCGTGCCCCTGCTCGCCTTGCCCGCGGCGCTCGGCCTCCGCGGCGCCCTCCGCTCGCTCGATCCGCCGTCGGGGCACGCCGACGACCGCCCGGGGCGGATGCTCAATGCGGTGGGTGCGTCCATCGGCGCATGCGTGCTGTTCCTGGCCGGCCAGGAACATAGCTGGCGTGCCGTGCCGATGCTTGTCCCTGCCCTGGCAGCGCTGGTCTTCTGTGGTCGCCGACTGCTCCCGCCCGGCACGTTGCGCGCCGCGCGCGGGCTGCCGGCGGTCATCGGCCTGCGTGGCCTCGTCGCGTCCGCCTTTTTCGGTGCGGAGGCCTTCCTCCCGCTCGCGTTCTCGCGGCAACACGGCCTGTCGCCGGTTTGGTCCGGCCTGGCCATCAGCGTCGGCGCCATCGGCTGGTTCTCGGGCTCGTGGTACCAGGGCCACCTTGCGACGATCTCGCGCCAGGCGCTGCTCATCCGCGGCACGGGCCTGATGGTCGTCGGAACGATCATCGCCGGCCTCGCGACATTCGCCGTGACGCCAGTTCCCATCGCGGTGCTTGGGTGGCTCACGACAGGCCTCGGCATCGGCATGGTCTACGGCACGGTATCGGCGCTCGCACTATCCCTGTCCGCACCGCATGAGCAAGGCACGAATGCCTCGGCGCTGCAACTGTGCGAATCACTCGCCGTCGCATCCACGCTCGCCATTGGCGGCTCGTTGTTTGCGGCTTTGCTCAACGCGTCGCAGACGATGGCGTTTGGTGCGAACTTCGCGATCACCGTCGTGCTTGCGTTGCTTGCGACGGTGGTGGCGCGACGCACGAATACGCCTTCTGCGCTTTAAAAAAGGGAAAAGCCTTACGCAGACGGTCGGGCGACGTCGACTGTGGGACCCAGCGTTGCTTGCGTAACGTGTGGCTGCACTTCACCTGCCATGCCGCGCTGATACGCTAGGAGGATCCATGGAAGCAACGAGGAAACCGATGTCGCCCACTGAGCTCATGAAAGTGCGCAGCGAGATCAACAAACTCATGGCCGAGACGGCGAAGATCAACGCCGAGGCGCGCTGGTATCCGTTCGTCGCCACGGCCGGCTTGTTCGCTGCCGCGGTTGGCTTCGTGAAGTTGATGGGCGCTGTTTTTTAGCGCCAAAGAAAAAAGCCCCGGCACCATAGGTCCTGGGGCTTTCTCTTTTTTTTGGTGCGAAAGGCGGGACTCGAACCCGCACGGGTTGCCCCGCCAGAACCTAAATCTGGTGCGTCTACCAATTCCGCCACTCTCGCGCAGGGCGCATTTTAGGAGGCCACGTGGCCTCCGGTCCAGCGGCGCGGATACCTTAGCTCCGGCACCCCGCCAGCAGGTCCATCCCGGCCTGGTAGACCGTCGTCCGGGTGTCGAAGAACCCCAGGAGGGTATGGAACAGGTTGTCCTGGCTGGCCGGCTGCGTACGGCGCTGGGCCATGCACTCGAGGCTCACCCCGCTATCGCGCACCCAGCCCGGCGAAAGCCACATCAGCATGGGGATGTGCTTCTGCTGCGAGGGGCCTGTATCCCAGTCCGCGCCGTGCAGGTAGATGTCGTTCTCGCCCAGCGATTCGCCGTGGTCGGATAGATACATCATCACGCTGTCGACGTCGGGGGTGGCCTTCAGTGCCGCGACCACCTCGCCCAGGATATGGTCGGTGTAGAGGATGGTGTTGTCGTAGCTCGCCACGGTCTGCTCGTAGGTGCAGGTCTGCACCTCCGCCGTTTCACACCCGGGCTTGAAGACATTGAACGCCGCCGGGTAGCGCTGGTAGTACGCCGGGCCGTGGCTGCCGCGTATGTGCAGCACCAGCAGCGCGGGTGATTTCATGGCGGCCAGGCGTGCCGGCAGGTCGTGCACGAGCACCTCGTCGACGCACCCGCTGGCATCGCACAGCCCAGGCACCTTCGCGTCGGTCAGGTCGTCGTGCGGCACGCGCGCGCACATGTCCTTGCAGCCTTCGTCGTTGTCATGCCAAAACACATCGACGCCCGCATGCTGCAGGATATCCAGGGCATTCCAGCGTGACTTGGCCAGCGGCTTGTCGAACTTCGCGCGCGTGAGGTTCGAGAACATGCACGGCACCGACACCGTCGTCGCCGTGCCGCACGACCACGCATCGCTGAAGTAGATGGCCCCTTCCCGCTTCATCTCGGGATTGGTCTCGCGCCCATAGCCCTGCAGTGACTGGTTCTCCGCACGCGCCGTCTCGCCCACCACGAGCACCACCACGCGCTTGCGCGCCGCCATGGCGGCGCTGGGCGCCAGCGTGGCGTCGGTGCCGATGGGCGTCATCGTCGCCTTCTTGCGGAACACATCGTGCTGCAGGTAGTGGAACGTGCCGCTCAGCGCTGCGTACGGGTTGAATACCTCGTACATGCCGCGATGGTTGCGCTCGAAATAGACATAGTTGCGGCCGGCGAGGTTCGCCGGCACCGTCATGAGGATGACGGCCCCCGCGATGGTCGCGGCACGCCAGCCCAGGCCACGCCAGCCCGGCGTGAACCGCACGGGCACGAACAGGATAAGCAGCGCAGGCAGCACGCCGAAGGCAGTGATCCAGGCGACCGAACCGAGGGTGAGAAGCTGGCGGGCCTCGGTCCACTGCGTCTCGAAGATGCTCTGGATGATTTCCTCGTTGAGGCGCACGCCAAACGTCGATGCATAGAACGCGCTGGCGGCAGCGACGAGGACAAGGATGGCCAGCAGGGGCTTGCCAATACGCGGCCACGTGACCAGCGCCAGGGTAAGCACCAGGTTGCCGACCAGGCGGCAGCAGACGGTGATGCCAAGCACCCACCAGCCAGCGATGCCCTGCGACGCGGCAAGCGCCTGATGCACTTCGCCCCACAGGCTGCGGTTGAGGATGGCAAGGAGGTAAACGGCGACGAGGGCGCCGAGCATCCACGCGGGGATGGCTCGCCTCGCGCGGCGAATGGGCAGAGCGTTACGCATCGATTCCTGGGCTCCTACGCGCACCCAGCTAATTCGTGCATTGCCGCCGATTATCCGGGCAAAAGAAAAAGGCACTTAGATTTCTCTAAGTGCCTGTTCCAATTGGTGGGCCGTGTAAGATTCGAACTTACGACCAATTGATTAAGAGTCAACTGCTCTACCAACTGAGCTAACGGCCCGTAAAACTTAAATTGTATGACGCTTTAAGTGGGGTGGACGATGGGATTCGAACCCACGACATCCGGAATCACAATCCGGTACTCTAACCAACTGAGCTACGCCCACCATAAACCTTAACTGGCGCGCCCGACAGGAATCGAACCTGCAACCGTCGGCTTAGAAGGCCGATGCTCTATCCGGTTGAGCTACAGGCGCAGGCACTGTACGCAGAGCACCAATTGGTCGGGGCAGAGGGATTCGAACCCCCGACATCCAGCTCCCAAAGCTGGCGCTCTACCAGACTGAGCTATACCCCGAAACCTTGAAGCACCACCGATACTGCCTGGTGAAGCTTTCAGATGCTACGGGTCAAAGCCTAGCCCGTCAATCCGTATGAACACACCACACTTTCAACTACCGCCATCGACCCAACCACACATCGACGATCACTTAAAAAATGGTGCGCCCGGAGAGATTCGAACTCCCGACCACCAAGTTCGTAGCCTGGTACTCTATCCAACTGAGCTACGGGCGCACACTGAAAACCTTTGACCCGGTGGAGACCGCTGTGAAGCGTTACCGCCGTGCCGAGAAGCGGAATTATTCAGATATCGAGGGTGTGCGTCAACACTTTTCTGAAACTTTTTTTCTCGCAACGGTAACAGTCGGGCCGAATGGACGGCTAAATGCTTGTCGCAGCGGGGTTTGAGCCTGCAAAAAAAAAGCGGCCCGGGGGCCGCCTTTTTTCTCTTAGAGCTGCGTGGCCGGCTTGCCCACCTTGTCGGGCGCCGAGCCGGCGTCGCCACGTGGCGGCGGTGGGGGCGTGGAGCCCGGCTTCTGCCAGTCGGCCGGGGGGCCCGGCTCACGGCCGTTCATGATGTCGTCGATCTGCCGCGCGTCGATCGTTTCGTACTGCAGCAGCGCCTCGGCCATGATGTGCAGCTTGTCGATGTTGGTGGTGAGGAGGTCCTTGCTGCGCGCGTAGGCGCGATCAAGGATGGTGCGCACCACTTCATCGATCTTGCGCGCGGTCTCGTTGGAGACGCTCTTGTGCTGCGTCACCGAGCGGCCGATGAACACCTCGTCCTCTTCCTCGCCGTACATCACCGGGCCGAGTTCATCGGAGAGGCCCCACTTGGTGGCCATGTTGCGGGCCATCTTCGTGGCGCGCTCGATGTCGTTCGAGGCGCCCGTGGTGATCTTGTCGGCACCGAAGATGATCTCTTCCGCCACGCGGCCGCCGTAAAGCGACGCCAGCTGCGATTCGATCGCCACCTTGTTCATGCTGTACCGGTCGCCCTCGGGCAGGTACATGGTGACGCCCAGGGCCCGGCCACGCGGAATGATGGTGACCTTGTAGACCGGATCGTGCTCCGGCACCAGGCGGCCGATGATGGCGTGGCCGGCCTCGTGGTACGCCGTGAGTTTCTTTTCTTCGTCGTTCATGGCCATGGAGCGGCGTTCCGCGCCCATGAGGATCTTGTCGCGGGCGCGGTCCATGTGGCTCATGCGCACCTCGCGGGCGTTCTCGCGGGCGGCGAACAGGGCGGCCTCGTTGACGAGGTTGGCCAGGTCGGCGCCGGAGAAACCAGGCGTGCCGCGCGCGATGGTCATCGCATCGACATCGGCGGCGGTCGGCACCTTGCGCATGTGCACCTTGAGGATCTGCTCGCGGCCCTTGACGTCCGGCAGGCCCACGACCACCTGGCGATCGAAACGGCCTGGGCGCAGCAGCGCCGGATCGAGCACGTCCGGACGATTGGTGGCGGCGATGACGATGATGCCCTCGGTACCCTCGAAGCCGTCCATCTCGACCAGCAACTGGTTCAGGGTCTGCTCGCGCTCATCGTGGCCGCCGCCCATGCCAGCGCCACGATGGCGGCCGACCGCGTCGATTTCGTCGATGAAGATGATGCACGGCGCGTGTTTCTTGGCCTGCTCGAACATATCGCGCACGCGGCTGGCGCCGACGCCGACGAACATTTCGACGAAGTCGGAACCGGAGATCGAGAAGAACGGCACCTTGGCTTCGCCTGCGATGGCCTTGGCCAGCAGGGTCTTGCCGGTACCCGGGGGGCCGACCATGAGCACGCCGCGGGGGATTTTCCCGCCCAGCTTCTGGAACTTGCCCGGGTCGCGGAGGAACTCGACCAGTTCGCCCACTTCTTCCTTCGCCTCATCGCAGCCCGCGACGTCGGTGAAGTTGACCTTGACCTGGTCCTCGCCCTGCAGCTTGGCGCGCGAGCGGCCGAAGCTCATGGCGCCGCGGCCGCCGGAGCCCGCCTGCATCTGGCGCATGAACCAGATGAGCACGGCGACGAAGATGATGATGGGCAGCCAGTTGAACAACAGCCCGATGAGCGAGAAGCCGTTATCGGCCGGCTCCTGGCGCAGCTCGACGCCCTTGTCGCGCATCTGCTTGACCAGGTCGCTGGTGGACAGGCCCACCACCGGCACCACGGTGCGGTAGCTGCCGCCATCCTTCAGCTTGCCCGTGATGGTGGGCGGTGCCGACGACGTGATGGTGCCACTCGCGACGTTGCCGTTATCCACCTGCTGGGCGAACGCCGTGTAGGACATGTCCTGCGACGCGCCGCTGTGGGGGTTGAAGGTCTGGAACACGGTCAGGAGGACCACCGCGATGATCAGCCAGAGCAACAGGTTTTTAGCCATCTCATTCATGCGCGGTTCTCGCCAGGTTGCCGGGACGCGGATTTCAGGCCGGTCGCCAGCGCATAGACCTCTCGCGAACGCGCGCGGGAGGCCTTCGGTTTACGCATCGTCACGCGACTGAAGTCAGCGCGCAAGTTCTTTAGGTAATCGTCGAAACCGGCCCCCTGGAACAGTTTCACCAGGAACGAGCCGCCGGGCGTCAGCCAGTCGAGGGCGAACTGCCGGGCGAGGTCGCACAGATCCATGGCACGGATCTGGTCCGCGAGGGCCACACCCGACATATTGGGGGCCATATCGGACAGGACAAGATCGACCTTCTGGCCACCCAGCATGCTTTCGAGCTCGCGCAGCACGGTTTCTTCACGGAAATCGCCCTGCATGAAGTCGACGCCCGACAGGCCGACCATGGGCAGGATATCGAGCGCGATGACCTTGCCCGACTCCCCCAGCCGCTGGCGGGCCAGCTGCGACCAGCCACCCGGTGCCGCGCCCAGGTCGACGATGGTCATACCCGGCTTGATGAGGCGATCTTTCTCAAGAACCTCTTCGAGCTTGAAGACGGCACGCGAGCGCATGCCCTCGGCCTGGGCCCGTTTCACGTACGGATCGTCGAAATGCTCCTTAAGCCAGCGGGAGCTGCTCTTGCTACGTGCCATGGGCAGTTTCGCCAGAAAAAGAAGAGATATGGCCTCGCATGATACCCTTTGGGGCCTCTCCCCAGCGAATCGAACCTGAACGCAATGTCGCTCTCCCCTACGCAGCGCCGCTACCTCCGCAGCCTGGCGCACGACCTGTCCCCGGTGATCCTGCTCGGCGCCAAGGGCGCCACCGAGGCCGTGGCCAAGGAACTGGGCAATGCCCTCGACCAGCATGAGCTGGTCAAGGTGAAGCTCTCGGGTGGCGACAAGGAAGAACGCCAGGCCCAGGTGGCGTTCCTCACCGGCCACACCGGTGCCGAAACCGTCCAGGAGATTGGCCACGTCGTGGTCCTGTTCCGCCGCAACGAACAGGATCCGAAGCTCGCCCTGCCCCGGTAAGCCCATGGACCTCACCCTCGACCGCCCTGGCGAATACCTCTTCGTGCGCCGCGTCAGCGCCAGCACGGTGACCATCGTCGATCGCGATTTCCACGCCAGCCTGCTGCTCACGCCCGAACAGGTGGTGGAGGACTGGCCCGTGACCGATGCCAGCCAGATGAGTCTCGCCGACGTGGAGACCATCGCGGCGCTGAAGCCCGAGATCGTCATCGTCGGTACGGGCGAGCGCCAGGTATTCCCCCCCGCCGAGGTCATGGCGGGCTTCCTGCGCCGGGGCATCGGCGTCGAAGCCATGACCAGTGGCTCGGCCGCCCGCACCTACAGCCTGCTCTCGGGCGAAGGCCGCCGGGTGCTGGCCGCCTTCATCCTGCCCAGTCAAGGCTAGATACCCATGCGCATCCTGGTCCTCGGCGCCGGTGGCACCGGCGGCTACTTCGGCGGGCGTCTCGCCCAGGCCGGCGTCGATGTCACGTTCCTCGTCCGGCCGGCCCGCGCCGCGGTACTTGAGGCGAATGGCCTGGTCATCCGCAGCCCGTTCGGCGACGCCACCCTACCAGTGAAGCACGTCACGAAGGATACGGTCGGCGCCGCCGGCCCGTTCGACGTGGTACTCCTTGCGTGCAAGGCCTATGACCTGCATTCCGCCATCGAGGACATCGACGCGGCGGTGGGCGAGCACACCGCCGTTCTGCCCATCCTCAACGGCCTTGCGCATTACCCCGTCCTCGATGCCCGCTTCGGGGCCGCCCGTGTCGTTGGTGGCATGTGCGTCATCAGCGCCGGCAAGGGCCCGGCGGGCGAGGTCGTCCATTACGGCAACGGTGCCTCGGTGACGTTCGGCGAGCGTGATGGCGAGCCGCACGGCGGGCGCTGCCAGGCATTGGCCAGCGCGTTCGCCGCGGCGAACGTCGACCACGTGCACGCCACCGACATCACCCGCGATCTCTGGGCGAAGTTCACCTTCCTCACCGCGCTCGCTGGCGGCACCTGCCTGTTCCGCGCCAGCATCGGCGACATCGTGGGCACGGACGACGGCCGCCGCCTCATTGAACAGCTCTACGACGAATGCCTCGCCGTGGCCCGCGCGTCGGGCCAGCCGGTGCCCGACCAGGCGCGGGGCATGGCGTGGAAGGTGCTGACCCAGGAAGGCTCGCCGCTCACGGCGTCGATGCTGCGCGACCTGGAATCCGGCCAGCAGATCGAGGCCGACCACATCGTCGGCGACATGCTGCGCCGCGCGCACGCACAGGGCATCAAGGCGCCGATGCTGGAGACGGCTTGGGCGCATTTGCAGGCGTTTGAGGCGCGGAAAGCGCGAGGCTGACACGGCACGATGTAGGAGCCCACCCCGTGGGCGACAGCTACTCGCAAGGCGCCTGGGATCCTGTTGCGCGATCGCGAACGGCGTCGCGCACAGAGTGCGCTCCTACTTAGGCGGCAGGTACTGCAGCGGATCGACCGGGTTGCCATCGCGGCGGATCTGGAACTGCAGTTCATCGCGCGTGGCGCCCGACGAACCCATTTCGGCGACGGTCTGGCCCGCCTTCACCTTCTCACCCTCTTTCACCAGGCGCTTGCGGTTATGGCCGTAGGCGGAGAGGAAGCTGTCGCTGTGCTTGATGATGACGAGCTCGCCGTAGCCGACGAGGCCATTGCCGCTATAGACGACGACGCCATCGGCGGCGGCACGCACCGGGTCGCCCGACTTGCCACCCACCTCGATGCCGGGGATGGCATCGCCTGACGAGAAGCGCTTGATGAGCGTGCCATCCGCGGGCCAGCGCCAGGTGATGCCGCCCGCATTGCGCGTGGCGCCACTGGCGATGATCGGTGTTGACGCCGCCGGGTTCTCGACCGGGGGCGGCGCGGCGGCCGGCGGGGCCGTCGGCGGCGCAGGCGGCGGCACGATCGACTCGGCCGGCTTACCCGCGACGACCACCGGGGTATTCGTCGTGGTGGCCGGCGCCGGCGCGGCATCGGTGACGCTCTGGAAGCCAGGCTTGGCAGCCGGCACGGCCACCGGCTGCGGCGGCGGCGCCCCGGGCGGCGGCGTTGCCGGGTGGCCTGCCGGCGGTGGGACGGTAGCCACGACGGGCGCGGCATGCGTGGCCGGGGGTGGCGCCGCATTGCCCGGCGGCGACAGGCGCAGATCCTGCCCCGGCCAGATCGAATAGTTCGAATCGATGTTGTTCCACTTGGCAAGGTCGCGGTAATCGACCTTGTTGCGGAACGCGATGCTGTAAAGGGTATCGCCCTTCACCACTTTGTAGCTGCCCCCCGGCGGCGCGGGCGTAGGCGACATGGCATGCGGCGAGGACGATGCCGACGGTACGTAGCCGTTCGGCCGCGTGACCACGACGGAATGGCGGGTGGGGTCGAGATCGCCACAGCCGGCGAGGACCAGGCCGGTGGCCATGGCCACGCCCAGCGGGCGAAGCAAGCGGATTGCGGGTTTCCTTTCTCGGTCGCTCATCGCAGCAGGAACCACCAGGCAGCCAGGAGGATGATGGCTACGATAACAGCCCAACCTATCCACTCGATGTGTTTGCGTAGCATCTGTTCGGCCCGTTCGCCGAAAATGCGGACCAACAGGGCCAGCAGCCAGACGCGCTTGCCGCGGCCAATGACCATGCAGATGAGGAACGGCAGGAGCGGCACGCCCACGATGCCCGAGGCCCAGGTGACGAACTTCATGGGCACCACGGGCTGCAGCGCGGCCATGGCCAGCACGATGTAAAGGCCCAGCGCGTGCTTGTTCATGTCCTCGCGCAGGGAGGCGACGCCTTCCTCGATGTGCGCGAGCAGGTGCAGCGATTCGAGCGCCGGTTTGAGCGCCTCGTAGGCGTAATGGCCCAGCGCATAACCCACCAGGGAGCCAAGCAGCGAGAACAGCAGGCTCCAGTTCGCGTAGCGGAAGGCCTTGCGCGGCTCCGCCAGCATCATGGGCGCGAGCATCACCTCGGGCATGATGGGGAAGATGAAGGCTTCGGCGAACGACAGGCCGGCGAGGTAGCGCACGGCATGGCGGTGGCGTGCCCAGGTGATGGCACGCTCGTAGAGGGATCCGAACAACCGCATTCAGCGGGCTCCCGTGGATGGCGGGCGCATCAACCGATGCCGCCCAGGAGGGGGACGAAGCTCACCGCGCCAAGTTCTTCGCGGGTGACCTCGCCGTTTTCGTCCTTGCGCAACCGCACCAGCACTTGCTGGCTGGGGCTGCCCACGGGCGCCACGAGCACGCCGCCCGGCTTCAGCTGGTCGAGCAGCTGCAGCGGGATGCGATCGCCGGCGGCGGTAAGGATGATGCCGTCGAACGGTGCATCGGACGGCCAGCCCAGCTTGCCGTCGTCGTGCCGCGAACGCAGGTTTTCGATACCCAGCTGGCGAAAACGGCGGCGCGCCTGGCGAAGAAGCTCCTCGATGCGCTCTACCGTGTACACCGTGGGCACGATGCCGGCGAGCACGGCCGCCTGGTAGCCGGACCCCGTGCCGATCTCCAGCACGCGGCCGGGCACGCCATGCTCGATGAGGGCCTCGGTCATGCGGGCGACGATCCACGGCTGCGAGATGGTCTGGCCGTGGCCAATGGGCAGCGCGTTGTTCTCGTAGGCGCGCGAATGCAGTGCCTGGTCGATGAAGTGGTGGCGCGGCAACTGGCGGATGACCTCGAGGACACGCTCGTCGCGGATGCCCTCCTCGGCGAGCCTGGCGGCGAGGCGGTCGCGGGCGCGTTGCGAGGTCATGCCCTCGCCGCGCAGCGCCGACGGCGGCAGGGCGTGCAGGTTCACCACGTCAGGCCGCCTCCTCGCCAGGCATCGCTTCGGAAAGCGAGAGCATCCAGCTGCTCACCTTTTCGAGGGCCTGGAAGCGCGTGAGATCGGTGTGGATGGGTGTCACCGACACGAAGCCGCGGCCGACCGCGTTGAAATCGGTGCCGGGGCCTTCGTCCTCGACCTTGCCCGGTGGGCCGATCCACCACATGGCCCGGCCACGCGGGTCTTCGGTGCGGATGGCCGGGGCTGAACGGTGGCGCTTGCCGAGGCGGGTGACTTCGAAGCCGCGGATCTCGTGCCAGGGCAGATCGGGCACGTTGACGTTGAGGATGGTATCGGCCGGGAGTGGATCGACGACAAGGCGTCGCACCAGCATGAGCACGGCGGCGGCCGCGGACTCGAAATGCCGGGCGGAGCCCTCCTTCGTCACCAGCGAGACCGCGATGGCGGGCAGGCCAAGGAAGCGGCCCTCCATGGCGGCGGAGACGGTGCCGGAATAGATGACGTCATCGCCCAGGTTGGCGCAGTTGTTGATGCCCGAGACGACGATGTCGATATCGTGGTGGAGCAGCCCGGAGAGCGCGAGGTGCACGCAATCGGTGGGCGTGCCAGCGACGCGGTAGCGGCCATCGTCCATGCGCTGCACCCGGATGGGCGCATCGAGGGTGAGTGAGTTGCTGGCGCCGGAACGGTCGCGATCAGGCGCGACCACGGTGACGGTGCCAAACCCGGCAAGACGCTCGGCAAGCACCCGGATGCCCGGGGCCTCCACGCCGTCGTCGTTGCTAACCAGAACTTGCATGCTGATCCAGATCGAAAAACGGGGCTGGCGGCCCTATGTAGACGGTGGGCCGCGCGACGCCCAAGTCTACCGGACCAAGGCGCGGGATTCACCGGAACCGGCTAGGATGGATGTCATGAAACGACGCAGCCCCTCGGTGCACGACGACGATAGCCGCCTGTTCCGCGAGGCGATCGGCGACGTACGGCCCATGGTGGCCGCCGAGGTGGTACCTGAACGGCCCCGCCCTGCCCCCGTGCCCGCCATGCGCGATGCCGACGAAGCCGCCGTGGCCGCCGATTCCATGCTCTTCGACTACGACCCGGCGGATCTCGAAGTGGGCGAGGAGCTTTCCTACCTGCGCGACGGCTACCCGCCCAAGCTGCTGAAGCAGCTCAAGCGCGGGCAGTTCAGCATCCAGGCGGACGTGGACCTCCACCAGATGAACGCCGCGGCCGCGCAGCTCACCATCGGCGAGTTCCTGGCCGAGTGCCACCGCGATGGCATCCGTTGCGTCCGCATCATCCACGGCAAGGGCTTGCGCTCGAAAGCGGCCGGGCCCGTGCTGAAGGGCCTCACCGATAAGTTGCTGCGGCGTCGTGACGACGTGGTGGCATTTGCCTCCGCGCGGCCGATGCAGGGTGGCACCGGGGCGGTGGTGGTCCTGCTCAAGGCTTAGGCCTGGCCTCTTCTGCAGGAGCGCGCTTGCGCGCGACATCTCTCGCCCAAACGCAGCAGACCCTGCGGCGTTATCGCGAAAGATGTCGCCGGCGAGCCGGCTCCTACAAAATGCGAGCCGCGTTACGCCGTGGCCGCGAGTTCGCGGATCACCGTGGTTGCGTAGGCGCCCGCGGGCAGCGCGAAGCTCACTTCCAGCGCACCATCGTCAAGCCAGCGCCAGGCGAAGTCGGCGGGCTTGAGGCGCAGCGCGCGGCGCTCGTGGTCCATGCGTGCGCCGGCCAGGCCAGTGGCAAGGTCTTCGTCGCGCGCGGCCACGGCGGTCTCCAGTTCCGCCACGTCCCCGCCCGCAGGCGTAGCGCCACTACCCCACAGCGGCCCCGTGGGGTGGATATCGAAGCGAGCGAGGCGCTCGGCCAGCGTGTCGTTGAAGGCTTCGGGCCCGAACCACGAGCGGGAGCCGTCGAGGCCCCAGATCTCGCCATCCATGCCCGCGTCCCACGTGCCGGCAGCCACGCGCTCGGCCAGCACGCCGTTGAAGATATGCGAGCGCGCGGCGGAAAGAAGGATGGAGCGCTTGTCGCGATCGACACGCCGGCCCTTGAACATCGCCCGCGCCTGCTCGACGTTGTTGCCGCCCAGGCCGAACCGCTGCTCGCCGAAGTAGTTGGGCACGCCGCGCGCGGCGATCGCCGCCAGCCGGGCCTCGGCCGCGGCGCGGTCACCGTCGACCTCGCGCAGCACCAGGACGAAGCGGTTGCCACGCAGCGCGCCACGCTTGATCTTGCGCGAATGCCGGCCCAGGGCCGTGAGCGTTACCTCCGGGTGCGGGAACGCCGCCCAATCCGGGTCGGCCTTGCCCGGCAACTGCACGGTGAAGACCTGGCGGGTGACGGCGTGGCGATCCTTCATGCCTGCGTAGCCCACGTTCATCGGCGCGATACCAGCGAATTTCGCGACCTCGCGCGCCACCCAGTCGGTGTTGGCGCCGCGCTTTTCCACTTGCAGGAACGCGTGCTCGCCGGCACCGTCGGCCTCATAGCCCAGGATCTCTTCGACGAAGAAATCCTCTGCCTGGCTGCGCAGGCGGGCGCGCAGCGGGGGCGCGCCAAACGCAAACGGAAGGTCGTTGTCGCTCATAGGTGGTGGTGCCTTACAGCAGGAACAGGGTGGCCAGGCCCAGGAAGATGAAGAAGCCGCCGCTATCGGTCATGGCGGTGATGAGCACGCTGGAACCGAGCGCCGGGTCGCGGCCGAGCTTCACCATCAGCATCGGGATGCCCACGCCCATGAACGCGGCAAGCAGCAGGTTGAGGGTCATGGCGGCCGTCATGACGATGCCCAGCGATACGCTGCCGTAGAGCAGCCACGCCACCACGCCGATGACCGTGCCCCATAGCAGGCCATTGATCAGCGCCACGCCCAGCTCCTTGCGCCACAGGCGGCCCGCCTGCGCCACGTTCACCTGCTCCAGCGCCATGGCGCGGACGATCATGGTGATGGTCTGGTTGCCCGAGTTACCGCCAATGCCAGCAACGATGGGCATGAGCGCAGCGAGCGCCACCAGCTTCTCGATGGAATGCTCGAAGAGGCCGATGACGCGCGAGGCGATGAACGCGGTGACAAGGTTGGTGGCCAGCCACGCCCAGCGGTTCTGCACCGATTTCCACACCGAGGCGAAGATGTCTTCCTCTTCGCGCAGGCCGCCGCGCGACAACGCCTCGGCCTCGCCCTCCTCGCGGATGAAATCGATCATGGCATCGACGGCGATGCGGCCGATGAGGCGCATGTGCGCGTCGACGACCGGCGCGGTAACGAGGTCGTAGCGCTCGAAGGCCTGCGCCACGTCGTACGCATCGTCCTCGGGCCGGAACGTGTTGACGTCCGGGGCCATGATCTCGTGCACCATCTTTTCCGGCGGGTTCACCAGCAGCCAGTGCAGCGGCAGCACGCCGGTAAGCACATGCTCGGCGTTCACGACGAACAGCTTGTCGGTCTGCGCGGGCAGCTCCTCGAAGCGGCGCAGGTAGCGCAGCACCACCTCGAGGCTGATGTCCTCGCGGATGGTGACCATGTCGAAATCCATCAACGCGCCGACCTGGTCGTCCTCGTACGACATGGCCGCCTGCACGCGCTCGCGCTCCTGCGCGTCGAGGCTGGCCATCAGTTCCGGCAGCACCTCGGTGGGCAGGTCGTCGACCAGGTCGGCCAGCTCGTCGGCATCCAGCGGCTCGACGGCCGCCAGGATCTCGCTGTCGTCCATGTCCGCGATAAGCGATTCGCGGACCGAATCGGAGACTTCCAGCAGGATCTCGCCATCGCGGTCGCTGCGGACGCGCTGCCACACCGCGAGGCGCTCCTCGAGGGGCAGCGATTCGAGCACGTCGGCCAGGTCGGCCGGGTGCAGGCCATCGAGCCTTGCCTGCAGGTCGGCGTCGATGCGCTCGAGCGTGACGGCGTCGCCACCGGGCGGCGACTCACCGTCGACCAGCGCCTCGCGCCGGCGCAGCAGGTCGTTGATCGCCTCGAGGCGATCCTGCACGCGCGGCGCCGGGGTGCGGGTGCTGGCTTCGCTCACGCGGGCTGCACCAGCACGCTGGCCAGCGCGGCGATGCCCTCGCGGCGGCCGGTGAAGCCCAGGGTTTCCGTCGTGGTGGCCTTGATGCTGACCCGGTCTATGTCGACGCCCAGGTCGGCGGCGATGTTCGCGCGCATGGCGTCGGCGTGCGGCAGCACCTTGGGCGCCTCGCAGATGACGGTGACATCGGCATTGCCGAGCACGTAGCCGCGCTCGAGCATCAGGCCACGCACGGCACGCACGAAGGCGCGGCTATCAGCGCCGCGCCACTGCTCATCCGACGGCGGGAAATGCTTGCCGATATCACCCAGCGCCAGCGAGCCCAGCAAGGCGTCGCACAACGCGTGCAGCACCACGTCGCCGTCGGAATGCGCCAGCACGCCCTGCGTATGCGCCACGCGCACGCCGCCAAGCATGACGTGGTCGCCTTCACCAAAGGCATGTACGTCGAATCCCTGTCCGATGCGAATCATCTTGTCCTCCCGAGCAGGAACTCCGCCAGCGCGAAATCCGCGGGCGTGGTGACCTTGATATTGTCTTCCGCGCCCTCGACCAGCAGCGGCTTGCCGCCTGCCCGCTCGATAGCCATGGCCTCGTCGCTGACGACGATACCGGCCCCGGCGGCAAGGCGGAGTGCACGCGCCAGCGCTTCGCGCCGGAACATCTGTGGGGTGAACGCCCGCCACCGGCCGTCGCGCGGCTCGGTGCCGGCGCTGTGCCCATCGGCGTCGGCGCGCTTCAACGTATCGCGCAGCGGCGCGCCCAAAATACCGCCCTCGCCCTGCCCCGCCAGCGTCACCAGCCGCGTGATGTCATCGGCGCGCACGCAGGGGCGTGCCGCGTCATGCACCAGCACGAACGCAGCGGCCGCGACGGAGGCCGGCAAGGCCTCGATGCCGGCCAGCACGGAATGGCTGCGCTCGCTGCCGCCCACGGTGGTGAGCAGCGGCTTGCCGTTGACGTGGTCCACGGCGGCGAAGTGCGTATCGTCCGCCGCGATGACCACCATGAGCCCAGCCACCAGCGGGTGCATGGCCAGGCGTTCGAGTGTGTGGTCCAGCAGTGGCCGGCCGGCCACGTGCTGGTATTGCTTCGGCCGGTCGCCGCCGGCCCGGACGCCCTTGCCGGCGGCCGGTATCACGCACCACAACGCGTCCATTACTGGCCGCCGGCGGTCACGGGCGGCGGAGGCGGCGGCGCGCTGGTCGCGGCCCCCGGCTCCACCACCTGGTAGAAGGTCTCGCCCGGCTTGATCAGGCCCAGCTCCTGGCGCGCGCGCGCTTCGGTGGCCTGCTCGCCATGCTTGAGGTCTTCCACGTCCGCCGCCAGCGCCTCGTTGCGCTTCTGCAGGCCCGCGTTCTCGTCGGTCTGTTTCTTGACCGAGACGCGCAGCGAATCGACCTCGGCCATGCCCCCACCGCCGACCCACAGCTTCAGCTGCAGCGCGATGAGGATGACGACCAGGACGAGCCCGACCCAGCGCAGGAGTGCCGCGTTGCTCACGGTGCCTCTTTAGCCCGGGAGCTTGCTGAGGTTGGGGAACGCGTTGCGGCCGGCGTACGTCGCCTTCGCGCCGAGGGCTTCCTCGATGCGCAGCAGCTGGTTGTACTTGGCGACGCGATCGGTGCGGCACAGCGAGCCGGTCTTGATCTGCGTGGCCGTGGTGGCCACGGCGATATCCGAGATGGTGGTGTCTTCGGTCTCACCCGAGCGGTGCGACACGATGGCGGCGTACTTCGCGCGGTCGGCCATGGCGATGGCTTCGAGCGTCTCGGACAGCGTGCCGATCTGGTTCACCTTGATGAGGATGGCGTTGGCGATCTTCTTGTCGATGCCTTCCTGGAAGATTTTCGGGTTGGTGACGAACAGGTCGTCGCCCACCAACTGGATGCCGCCGTCGACCACCTTGGTGAGGTGCGCCCAGCCGTCCCAGTCGCCTTCGGCCATGCCGTCCTCGATGGTGACGATGGGGTACTGCTTCGCCCACGAGGCCAGCGTGTCGACCCACTGTTCCGGCGTGAACACCTTGCCCTCGCCTTCGAGGTCGTACTTGCCGTTCTTGAAGAACTCCGAGCTGGCCACGTCGAGGCCGAGCAGGATGTCGCTGCCGACCTTGAAACCCGCCTTGTTGACGGCTTCGAGGATCGTGTCGAGCGCTTCGACGTTCGACTTCAGGTTCGGCGCGAAGCCGCCTTCATCGCCCACCGAGGTGTTGAGGCCACGGCCCTTCAGCACCGACTTCAGCGCGTGGAAGATCTCGGCGCCGTGGCGCAGTGCCTCGGCGAACGAAGGCGCGCCGACCGGCAGCACCATGAATTCCTGCACGTCGACGTTGTTATCGGCGTGCGCGCCGCCGTTGATGATGTTCATCATCGGCACGGGTAGCGAACCACCGCCATCGACAATGAGGTACTGCCACAGCGGCTGCTTCTTCGACGCGGCCACGGCATGCGCGGCCGCCATGGAAACGCCCAGCAGCGCGTTGGCGCCAAGGTTGCCCTTGTTGTCGGTGCCATCAAGGGCGATGAGCTTGTCGTCCAGGCCCTTCTGGTCGGCGGCGTCGAAGCCGGCGAGCGCCTTGGCGATGGTGGTGTTGACGTTGCCCACCGCCTTGGTGACGCCCTTGCCGCCATAGCGGCCCTTGTCGCCGTCGCGCAGTTCCACGGCTTCGCGCGTGCCGGTGGAGGCGCCGCTGGGCACGGCCGCGCGGCCGAACGAGCCGTCGGCGAGGGTGACCTCGGCTTCGAGGGTGGGGTTGCCGCGGGAGTCGAGGATTTCGCGGGCGTGGATTTTGGTGATGGACGTGGTCATGCGCTTCCCGTTACGAGTTGGAATGACGAAGCACGGTACCGATCAGCATCATGGCGCCGGTACCAAGCAGGATGAAAACGTTGAGCCCCAGGCCGATGGCGGCGAACGTGCGGCGGCGATCCTGGCGGCGCAAGGCCACCAGCGCCAGCACGGTGCCGACCAGCGCCATGAGCAGGAAAAAAATAAGGACGAGGCCGATGAGGCCGAACAGCGGCAGGTGGTCGGCGTTATCGCCGCCACCCGCGACCAGCAGGGCCGAAAGCACGATGGCCCCGAGGATGGCGACGCCTGAGACCAGCGCGACGACAAACGACGCGATGCCGAGGCCCGACTGCGGCAGGGACGCCGCACGCTGGGCAGGGATGCCTGCCGCCGTAGCCTCGGTGCGTTCGGCCATGCGCGCTACGCCGCCGACTCTGCGGAGCGCGTGGCCAGCTTCTCGCCATCGCGCACGGCCTTGTACTCGCGCGCGGCGGTGACGAAGCCGATGAAGAGCGGGTGGCCCTCGCGCGGCGTGGAGGTGAACTCCGGATGCGCCTGGCAGCCGAGGTACCACGGATGCACGCTGCGCGGCAGCTCCACCACTTCCACCAGCAGATCATCCATGGATTTGCCGGAGATGACGAGGCCGAGATCCTCGAACGACTGGCGGTAGCGGTTGTTGAACTCGTAGCGGTGGCGGTGGCGCTCGCGCACCACGTCCTCGCCGTAGAGGTCGCGGGCCAGCGTGCCGGCCTTCAGGCGGCACTCCTGCGCACCCAGGCGCATGGTGCCGCCCAGGTCGGACCGCTCGCTGCGCTGTTCGACTTCACCCGAAGCGGTGGTCCACTCGGTGATGAGGCCGATGACCGGGTCGGGCGTGTTGCGGTCGTTTTCGCTCGAATCGGCCTGCTTCAGGCCGGCGGTGTTGCGCGCGAACTCGACCACGGCGGCGTGCATGCCGTAGCAGATGCCGAAGTACGGGATGCCGCTTTCGCGGGCGAACTGCGCCGCCTGGATCTTGCCCTCGAAGCCGCGCTTGCCAAAGCCGCCCGGCACCAGGATGGCGTCGGCGTGGCCGAGCACGGCCTTCGCGCCGCGGGCCTCGACGTCCTCGGAATCGATCCAGTCGAGCGTGACGCGGGTGGACTGCTTGATGCCGCCGTGGCGCAAGGCTTCGCCAAGCGACTTGTAGGCGTCCTTGTGCTCGACGTACTTGCCGACGATGGCCACGGTGACTTCATCGCGCGGGTGCTCGACGGCCTCGACCGTGCGCAGCCAGCTGGAGAGGTCGGCCGGGCCGGCGTCGAGGCCGAGGCGCTTGATGACGAGGTCGTCGAGGCCCTGCTCGTGCAGCCACATGGGCAGCTTGTAGATGACGTCGACATCGATGGTGCTGATGACGGCGTTCTTCGGCACGTTGGTGAACAGCGCGATCTTGTGGCGCTCGCCATCGGGCAGCGGCTCTTCGCAGCGGCACAGCAGCACGTCGGGCTGGATACCGATGCTGCGCAGTTCCTTCACCGAGTGCTGGGTGGGCTTGGTCTTGATCTCGCCCGCGGCCTTGATGAAAGGCACCAGGGTGAGGTGCACGAACATGCACTTCTCCGGGCCATGCTCGATGCGCAGCTGGCGGATGGCCTCGAGGAAGGGCAGCGACTCGATATCGCCGACGGTGCCGCCGATTTCCACCAGGGCAACGTCGAAGCCACGGGTGGCCTCATGGATGGAGTGCTTGATCTCGTCGGTGATGTGCGGGATGACCTGCACGGTGGCGCCGAGGTAATCGCCGCGGCGCTCCTTGCGGATGACCGATTCGTAGATCTTGCCGGCGGTGATGGAGTTCTTGCCGGTGAGGCGCGTGCGGACGAAGCGCTCGTAATGGCCCAGGTCGAGGTCGGTCTCCGCGCCGTCGTCGGTGACATACACCTCGCCGTGCTGGAACGGGCTCATGGTGCCCGGGTCGACGTTGATGTAGGGGTCGAGCTTCATCATGGTCACGGACAGACCACGCGCCTCGAGGATGGACGCAAGCGACGCCGCTGCGATGCCTTTCCCAAGGGAAGACACCACACCGCCGGTGACGAAAATCAGGGGAGTCATGCGAGCAGCCAGTGCTGGAAATCGGTATTTTACCCGAGTGCCGGGCCGCTCGCGAGGGGTTGCCTTAACGCTTAACATGGGGCACATGAGCACACCCATCCCCGCCCGCCTCGAAGCCCTCCGCGCCGCCATGGCCCGCGAAGGCGTCGCCGCCGTCGTCGTCCCCACGGCCGACCCGCACCTTTCCGAATACCTGCCGCCCCGCTGGCAGGCCCGGGAGTGGTTCTCGGGGTTCACCGGTTCGGCGGGCACCCTGGTCGTCACCGCCAGGGGCGGCGGCCTGTGGACCGATTCCCGCTATTTCGCCCAGGCCGAGGCCGAGCTGGCCGGCAGCGGGCTGCCGCTGATGAAGCTGAACGTGGCGCACACGCCCGAGCACGTGGCCTGGCTGGCCGCGGAGCTGCGCGAGGGCGATACGGTGGCCGTCGCCGGCGACAGCGTCTCCGTGGCCGGTGCCGAGGGCCTCGCCCAGCGCCTGCAGGCCGGCGGCGCCACGCTGCGCACCGATATCGACCTGCCGGGCGCCGCCTGGGCCGACCGGCCCGTGCGCCCCGCCGCCCCCGTCTTCGCCCATGAAGGGCCGTACGCCCCGGTCAGCCGCGCCGACAAGCTCCAGCACGTGCGCACCGCCATGCGCCGTGCCGGGGCTACCCATCACTTCATCTCCAGCCTCGACGACATCGCCTGGCTCACCAACCTGCGCGGCGCCGACGTCGACTACAACCCCGTGTTCCTGGCCCACCTGCTGGTGGAAGACGGCCGCGCCACGCTGTTCATCGACGGGGCCAAGCTGCCGGGCCCGGTCAAGACCGCCCTGGCCGCCGACGGCGTCGCCACCGCCGACTACAACACCGCCGCGTCGGCCCTCGCCGCGCTGCCCGATGGGGCCGCCCTGCTGTTCGACCCGGGCAAAGTCGTGGTCGCCGTCCTCGAGGGCCTGCCCGCCGGCGTGAAGCAGCTGCGCGGCCCGGCACCGTCCACCGCGGCCAAGGCGCGGAAGACGGCCGAGGAGCTGGAACACATCCGCCACGCCATGCGCCGCGACGGCGCCGCGCTGGCCCGGGCGTTCCGCCGCATCGAAGCGGGCGTCACCGCCGGCGAGCCGCTCACCGAGCTGGACGTGGACACCATCGTGCGCGAGGCCCGCGCTGCCCAGGACGGGTTCGTGGGCGAAAGCTTCTCCACCATCGCCGGTTACCAGGCCAACGGCGCCCTGCCGCATTACCGCGCTACCGAGGCCGGTTTCAGCCCGCTGGCAGCCAAGGGCCTGCTGCTCATCGACTCGGGCGGCCAGTACCTCGGCGGCACCACCGACATTACCCGCGTACTGGCCCTGGGGCCGGTCACCGACGAGCAGCGCCGTGATTCCACCCTTGTGCTGAAGGGCATGATCGCCCTCAGCCGCGCCCGTTTCCCCAAGGGCGCCAGCGGCCCGCAGCTCGATGCCCTGGCCCGCGCCCCGCTTTGGGCCGCCGGCATGGACTTCGGCCACGGCACCGGCCATGGCGTGGGCTATTTCCTTAATGTGCACGAAGGCCCGCACGGTATCCGCCCGCCCGTGGCCGGCGGTGCCCTGGTAGCGCTCGAGCCGGGCATGATCACCTCCATCGAGCCGGGCCTGTACAAGCCTGGCCGGTATGGCATCCGCCACGAGAACCTCGCGGTGGTGACCCAGGCCGACCAGACCGAGTTCGGCGAGTTCTACGCCTTCGAGACGCTCACCCTGTGCCCCTTCGACCGCCGCGGCCTTGAGCCGCGCCTGCTAGAGCCGTCGGAGCGTGCCTGGCTCGACGACTACCACGCCACCGTGCGGGCCGCGCTGTCGCCCTTGCTCGACGGCGACGACCGCGCGTGGCTCGAATGGCACTGCGCACCCCTCCCCTAATGTAGGAGCGCGCTTGCGCGCGATCGCGCGCAAGCGCGCTCCTACAAGAGCCTGTCTCGTTCGTTGATACAGCGACCTGCGAGACTTGACCGCCCCGACCCGCTCACCCATCCTGCCCGGCTATCGAAACGACCCACCGCCTGATGAATACTCGTTACAACGCCTCAGACATCGAAGTCCTCAGCGGCCTTGACCCGGTCAAGCGCCGGCCCGGCATGTACACCGACACCTCGCGCCCGAACCACCTGGCGCAGGAGGTCATCGACAACTCGGTGGATGAAGCCCTCGCCGGCCACGCCAAGGCCATCGATGTCACCGTCTTCAACGACGGCTCGGTGGAGGTGACGGACGATGGCCGCGGCATGCCGGTCGACATCCACCCCGAGGAAAAGGTGCCGGGCGTCGAGCTCATCCTCACGCGCCTGCATGCCGGCGGCAAGTTCTCGAACAAGAACTACGCCTTCTCCGGCGGCCTGCACGGCGTGGGCGTCTCGGTGGTGAATGCGCTCTCCACCCGCGTGGATGTCACCATCCGCCGCGAGGGGCAGGAGTTCCGCATGAGCTTCGCCGACGGCGACCGCGCCAGCGAGCTCGAGGTCATCGGCAGCGTGCCGAAGAAGAAGACCGGCACCACGCTGCGTTTCTGGCCCGACCCGAAATACTTCGATTCCCCGCGCATCCTCGTTTCCAAGCTCAAGCACCTGCTGCGCGCCAAGGCCGTGCTGTGCGCGGGCCTCACGGTGCGCCTGCACGACGAAGCCGCTGGCGAAACCACCGAGTGGTACTTCGAGGATGGCCTGCAGGATTACCTGCGCGCCGAGCTGCAGGGCGCCGAGGCCTTGCCGGCCGATCTCTTCGTCAAGCATTTCGCCCGCGAGACCGATACGGTCGACGTCGCGTTGTGCTGGCTGCCCGAGGGCGAGCTGGTGCAGGAAAGCTACGTGAACCTCATCCCCACCGCGCAGGGCGGCACGCACGTGAATGGCCTGCGTTCGGGCCTCACCAACGCCATCCGTGAGTTCTGCGACCTGCGCAACCTGCTGCCGCGCGGCGTCAAGCTCGCGCCGGAGGACGTGTGGGAGCGCCTCGCCTTCGTGCTCAGCATCAAGCTGCAGGATGCCCAGTTCGCCGGGCAGACCAAGGAGCGCCTGTCGTCGCGCAACGCGGCCGGCGTGGTGGAAGGCGTGGTGCACGATGCCTTCAGCTTGTGGCTGAACCAGCACGTCGACCTTGGCGAGAAGATCGCCCAGCTCGCCATCGAGCGCGCCAGCGCGCGCCTCAAGGCGGCCAAGCAGGTGGTGCGCAAGAAGATCACCCAGGGCCCCGCCCTGCCCGGCAAGCTCGCCGACTGCGCGGCCACCGACCTCACCCGCACCGAACTCTTCCTCGTCGAGGGCGATTCGGCGGGCGGCTCGGCCAAGCAGGCGCGCGACAAGGATTTCCAGGCCATCCTGCCGCTGCGCGGCAAGATCCTCAACACGTGGGAAGTGGAATCCACCGCCGTGCTCGCGTCGCAGGAAGTGCACGACCTCGCCGTGGCCATCGGCTGCGACCCGGGCAAGGACGATCTCTCCGGCCTGCGCTACGGCAAGGTGGTGATCCTGGCCGATGCCGACTCCGACGGGCTGCACATCGCCACGCTGCTGTCGGCGTTGTTCCTGCGCCACTTCCCCGCGCTGGTGCAGCAGGGGCATGTCTTCGTCGCCATGCCGCCGCTGTTCCGCGTCGACGTGGGCAAGCAGGTCTTCTATTGCCTCGACGAGGAAGAAAAGCGCCTCATGCTCGAGAAGGTGGAGCGCGAGAAAATGAAGGGCGCCGTCTCGGTCACCCGGTTCAAGGGCCTGGGCGAGATGAACCCCGCGCAGCTGCGCGAATCCACCATCCACCCCGATACGCGCCGACTGGTGCAGCTCACGGTCGATACCGAAGACGGCACGCAGAAGCTCATGGACATGCTGCTGGCGAAGAAGCGCGCCAGCGACCGCAAACAGTGGCTCGAGGAAAAGGGCGACCTGGCCACCCTCGAGGTCTGATAAAAAAAGTAGGAGCCCACCCTGTGGGCGACAGCTCTTCGCGAGGAGCTGTCGCCCACAGGGTGGGCTCCTACATTTTTACGGCTGCCTAGCGGCGGTCGCGGATCGCTTCGATCAGGCCGCGCGTGGCCGCGTCGAACTGGCCGATGTCACCGGCATCCTTGTCGTTGGCCAGCGAGGGGTAGATCTGCTTGGCAATCGTCTTGCCCAGTTCCACGCCCCACTGGTCGAACGCGTTGATGCCCCACAGGTGGCCGAGCATGAACACCTTGTGCTCGTACAGCGCGATGAGCGCGCCGAGCGAGTGCGGCGTAAGCGAATCGAGCATGAACACGGTGCTTGGGCGGTCGCCCTTGAACGTGCGCTGCGCGGCGAGCGCGCGGCGTTGCTCTTCCGTGCCCGTCTTCGCTTCGGCCAGCGCCTCGTCGAAGGTCTTGCCCAGCGACAGGGCCGCGGCCTGCGCCAGCAGGTTCGAGGTGAGCACGTCCTGGTTCTCGCGCAGCGGGTGCGCCGGCTTCACCAGGCCGATGAACTCGAGCGGCACGGTGTCGGTACCCTGGTGCAGCGCCTGGAAATACGCGTGCTGGGCGTTGGTGCCGATGCTGCCCCACACCACCGGCACGGTGGAGCCCGCCACTTCCTTGCCCGTGGTCGGGTGCACGTGCTTGCCGAGCGATTCCATCTCCAGCTGCTGCAGGTACGACGGCAGGTCGGCCAGCGAATCGACGTAGGGCACCACGGCACGGCTGCTGCGGCCCAGGATGTTGCGGTTCCACAGCTCGGCGATGGCCGTCAGCACCGGCACGTTGTCCTGCCACTTCACGGTGCGGAAATGATCGTCGGCCTCGGCGGCGCCGGCGAGCAGTTCGCGGAAACCCTGCATGCCGATCGCGAAAGCGATGGACGCACCCACCGCCGACCACAGCGAAAACCGCCCGCCGACCCAGTCCCACATGGGCAGCACCTGCGAGGCACCCCACTTGTTCACGGCCTCGACATTCGAGCTGACCGCGATGAAGTGCTTCGAGGTCTTCGTCTGGTCGCCGCCGTTGGCCTTCAGGATCCAGTCGCGGAACACACCGCCGTTGAGCAGCGTTTCCTGCGTGTTGAAGCTCTTGGATACCAGGATGACCAGCGTGTGCGCCGGGTCGAGCTTGCGCATCAGGTCGTACGCCGCCTGGCCATCGACGTTGGTGAGGAAGTGGCTGTTGATGCCCTTGACGTGGAACTGCTCCAGCGCGTGGACGGCAAGGCGCGGGCCGAGGTCGGAACCGCCGATGCCGATGTTCACCACGTCGGTGACGCGGCCGATGAGGCCAACGGATTCGCCCTCGCCACGATGCACCGCGCTGACCAGCTTCTCCATCTTGTCGAGTGCATCGGCCACTTCCCTGCGCACGTCGGCCGGCGCCGCGGGGTGGCGCGACGCGCCACCACGCAGGGCGGTGTGCAGCACCGCACGGTCCTCGGACGTGTTGATGTGCTTGCCCTCGAACATCGCATCGCGCGCGGCTTCCCAGCCGGTGCTTTCGATGAACGCGCCCACGGCATCGAGCGCCGCGACGTCGAGCTTCTGGCGCGTGATGTCGAGCAGGATGGGACCTACACGGCGGCGGAAGCGCTCATTGCGCGATGCGTCGTTGACCAGGCTGCGTAGATGGGTGCCGGCAAGGCGGCTGGCGTGCTCTTCGAACGAAGGCAGGGGGACGTACGTTGAATCCATGGCTTCCACTTGGCTGCGACGGAGGGAAGCCCCGATAGTACCGCAGTGCAATGTGGTCGGATTGTATTAACTGACAGCGCGGGGGCTGGCCTTTGGTCGCATCGCACAAACCCACGGAGCGGCGGTCGTGGGAGCGCGCTTGCGCGCGAAAAGCCAACAGGGCGATGAAGCGCCGTGCTTCATCGGCCTGCGGTTGGGGCTTGTGGGGAGGGTATCGCGCGCAAGCGCGCTCCCACAGGGTGAAGCAGGGGGCCTCAGGCCGCCTGCTTCGGGATCGAATGGTTCGTGTGGGTGATGCGGTTGCTGGCGTCGACGTAGACCAGGTCGGGCTGGTACTTCGCCATTTCGGCCTCGGAGAGGCCAACGAAGGCCGCGATGATGACCAGGTCGCCGGTGGACACGCGCCGCGCGGCGCTACCGTTCACGGAGATGATGCCCGAGCCCTCTTCCGCACGCAGCGCGTACGTGACGAAGCGTTCGCCGTTGTTGATGTTCCAGGCATGGATCTGCTCGTACTCGCGGATACCCGCGGCATCGAGGAGGTTGCCGTCGATGGCGATGGAACCTTCGTAGTTCAGCTCGGCGTGAGTCACCGTGGCACGGTGGATCTTGCACTTGAGCATGTTGAGGTGCATGGCGGTCTCTACAGGTGTGGCGGTTACAAAAACGCCCATTCTAACGGAGGGTGGCCCTGGCCGTCGCGAAGGGGCTTCCTCGGTTCGAGGCGCTTTATGGGGGAGCCGGGCCGGAAACGCAAGTGCCCGTTTGTGAAGACGTTTAGTCGAAAGGCAGGTTATCGATGAGGCGCGTGGCGCCCAGCCGGGCGGCGACCAGCGCCACGAGGCCCTCGCGCTCGTCCGTGGCCGGCTCGGCCAGGTCGTCGGCCCGGCGGATGGCGACGTAATCCGGCGTGAAACCGGCGCGCTCCAGGCGGGCCCTGGCGGCCGTTTCCAGCGCCTGCCAGTTATGCCCCTGGCGAAAAAGATCACGCATTTGCGTAAGCGTGGCGTAGATCTGCGGAGCCCGCTGGCGCTCGGCCGGCGACAGGTACTGGTTGCGCGAACTCTTGGCCAGCCCATCGTCGTCGCGCAGCGTGGGGCCGGACATGATCTTCACCGGCAGGGAGAGGTCGCGGACCATCCGCTCGATGACCTTCAGCTGCTGGAAATCCTTTTGGCCGAAAACGGCGAAATCCGGCTGCACGAGGTGGAAGAGCTTGGACACCACCGTGGCCACGCCGTCGAAGTGGCCGGCGCGGTGGGCGCCTTCCAGCGTATCGGTCACCACGGGCACGTGGACACTGACGCTGGCGGCGGGGCCGAAGGGGTACATGGTGGCCACCTCCGGCGCGAACAGCACGTCGCAGCCGGCTTCGGCCAGGCCCACCTGGTCCTGGGCCAGGGTGCGCGGGTACCGCTCGAAATCCTCGCCCGGGCCGAATTGGGTGGGGTTGACGAACACCGAGGCCACCACGCGGTCGGCGCGGGCGCGGGCCAGCTTCAACAGCGAATGGTGGCCCTCGTGGAGGTTACCCATGGTGGGCACGAAGCCCACCACCTGGCCGGCGGTGCGCCAGCCACGGATGGTGGCGCGGAGCGCGGCGGCATCGGTCACGGTCTGCATGGCGGGCCCTTTAGCTGAAGCTGTGTTCCGGGCCCGGGAACGCCCCGGCCCGTACGTCGTCCGCGTACGCGCGGATAGCCGAGGGAATGGAACCCTGCCCGGCGAGGAAATCCTTGGAAAACTTCGGCCGCTTGCCCGGGGTGAGCCCGAGCATGTCGTACACCACCAGCACCTGGCCGTCGCAACCCACGCCCGCGCCGATGCCGATGACGGGGATGGTAAGCGCCTGCGTGATGCGCGCGGCCAGGGCCGAGGGCACGCACTCGAGGACGAGGAGATCGGCACCGGCGGCCTCGACCGCCTGCGCATCCGCGAACAGCTTTTCGGCGGCCGCGTCGGTCTTGCCCTGCACCTTGTAGCCACCGAACTTGTTCACCGACTGCGGGGTGAGGCCCAGGTGGCCGCACACGGGGATGTCGCGTTCGGCCAGCGCCGCGATGACCTCGCAGATGCGGCCGGCGCCTTCGATCTTGACCATGGCGGCGCCGCCCTCGGCGACAAGGCGCGTGGCCGCGGCCATGGCGGCGGGCACGTCGCGGTCGCTCATGAATGGCAGGTCGGCCACGAGCAGCGTGGCGGCCAGCCCACGGGCCACCGCGGCGGTGTGGTAGACCATGTCGTCGACTGTGACCGGCAGCGTGCTCGACCTGCCCTGCACCACCATGCCCAGGGAATCGCCGACCAGGGCGACATCCACCCCGGCCGTTTCCAGTTGCGCGGCGAAACTCGCGTCGTAGGCGGTGAGCATCACGATCTTCCGGCCCTCGGCTTTCATCGCCCCCAGGCCCGGCACGGTCACCGGCTTGCGCGCCGGCGCGCTCGTTGTTTCCACGTACACGCTCTTGTCGCCTCGTTGGATGAATCCGGAATTGTCCGCCTGATCGTGCGCCGGCTCAAGGAACCCGCGTCACGCAAGCGGCAAGCATTCAGCCGCGTCCACGGCGGCCAGCAGGTCGCCCACCCGGCCCTGGCCCGGCAGAACCGTTTCGGCCGCGATATCCGCCAGTGGCAGCAGCACGAAGGCGCGCTCGGCGATGCGGGGGTGCGGCACGGTCAGCCGGTCGTCGTGCAACGTCGCGTCGCCGTAGGCGAGCAGGTCGAGGTCCAGGGTGCGCGGGCCCCACCGCTCGCCGTCGCGTACACGGCCAAAGGCGCGCTCCGTGGCCAGGAGCGCGTCGAGCAAGGCATGGGCGCCCAGGGTGGTCGCCACCGCGATGGCCGCATTGATGAACTCGGGCTGCGCCGTATTGCCCCACGGCGGCGTGCGGTAGAACCGCGAGCGCGCCAGCACGCGGATGCCCGGCATGGCATCCAGGGCGGCGATGGCCGCCTCGAGGCGGGGCCGCACGTCACCCAGGTTGCCCCCCAGGCCGATCAGGGCGGTGACGCTCACGAACCGCCCGAATCGCCTTTGCCCCGGGTGGGCTTGCGACGGCGGCGGCGCTTGCGGGCCGGTGCCGTGGCCGCGACGGTGCTGCCGTCGTGAGCTGGCACGCCACCGCCGCCCAGCGCGGCCGCCAGCATTTCAGGCGGCAACTGCTGGGCGTGCGCCCACCACTCGCCCAGCTCGCGCATGCGCTCGGATTCGTGGGCGCGCAGCAACAGGAAATCGAAGGCGGCCCGGAACCGCGGGTGCGACATGAGGCGGAACACGCGCTTGCGGTGGATCTGTTCGAAGCGTGGCTGCAGTGCCCAGATCTCCTCCATGGTGAACGTGAAGCGGCGCGGGATGGCCACGCGCTGGCACTGCTCGCCCACCACATGCACGGCGGCCCGCTGCCAGGCCTCGTTCATGTCGAGGCCCTGCGCCATCCAGCCGTGGGCCTGGTCGCGGACCTCGCCCCATAGCAGCACGGCGTAGAGGAAGGCCGGCGTGACCGACTTGCCCTCGGCGATGCGGGCATCGGTATTGGCGAGGCCCTGCTCCACCAGCGCGCGCAGCGCGGTGTCGCCGCGCTCCAGCGCCCGGGCGGTGGCCGGGAAGAGGAACTCGAGCAGGCCACAGGCTTCGAGCATCTTGAAGCTCTTCAGGCCATGGCCGGCCAGGAACAGCTTCAGCGACTCGTCGAACAGGCGGGCCGGCGAGGCTTCGGTCAGCAGGTGACCCAGCTTCTTGAACGGCGCCGAGGCCGAGGTATCGATGGTGAAGCCGAGCTTGGCCGCGAGGCGTGCCGCGCGGAGCATGCGGACCGGATCCTCGCGGTAGCGCTGCTCCGGGTCGCCGATAAGGCGCATGGTGCGGTCGTCGAGGTCCTGCATGCCGCCGACATAATCACGGACGCTGAAATCGGCGATGTCGTAATAAAGCGCATTGACGCGGAAATCGCGGCGCACCGCGTCTTCCTCGATGGTTCCCCAGATATTGTCCCGGACAATGCGGCCGTCGACGATGTGGCGGTCGCCCTCGCCCGCGGCACCCTCTTCACCGGTGCCACGGAACGTGGCCACTTCGATGATCTCGGGGCCGAATACCACGTGGGCCAGGCGGAAGCGGCGGCCAATAAGCCGGCAATTGCGGAAAAGGCCCTTCACTTCCTCCGGCGTGGCATTGGTGGCCACGTCGAAATCCTTGGGGTGCCCGCCCAGCAGCAGGTCGCGCACGGCGCCGCCCACCAGGTACGCGGCGAACCCGGCGTCGTGCAGGCGGTAAAGCACGCGCAGGGCGGCTTTGCTGATGTTCTTGCGGGAAATGGAATGTGCTTCGCGGGGGATGATGCGCATGCCCTGCGGAACGTCATTCCTTGTGTCGGAATTCAAGCGTTGGTGTCCTGGCGGGCGCCATGGCGCCCGGTCACGTGGCTGCCCCCACCGGCGGCCGGTGTCGGGATGAACGGGCCAAATGTAACGAATTAGACCCAATCCGACGAGCAGGCCCCAAAAGCGTTGCCAGCGGGCGGAATTTGGATATACTAGCGCGCTTCGTATGTTTCGTACGACACGCTCCCTTCGTCTAGTGGTCTAGGACACGGCCCTCTCAAGGCTGGAACACGAGTTCGAACCTCGTAGGGAGCGCCACTTTCCCCCTCCGGCGCCGAACCGTTCGCATGACCTTTGTCGTCACCGACAACTGCATCAAGTGCAAGTACACGGATTGCGTCGAGGTCTGCCCCGTGGATGCCTTCCACGAGGGCCCCAACTTCCTGGTGATCAATCCGGACGAGTGCATCGACTGCACCCTCTGCGAGCCGGAGTGCCCCATCAACGCCATCTACCCCGAGGACGACGTCCCCGCCGGGCAGGAGCAGTTCGTGGCGCTCAATGCTGACCTGTCGAAAGACTGGCCAGTGATCACCGAGCGGAAGGATGGTATGCCCGATGCCAAGGATTGGGAAAACAAGCCCAACAAGATCGACTTGCTCCAGCGTTGAGCAGGTAAAGCAAAAGGCCCCTCGCGGGGCCTTTTTTTTGGCTTGCAGCCTGGATGGGCGGCATGACCTGCGAGGCTTCGCCTGTGGGAGCGCGCTTGCGCGCGATGGTGTATCTCGCAACACCCATCGCGCGCAAGCGCGCTCCCACGCGGTTTACTTCACGCCAAGGCGCGACTTCAGTGCATCGATGACGCGGCGCACACCGTTGGCATCGCCCTGCGCGCGGATTTCCGAGCCGGTGCCGCTGGGGTTCACGGTAAGCACCACCGAGCGTTTGTTGCCGCCCGGGCCCGCCGAACCGGCCTGGTCGGCATCGGGGTTCTTGCCGCCGAACATGCGCTTGAAGAAGCCGCGGTGGTCTTCCGGCGCGCCCGCCGTGGCGGTGATCTGGTAGGTGTGCGTGTCGTCGTCGTGCGCCGTGACCGTGCCGACATCGCCCGCAGCGAGGGTCTCGCCGATGCGGCGGTAGGCGGCGTCGGGGGCGTCGGTGAGGATGAAGCCATCGGAGACCGGGGCGGCGGACGCGCCACCGGCCGCGGCGGCGCCGGAGCCGGCATCGGGGATGACGAGCGCGGCACTGGTCGACGGGGTATCCATGCCCGGCGGGATCTCCAGCGGGGCCTCCTGCTTGGCCTTTTCCCACTGCTTGGTGGAGCGGAACGCGCCGCAGCCGGAGACGACCAGGACGGACATGAGCAGTGCCGGGACGACCAGCGCGTACGAGGTTTTCTTCATGAACTTCAGTTCCGTTTGGATCCGTTGAATGGGGTTGGCGTCAGGCCGCAGCCGCCAATGGTGCCAGAGCGGCGAGCGTTTCGCGCACTTTTGCCAGCGCCGGGCCCGCCTCGAGGGGGACCAGGGGCAGGCGCGGCGCCGCCGAGCCCAGGCCCAGCAGGGCCAGGCCGGCCTTGACGGGGATGGGGTTCGGTGCGCAGTTCAGGGCATCGATGAGGGGGGCCAGCCGTGCCGTGGCGCTGGCCGTGCGCTCGGCGCTGCCCGAGCGGGCGGCGTCGCACAATTCACGGAAAGCCCCCGGCACGAGGTTGGCCACCACCGAGATGGTGCCCGCGGCGCCGGCCAGCATGGCCTGGTGGGCCGAACCGTCGTCGCCGCTGAGGTAGACGAAATCGGGGCGGATAAGTTCCGCCATGGCGCGGATGCGCTCGATATCGCCACGGGCCTCCTTGATGCCCAGGATGCCCGGGTGCTCGCGCAGGGCCGCCACGGTCTCGGGCGCGATATCGACGCCGGTGCGCGGCGGCACGTTGTAGAGGATGACCGGCAGGCCGCCTTCGTCGGCCACGGCCAGGAAATGGCGGCGCATGCCCTCCTGCGTGGGGCGCACGTAGAACGGCGCCACCACCAGGGCCGCATCGGCGCCCAACGCCTTCGCCAGGCGCGTGGTGGCGATGGTCTTGGCCGTGCCGGCTTCGCCGGTGCCGGCGATGACCGGGATGCGTTTGTCGATGTGTTTCACCGCGAACGCGAGCAGGCGCTCGAACTCGTCGTGTTCGAGGAAGTGCGACTCGCCCGTCGACCCGGCGACGACGACGGCTTGCGTGCCGCCAGCCAGCTGCTGGTCGAGCAGGCGGCCGAACGCGTCGAGATCGAGGGAACCGTCGGCGGCGAACGGCGTCGCCAGCGCGGTGATGCTTCCGGAAATATCCAAGGTGAAACCCGTTGAGGAACCAGCCCTTCGCATGGTACCGGGGCGTTTCCGGGGAGTCCATTCGGCCCGCCGGGCCGCCGCGGGGCCGGCGCGTCTTGCTACGGCCGGATGCCGCCCGTTAAGCTCGGGCCAACAGCGACGCCCCGCGCCCCGCGGGCCGCGCCATGGGTAGTGAAGGCCTTGAACCGTTCCGTAGCACGCAGCGCCGCCACCGATAACCAGCTCCTCATCTCGACGCTGTCGCCGGCGCACCGCGCGCCCATCCTCGCCCTCGCCAAGCGCATCGCCGATTCCGGCTGCAACCTGGCCGATGCCCGGGTCTCCACCATCGGCAACGATACCTCGGTGATGCTGCTCGCCTCCGGCGCGTGGGATGCCGTGGCCAAGCTCGAGACGGCCGTGGGCAAGCTCGCGCGCGACGAGGAACTGCAGCTGGTGCACTACCGCACCACGCCGCGCGAGCCCACGGCGCACCTGCTGCCCTACCTCGTCGAGGTCATCGCGGCCGACCGCCCCGGCATCCTCGTCAAGATCATCGAGTTCTTCTCGCGCCGCGACATCAGCGTCGAGCAGCTGTCATCCATGCGCTACCAGGCCATGCAGACGGGCGCCGACATGTTCCAGGCGCAGATCACCATTGGCATCCCGTCCGAAACGCACATCGCCGCCCTGCGCGACGATTTCCTCGAGCTTTGCGATGGCCTCAACCTCGATGCCATCATGGATCCCGTGAAATTCTGACGTTAGGAAAAAGACGCAACGCATGATCGGCAAGGGCAAGAAGGTTCCGAAACTCAAGGGCACGCTCGGCGATGGTTCCACGCTGGCGTTGTCGTCCCTCACCGGCCAGTGGGTCGTCGTCTTCTTCTATCCCAAGGACAACACGCCGGGCTGCACCAGCGAGGCCCGCGATTTCCGCGACAGGTACGCGCAATTCCAGGCCCTCGGCGCCGAGGTCATCGGTGTCTCGCGCGACTCGGTCCGCTCGCACGCCAACTACGCGGCGAAGCACGAACTGCCCTTCCCGCTCGTTTCCGATGCCGACGAGGCCTGGTGCCAGGCGTTCGACGTCATCCACGAGAAAGTGCTGTATGGCAAGCGCCACATGGGCGTGGTCCGCAGCACCTTCCTGATCGACCCCGACGGCAAGCTCTTCGCCGAGTGGCGCGGGGTCAAGGTGCCCGGCCATGCCCAGGCCGTGCTCGAGAGTGTTCCAACCGCGTGACGGACACCGCGCCACGCGGCTCCTTCCCCCGGCCACTGCCGCGTGGCCGGGTATCGCAACCTCCGCATGAGGTCACTTCCGCATGAACGGAAGCAAGCGCATCTACGCCCTCGACACCAACGTGCTGCTGCACGACCCGACATCGCTGTTCCGCTTCGAGGAACACGATGTCTTCATACCGATGACGGTGCTGGAGGAACTGGACGACAAGAAGAAAGGCGGGTCGGAAGTTTCGCGCAACGCCCGCCAGGTAAGCCGCTTCATCAACGAACTGATCGAACGCGGCGGCGTCGACGGCCTGAAAGAAGGCCTCGAGCTGGAAAACCCCCAGGGCATCAAGCTCAAGCGCGGCGCGGTGGGCCGCCTGTACTTCCAGCAGCGCGCGAGCCACGGCAACGGCAAGGCCGACAACCAGATCCTGTCGTCCGTCATCGACCTGCGCGACCAGTTCCCCGATCGCCCCGTCATCCTTGTCACCAAGGACATCAACCTACGCATCAAGGGCTCCATCTACGGTATCACCGCCGAGGACTACGAGAACGACCGCGCGCTCGACGATTTCGCGCTGCTGTTCACGGGTTCCGACGCCCTGCCGGAGGACTTCTGGAACCGCCACCCCGAGGTCCGCTCCTGGAACGAGCGCGGGCGCACGTTCTACGAACTCGACGTACGCGAGGACGAGCACTGGTACCCCAACGAGTGCCTCTACATGCCCGGCGAGAACGACGTGGAGCTGCGCGTGCTGGAGCTGAAAGGCCCCGAAGATGCACAGCGCGCAAAGCTCGTCCTGCTCGACGACCACACCCACGCGGCGCATGGCGTGTGGGGCATCGCCGCGCGCAACCGCGAGCAGAACTTCGCCATGAACCTGCTGATGGATCCCGACGTGGATTTCGTCACGCTGCTCGGCACCGCCGGCACGGGCAAGACGCTGCTCGCCCTCGCCGCCGGCCTTGCGCAGGTGATGGACCAGCAGCGTTACCGCGAGATCATCATGACCCGCGCCACGGTGTCGGTCGGCGAGGACATCGGCTTCCTGCCCGGTACGGAGGAGGAAAAGATGACCCCGTGGATGGGCGCGCTCACCGATAACCTCGAGGTGCTCGCCAACCCCGAGGAGGGTGGCTCGTGGGGCCGCCAGGCCACCAACGACCTGCTGGCCTCGCGGGTGAAGATCCGCTCGCTGAACTTCATGCGTGGCCGCACGTTCCTCAGCCGCTACCTCATCATCGACGAGGCGCAGAACCTCACGCCGAAGCAGATGAAGACGCTGATCACGCGTGCGGGCCCGGGCACGAAGATCGTGTGCCTCGGCAACGTGGAGCAGATCGACACGCCCTACCTCACCGAAACCACCTCGGGCCTCACTTACGCGGTGGACCGTTTCAAGATGTGGGCCCATTCCGGCCACATCACGCTCAAGCGCGGTGAACGGTCGCGCCTGGCCGATTTCGCCTCCGAAGCCTTGTGACGCAAGGCAAGCCGAACACCCTCACCATCGCCGGGTCGGATTCCGGCGGTGGTGCGGGCATCCAGGCCGACCTCAAGACCTTCCATACCCTCGGCACGCATGCCTCACGGCCATCACGGCGGTCACCGCGCAGAACACGCGCGGCGTCACCGCCGTGCACACCGTGCCGCTGGCGCACCTGCGCGCCCAGGTCGACGCCGTGTTCGCCGACTTCCCCGTGGCCGCCGTGAAGACCGGCATGCTGGGCAGCGCGGCCATGACGAAACTCGTGGCGAAAGAGCTGGCCACGCGCCAGCCACCATGGCTCGTCGTCGACCCGGTCATGGTCGCCACCAGCGGGGCGCGCCTCCTCGACGACAACGCGCTCGACGCGCTGGCCAGCCGGCTCATCCCCCTCGCCGATATCCTCACGCCCAACCTCCCCGAGGCCGAGGCCCTGCTCGGGCGCCGCATCGGCAAGGCGTTCGATGAAGCCGGGGCCGACCTGCTCGCCCTCGGCGCCCGCGGCGTATTGCTCAAGGGCGGCCATGCGGGCGGCAGGGACATCGTCGACCGCTACTACGATGCCGGCGGCGCCCTGGCCTTCCGCCACGCCCGCCTGCCCTTCGAGGGCCACGGCAGCGGCTGCACGCTTGCGTCTGCTGTCACGGCCCACCTGGCCCGGGGCAAAGCGCCGCAGGCGGCTGTCCGCGCCGCCATCACGTGGCTCGACAAGGCCTTCCGCGGCGCCTGGCGCCCCGGCGGCGGCGCGGCGCACGTGCTGGGCCACTGAGGGCGGAGTATCCTATGCGCGTTGATACAGGGCCCACCGGGCCTCATGTATCGCCCGTCCTTTCGAGTGCAACCCCATGAATCTCCTCGGGCCCCGCTTCATCGTCCTGTACATCCTGGTGCTGTTCACGCTGTGCGTCCTGCTGGTGCACCTGCGCGGCCGCTCGCGCCTGCGCTTCGACCGCCAGCTGGTCGACCACTCGGCCCTGTTCGCGCCTTACAACCTGCTGATGTACGCGTTTTCGGCCGTGCCCGCCCGCCCCATCCTCGACCGCAGCGGCTTCCCGCAGCTCGACCTGCTGCAAAACAACTGGCAGGCGATCCGCGAAGAGGCCATGCACCTCTTCGACGAGGGCTACATCCGCTCGGCCGAGAAGCACAACGACGCCTCGTTCAATTCGTTCTTCAAGCAAGGCTGGAAGCGCTTCTACCTGAAGTGGTACGGCGAGCCGCTCGCCTCCGCCGAGGCCCTGTGCCCGGAGACGGTGAAGCTGCTGAACGCCATCCCCAGCGTCAAGGCCGCCATGTTCGCCCTGCTGCCCCCGGGCAGCCGCCTCAACCCCCATCGCGACCCGTTCGCGGGCTCCCTCCGCTACCACCTGGGCCTCATCACGCCCAACAGCGACGATTGCCGCATCTTCGTCGATGGCGAGATGCATGCGTGGCGCGATGGCAAGGACGTGGTCTTCGACGAAACCTACGTGCACTGGGCCGAAAACCGCACCGACCAGACCCGCGTCATCCTGTTCGCCGACGTCGAGCGCCCGCTCAAATTCGGCCTGATGACCGCCATCAACAAGCGCGTCGGCGCCTTCATGGGCTCCATCACCGCCTCGCCCAACAGCGACGACGGCAAGGAGCAGGTGGGCTTCGTCAACCGCATGTTCGCCCTCAACAAACGCGGCCGCGAACGCACGAGGCGCTTCAAGAAGGCCAACCCCAAGCTCTTCCGTGCGGTGAAATACGTGGGCATCGTCCTCGCCATCTGGCTCGTATTCCTGGCGCCCTACCCCTTCGTCCGCGGTTAAACAAGATTTCACGCGCCAGCCCGCGGGTTGGCGCGATACTCCAGCCGGGGTGGGGCCCTGAAGGAGAATCGGGCATGACGAAGCACGGTGTGTTCCTCGCTTTACTGATTCCCACGGCCGCCCTGGCGGCCCCGCCAGCGGCGTACACGCCGCCACCCGGCACGCCGCCCATGGCACCCGCCACGGCCGAAGCCGCGCCCCTCGACCTCGGCCCCCTGGTGGACAAACTCGTCGCCGACCTGACCAGGGATTCGCGCACGCAGGCGAAGTCGTTCCGCATGCTGATCAGCCTTGGCCGCCCGGCCGTGCCCTACGTGGTGGCGCACCTGGGCGATAGCCGTTCGTTGCCGGAGCAGTCGATCTGGGTGCAGGCGGTGACGGGGCGTTCGGATACGCAGTACCACCCGTGGTTCGTGCACGATGGGCTGCTGGCGGTGCTGAAGGAGCTGACGGGTTTTTCGCGTGCACCGCTGACGGGTCACCTGCTGCCGTCGCAGCGGGCGAAGAGTGTGCGGAAGTGGGTGACGTTCTGTGTGGAGCGTTATCCGCGGCAGGCTGCCGTGTGCCAGCGGGCGCTGCAGAATGGTGCCGTCCCGGGCGCGGTGGCCGACTCTGAGGTCGCTTTTTCGGGCCACTAATGCATTCGCCATAGCGAATGAGCCGCTAAGAAAAACCCGGCTTTCGCCGGGTTTTGAAGAGCATCGCCAGCAAGCTGGCTCCCACACATACAGAAAGTGAGCGGGGCGCGCCGTTACATCAAGCGGTGGCCTTGATGCGCTCGACGATCGCGTCGCCGAACGTATCCGTGTTGCCCGTGCCGCCCACGTCCGGCGTCGTGCGGTCACGGGCGTTCATCACTTCGCTGATCGCCGCGCGCAGGCGCGTGCCCTTCGCCACCATGCCCAGGTGGTCGAGCATGTCGGCCGCCGCCAGCAACAGCGCGCACGGGTTGGCCTTCTTCTGGCCCGCGATATCCGGCGCCGAGCCATGCACCGCTTCGAAGATGGCCGCGTCCTTGCCGATGTTCGCGCCCGGGGCCAGGCCCAGGCCGCCCACGAGGCCGGCGCACAGGTCGGACAGGATGTCGCCGAACAGGTTGGTCGTGACGATCACATCGAACTGGTACGGGTTCATGACCAGCTGCATGCAGGCGTTGTCGACGATCATTTCCTGGAACTCGAGGTCCGGGAAATCCTTCGCCACTTCGCGGGCCACGTCGAGGAACAGGCCCGACGAGGTCTTCATGATGTTGGCCTTGTGCACCGCCGTGACCTTCTTGCGGCCCTTCTGGCGGGCCATCTCGAAGCCGTAGCGGCAGATGCGCTCCATGCCCGGGCGGGTGTTGCGGATGACCGAGACGGCCACCTCGTTCTCACCCGTGCCCTCGCGCGTCTGGCCCTCGGCCATGTACGCGCCCATGGTGTTCTCGCGCACCGTGATGATGTCGATGTTGTCGTAACGCGCCTTGGTGCCCGGGAAGCTGATGGCGGGGCGAACGTTGGCGTACAGATCGAACTTGCGGCGCAGCGTGACGTTGATGGACGTGAAGCCGCCGCCGATGGGGGTGGTGAGCGGACCCTTGAGCGCCACGGTGTGCTTCGCGATGGCATCGAGCGTAGCCTGCGGAAGCAGGTCGCCGTGCTTTTCGAGGGCCACCATGCCCGCGTCCACGAAATCGTACGTCAGGCCGCAGTCGAGGGCGTCGAGGACACGGATGGTCGCGTCCATGATCTCGGGGCCGATGCCGTCGCCGGGGATCACGGCAATCGTCTTGCTCATGGGGAGTACTCCTGAAGGAAGCGGGTCGATGGGCACGCGCCAGGCGGTGCCGGGGAAGAAAAATCGCCTGATTATCGGCGATTTTGCCCGCTTGCTTCAAGGATCGAGGGTGCTTTGGTCGAACGCTTCGAACGCGTGGCGTGGCGCCACGGGAGGTGGGAGATGGGAAGTGGGGGGCGAAGCCTCGGGCGCCCCCACTGCCCGCCTCCCACCTCCGCTCTTACGGCCCCGCGTGATCCCCGCAGGCAGCCGCAGCGTTGTCCTCGCCCTCGCCCTCGAGCGAATCCAGGAAATCCACCGCGCGGCGCAGGTGCGGGATGACGATGGAACCGCCAACGACGAGCCCGACGCTAAACACCTCGAAGAACTCGTCGCGGTTGACGCCTGCTTCCTTGCACTGGGCCACGTGGTAGCTGATGCAGTCGTCGCAACGCAGCACCATGGACGCCACCAGGCCCAGCATTTCCTTCGTTTTCACATCCAGCGCGCCCTCGCGGTACGTCTGGGTGTCGAGCGCGAAGAACCGGCGCACCACCTGGTTGTCTTCGCCCAGGATGCGCTCGTTCATGCGCTTGCGGAACGCGGTGAATTCCTCGACGCGGGTGGTATCGGCGGCCATCAGTGCGCGGCCCCGATGAGCTCGGCCAGGCGGCCGCTGCGGTCGGCCGCGGCCAGGTCGTCGAACCCGCCCACGTGCGTGCCGTTGATGAAGATCTGCGGCACGGTGCGGCGGCCACCGCTCTTCTCGAGCATGATGTCGCGCTGGGCCGGGTCCATGTCGATGCGCACCTCGCTCCAGGAAAGGCCCTTGGCCTTGAGGAGGTTCTTGGCGGCGACGCAGTACGGGCATACCGCGGTGGAGTAGATGGTGATCTCGGGCGTGCTCATGGAACAGGTGTCTCCGGACGCTATGCGATGACCGCGATATGGCGGCCCTGGGCTTATTCTACAACCCTCGCGAACCCCCGGCCGCCCCCGTGGTCCAAGCGTTCCCGGCCCCCGTGGTGGTATCGTCGCGACCGTATGCGCCTGCCCTATCCCCGCTTGCTGCTCCTTGCCGCCACCACCGCCGCCACCTTCGTGGCAGGCGCCCAGGATGCCGTGCGCCTGCCCGACCTGGGCAGCTCCGCCAACGCCCTGATCAGCCCCCGGGAGGCCGACGATTACGGCGCCCAGATGCTGCGCCAGATGCACGCGCTGGACATGACGCTGGACGATGCCCTGCTCGACCAGTACATCAACGACCTGGGTTTCCGCCTGGTGGCCACCAGCGAACGCCCGAAGGACCACTTCAGGTTCTTCATCGTCCGCGATACGCAGATCAACGCCTTCGCCGCGCCCGGCGGCTACATCGGCGTGAACGCGGGCCTCATCAACATCACGCAGAGCGAAAGCGAGCTGGCCGGCGTCATCGCGCACGAGATCGGCCACATCACGCAGAACCACCTCTACCGCGCGTTCGAGGCCTCGAAGAAAGATGCCCCGTTGCTCGCCCTGGTGCTGCTGGGCGCCATCGCCGCGGGCAGCGCCGGTGGCGATGCCGCGGCTGGCGTGCTCATGGGTGGCCAGGGCATGCTGCTGCAGCGGCAGATCAACTTCACCCGCAAGGATGAGATCGAAGCCGACCGCACGGGCATCCAGACCCTGGCCAATGCCGGCTTCGATCCCGAGGCCATGGCGGACTTCTTCGGCCGCATGCAGGATACGCTGCGCGTGGGCGAAGGCGAGGAAGCCCTGCCTGCCCTGCTGCAGACCCACCCGGTGACGCTCGACCGCATCAGCGACGCACGGGCCCGTGCGCGCGTGCTCGAGGCACGCATCAAGGACCGCCCCAAGCTGCCGACGCTCGACAAGGCCTCGTGGGAAAAGAGCACCGCGCCGGTGCTCTACATGAAGGACCCCACCACGCTGGTGAGCACGGGCACGGCCGCGCCCAAGGACAGTGCCACCGATACCTACGCCCTCATGCGCGAGCGCGTGCGGGTGCTGTCGGGCGATGCGGGCAAGCTCGCCGCGTACTACGCCACCAACCTGAAGCACAAGGAATTCGACACCGCGGCCAACCATTACGGTTACGCCGTGGCGCTCATCCGTAGCAACCGCGGCAGCCAGGCGGTTGAGCAGCTGCAGCCGCTGCTGGCCCAGCAGCCCGCCAGCGTGGTGCTGCGCCTGGCCATGGCCGATGCCTACCTCGATGCCGGCCGCGCGGGCGATGCCATGGCCATCTACAAGGCCCTGCACGACAACTCCCCGCGTAACGTGGCGGTCACACTGGGCTACGCGAAGGCCCTGGCCACCACGGGCACGGTCGAGAACGCGCGCGTGGCCGCCGGCCTGCTGCGGCCCATGCTCGACAACAGCGAGGACCCGGAAATCTTCCGTACCTACGCGCAGGCCAGTGACCGGGCTGGCGATGGCGTGCACGCCGCCGAGGCCTACGCCAACGCCGCCTACCTGGCGGGCCGCCCGTTCGACGCCATGGAGCAGCTGCGCCGCCTGCTGAAGCGCGATGACCTGGATTTCTACCAGCGCTCGCGCATCCAGTCGCAGATCGCCGACCTCACCCCCCTGCTCATGGAGCTGAAAAAGCGCCGCGTGGCCACCGACGACAACCCCGACGGCCGCACCCAGTAGCCATGCCCATTAACGGCAGGGGGTGAATGTGACCGTTGTCATTGCCGTGTAACACTGCATGGCTGCAATATGACGGTCACAGCCAACGAGCGGTTCCCAGCGTGCATAAACGCATTCTTATCGTGGAAGACGAGGCTTCGATTCGCGACATGGTCGCCTTCGCGCTTCGCAAGGCGGGCATGGACGCGGCACACGCCGCCGACGCCCGCGCCGCCCAGATGGCTATTTCCGAGCGCGTACCGGACCTGATCCTGCTCGACTGGATGCTCCCGGGCACCAGCGGGCTGGAGCTGGCCCGCCGCCTGCGCCGCGAGGAACTGTCCCGCGAAATCCCCATCATCATGCTCACCGCCCGCGGCGAGGAGATGGACCGGGTGAACGGCCTGGAGGCCGGCGTGGACGATTACGTGATCAAGCCCTTCTCCACCCGCGAGCTCATCGCCCGCATCAAGGCGGTGCTGCGCCGCAGCCAGGGCGATGACGGCTCGGGCGTGGTGGAGCTGGGTGGCCTGCGCATCGACGGCCCGGCCCATCGCGTGTTCGCGGGGGATGATGCCGTGCCGATCGGCCCCACCGAATACCGCCTGCTGTTCTTCTTCATGACCCACCCCGAGCGTGTCTACTCGCGCGCCCAGCTGCTCGACCATGTGTGGGGCGGCAGCGTGTACGTGGAAGAACGCACGGTGGACGTGCACATCCGCCGCCTGCGCAAGACCCTGGAACCGTGGAAGCTCGACGACATGGTCCAGACGGTGCGCGGCGCGGGCTATCGCTTCTCAGCCAACACCTAGGCTAACGCGGGGTAGCCGCGTTATGGTGCAATCCACCAGACCGCGGGTTCCTCGCCATGCCCAGCTCCACCCCTTCCTGGCGGCTGCCAGCCTCGTGTGCCGCCCTGCTCGTCGCGGGTGGCGCCGTGGGCGCGCTCGCGGGTTCGGCGCTGGCCGGCGTGGCATGTGTCGCGCTCGCTGAAATCGTCGTGCTCCTGTCGCTATTCCGTCACAAGACGGGGCCAATGTTGCAAACGCCCGCGACGCCCCACCCTGAGCATGACCGTCTCATGACACGCACCCGCCGTATCGCCTCCCGCCTTCGCGACCTGCGCAGCGCGGCCGGCTCCCTCCCCGATGGCGTGGTCCTGCTGGACCACGCGCAGCATGTCCGCTGGTTCAACCACGCGGCGGAGGAACTCCTTGGCCTGAAGGGCCCGCGCGACCGCGGCCGCTTCATCACCGAGGTGCTGAAGAACAGCGAGCTGTCGGACTGGCTGGCCGATGGTGCCCGCGAACCCCTCACCGACGTCGCGGCCCCGGGCCACCCGAACCGCCACATCACCGCCACCCTGCTGCCGTTCGGCAGCCGCCAGCGGCTGCTGCTCGCACGTGACACCAGCCACCTGACGCGCCTGGAACAGATCCGCCGCGATTTCGTGGCCAACGTCTCGCACGAGCTGCGCACGCCGCTTACGGTCATCCACGGTTACCTCGAGCTGCTCGACCCGGAAGATGTCCCGGAGCTGGCGCCGGTGCTCGACGAGATGCGCGCGCAATCCAAGCGCATGGGCCAGATCGTCGAAGACCTGCTCACGTTGTCGCGCCTGGAGACGCAGGAGCACCTGGCCGAGGAACACGTGCAGATGGCCCCGCTGCTGGCCAGCCTGCGCAAGGAGGCCGAGGCGCTCAGCCAGGGCCGGCATGTCGTGTCGCTCGACGTGGCCACCGGCTACGACCTGCTGGGCTCCACGAAGGACCTGCACAGCGCCTTCGGCAACCTCGTGAGCAACGCCGTGCGCTACACGCCCACGGGCGGCAGGATCGCCATCCGCTGGGCGGCCGTCGATGGCGGTGCGCGCTTCTCGGTGCAGGATTCCGGCTTCGGCATCCCCGCCGCGCACATCGCGCGCCTCACCGAGCGCTTCTATCGCGTCTCGTCCAGCCGCTCGCGCGACTCGGGCGGCACGGGCCTGGGCCTGTCCATCGTCAAGCACGTGCTGAACCTGCACCAGGCGCGCCTCTCGATCGAGAGCGAGCCCGGCAAGGGCTCCACTTTCGCCTGCGTGTTCGGCACCGACCGCCTGCTGGATGGCAGCCGCCTCCACGACATGGCGGGTGCGTCGGCCTGAACGCATGGCGCGCCGGGGCCGCCCTGTTGCTGCGATGCCCCTTTCCGCGGTGGCCGGCGATGGGTCACCATCGATGGCCATGAAAAAGCGCACCCCCGTCGATCTCGGCGCCCCCGAGCTATACATCAATCGCGAGCTGTCGGCGCTGGAGTTCAACTTCCGTGTCCTGGCCCAGGCCTCCGACCCGGACGTGCCGGTCCTCGAGCGCCTGCGCTACCTCACCATCGTCAGCAACAACCTCGATGAGTTCTTCGAGGTGCGCGTGGCGGTGCTCAAGCACAAGCACGCGCTGGGCGCGGTGCAGCCCGGGGCCGATGGCCTGTCGTCGGGCGAGATCCTCTCGCGCATCCGCGAGCGCACGCTCGAGCTGGTCAGCGAGGTGTACCGCATCTGGCACGAGGAACTGAACCCGGCGCTCAACGCCGAGGGCGTGGCCTTCCTCACGCGCGATCGCTGGAGCGAGAAGCAGCGGCGCTGGCTGCAGGGCTATTTCCAGAACGAGATCATGCCGGTGCTCTCGCCGCTGGGCCTCGACCCGGCGCACCCGTTCCCGCGCATCCTCAACAAGACGCTGAACCTGGCGGTGGTCCTCAAGGGCCGCGATGCGTTCGGCCGCGAGGGCCACATGGCGCTGGTGCGCGCGCCGCGCTCGCTGCCGCGCATCATCCGCATCCCGGCCGAGGTCTCCGGCGGCGCCGGCGATTTCGTCTTCCTGGCCGAGGTGCTCCAGGCCTTCGCCGACGAGATCTTCCCCGGCTTCCAGGTATGCGCCGCGTACCAGTTCCGCGTCACCCGCAACAGCGAGCTGGTGGTGGAAGAGGCCGAGGTGGAGAACCTGGCCCGTGCGCTCAGCGAGGAGCTGGCGGGCCGCGGCTACGCACGCCCCGTTCGCCTCGAAGTGGGCGCCGACTGCCCGCGCGCCATCACCGACATGCTGAAGGCGAACTTCCAGCTCGAGGACGCCGATGTCTACCGTTGCGACGGCCCGGTCAACATCATCCGCGCGGGTGTCATCTACGACCAGCTCGACCGCCCCGAGCTGAAGTTCCCGCATTTCACGCCGCGCCTCACGCCCGCGTTCGCCAAGGGCGTGAACGAATTCGACGTGCTGCGCGAGCGCGACGTCATGATGCACCACCCCTACGAGTCGTTCGCGTCGGTCGTCGAGCTGCTCCGCCGCGCCTCGCAGGATCCGGGCGTCCTCGCCATCAAGCAGACCCTGTACCGCGCCGGCCGGGATTCCCCGCTGGTCGACCTGCTGGTGGACGCCGCGCGCAACGGCAAGGACGTCACCGTGGTGATCGAGCTGCGTGCGCGCTTCGATGAGGAAGCCAACATCGGCCTGGCCAACCGCCTGCAGGAGGCCGGCGTGCAGGTGGTCTACGGCGTGGTGGGCTACAAGACGCACGCGAAGATGCTGCTCATCGTGCGCCGCGAAGGCACCGGCCTGCGCCGCTACGTGCACATCTCCACCGGCAACTACCACCAGGGCAACAGCCGCGGCTACACCGATATCGGCCTGATGACCGCGAACCCGGAGATCGGCGAGGACATCCACAAAGTGTTCCAGCAGCTCTCGGGGCTGGGGCCCATGATCCAGCTGAAGCGCCTGCTGCATTCGCCGTTCACGCTCTACAGCAGCGTCATGGGCAAGATCGAGCGCGAGATCGCCCATGCGCAGGCGGGCAAGCCCGCGCGCATCACCGCCAAGCTCAACGCGCTCAACGAAGCGCACGTGGTGGAGGCCTTGTACCGCGCCTCGCAGGCCGGCGTACGCATCGACCTCATCATCCGTGGCGCATGCACGCTGCGCCCGGGCATCAAGGGCGTGTCGGAAAACATCACCGTGCGTTCCATCATCGGCCGTTTCCTCGAGCACAGCCGGGTGTACTGGTTCGCCAACGACGGCGAGCCGGAGCTCTACTGCGCCAGCGCCGACTGGATGGAGCGCAACCTCATGCGCCGCATCGAGGTGGGCGTGCCCATCCTTGAACCCGACCTGGCAAAGCGCGTGTACGACGAGACGCTCGACAACTACCTGCGCGACAACACGCAGGCCTGGATGCTCGGGGCCGAGGGCCGTTACACGCGCCGCCACCCGGCCGCGGGCGAGCTCCCGCATTCGGCGCAGCAGGCGCTGCTGGCGAAGTACTGCGGGTGACGCGGCGCATCCTGCTCCTGTCGGTATCCGCGGGCGCGGGGCACGTGCGTGCCGCGGATGCGCTCGACGCCACCGTGGCCACGTTGGCCGTGCAGGGCGGCGCGGTGGAGGCCCGCCACCTCGATGTCATGGATTTCGTGCCGTCGAGCTTCCGTCGCATCTACGCCGATTTCTACCTCAGCCTGATCACGCGCTACCCGCGCATCTGGGGCATGCTCTACCGCATCACGGGCGATGCCCGCCCCGATGCGGTCGTGCAGCGCATGCGGCGCACCATCGAGCGCCTGAACACGCGCCGCCTGCGCGCGGCCATCGCCGATTTCGCCCCCGACGCCATCATCTGCACGCACTTCCTGCCCGCCGAGATGCTCGCGCGGCAGATCCGCAAGGGCCGGGTCACCGCGCCCGTCTACCTGCAGGTCACCGACTTCGACCTGCACCGCATGTGGGTGGTGCCCGGCATGACGGGCTATTTCGCCGCCAGCCCCGAGATCGCCCACCGCATGCACGCCGTGGGCCTGCCAATGGAGCGCGTGCACACGACGGGCATCCCCGTGATGCCGGCGTTTGCTGAAACACATGATCGCGCCGCGCTCGTGGCGTCGTTCGGCATGGACCCCGCGCGCCCCGCATACCTCGTGATGGGTGGCGGCGCGGGCGTGGGTGCGCTCGACGAACTGGCCGATGCGCTGCTTTGCGCCGGTGGCGATTTCCAGCTCGTGGTGCTTGCCGGCCGCAACGCCGGGATGCTCGCCCGGCTGCGCAAACTCGCGGACGGCAAGCACGCCGGCCGCCTGTTCCCGCAGGGCTACACGAAGCACGTGGAACGCCTCATGGCGTGTTGCGACCTCGCCATCACGAAGCCCGGCGGCCTCACCACCTCGGAGTGCCTCGCCATGGGCCTGCCGATGATTGTGAACGCACCCATCCCGGGCCAGGAGGAGCGCAACGCGGATTACCTCATGGAACAGGGCGCGGCCTGGAAGGCCATCGATGCCGTGGCGCTGGCATGGCGCATCAACGCGCTGCACGACGATCCCAGCCAGCTCGCGGGCATGGCCGCGCGCGCGCGCGCCATCGGCCGGCCGCAGGCGGCACGCGACGTCATCGACATCGTCCTTGCGCAACTGGGGCATGCATGAGCCATTCCCCGCGCCGGCGCGTGGTCTCCGTGCTCACCACCGCCCTGTTCGCCTTCCTGCTGGCCTTCCTGTTCGCCCACGTGGAGGTGGAGATCGAAGGGCCGCACGGGTGGGCCACCAGCCTGCCCACGTGGCGCATCGAGAACAGCTGGGTGCTCGACCTGCTGTGGGGTGGCCGCCCCATGACGGGTTACCACGCCTGGGTGTTTCCCTTCATCGCGCTGTTTTTCCACTTCCCCATGGTGTTCCGCGGGTTCTGGAGCTGGCGCGCGCAGGTACGCGTCATCGCCTGCATCATGCTGTTCTGGGTGGCCGAGGATGGCCTTTGGTTCATCCTGAACCCCGCGTTCGGCCTGGCCCGTTTCAACCCCGCGAACGTGCCCTGGCACCGCCACTGGTGGGGGCCGGCCCCCACCGATTACTGGGTGTTCGGGTTCCTGTGCATCCTGCTGTTCGCGCTGTCGGCCATGCCGAAACCGCGGACGGCGATTTCCCCTAAACCGTGAAGGCGTGAGAAAATCCGCCGATACGCTGCTGCGGACGTCTCCCTTGGCCACATCAGGTAAATCGCAGATCAACGATGGCGAATTCCTCGCCGCCGTCGACCTCGGCTCGAACAGCTTCCACATGGTGGTGGCCCGCTACGAGCACGGTGAACCCCGTGTCATCGACCGCCTGCGCGATTCCGTGCGCATGGCCGTGGGCCTGCGCCCCGATGGCACGCTGGACGCCGCCCACCGCGCCGCCGCGCTGGCCAGCCTCGCCCGGTTCGGCCAGCGCATCGCCGGCATCCCCGCGCTGCACGTGCGTGCGGTGGCCACCAACACGGTGCGCCGGCTCGCGTCGCCCCATGCCTTCCTCTCGGCCGCGGAAGCCGCGCTGGGCCACCCGGTGGAAATCGTGTCGGGCCGTGAAGAGGGCCGCCTGATCTTCCTCGGCGCCTCGCACGACCTGCCCGCCTCGCGCGACCACCGCCTCGTCATCGACATCGGCGGCGGCAGCACCGAGTTCATCATCGGCCGCGGCACCTCGCCCCTGCTGACCGAAAGCGTGCAGGTGGGCTGCATCGCCTCCACGTTGCGCTTCTTCCCCGGCGGCAAGATCAGCCGCAAGCGCTGGCAGAAGGCGCGCCGCGAAATCGGCGTGCTGCTGCAGCAGTTCTCCGAGGATTACCGCGAGGCCGGCTGGGCCGACGCGTATGGCTCCTCGGGCACCGCCAAGGCCATCGGCTCGGTGGTGCGCGCGATGAAGCTTTCCGACGATGGCATTACGCCCGACGCGCTGGCCGCCGTGCGCGAGGCCATGATCGAGCAGGGCGCCGCAGGCGCGCCGCTGAAGCTGCCGGGCCTTGCCGACGACCGGGCGGAGGTGTTTGCCGGCGGCGTCGCCATCTTCGAGGCCGCGTTCGAAGCCCTGGGCATCGAGCGCCTGCGTGTCTCGGAGAGCTCCATGCGCGAAGGCGTGCTATGGGACCTGATCGGCCGCTCCGCGGGTACCGACCCGCGCATGGCCAGCATTGAATCGCTCGCCAGCCGCTACGGTGTCGACCGCGCCCAGGCGCGCCGCGTCGAGACCACGGCGCTGTCGCTGTTCGACCAGCTGGCCAAGGCGTGGAAGCTGGACGAAGACGGGCGTGAGTGGCTGTCGTGGGCCTGCCGCGCCCATGAGCTGGGCCTGGCCATCGCGCACAGCCAGCACCAGCGCCACGGCGCTTATATCCTGCGCCACGCCGACATGGCGGGTTTTTCGCGGCAGGAGCAGCAGCTGCTGGCCGCCATCGTCGAATCGCACCGGCGCAAGCCGGAGAAAGCCGTGATAAGCGCGCTGCCCGTGCGCTACCGCGCGCTGGCCCGGCACATCACCGCCATCCTGCGCCTGGCCGTGCTGTTCCGCCGCGCGCGCCGCGCCGAGTCGCTGCCGCGCATCCGCGTCAACGCCACGCGCCAGCGCCTGCGCCTCACCCTGCCCGCCGACTGGCTCGACCAGCACCCGCTCACCGAGGCCGACCTCGAGCAGGAACGCGAGCCGCTGGCCGACCTGGGCCTGGAACTCGAAATCGTCACTGAATAAGCCGCGGCCGTGATCACCCCGGCAAGGGGTATCATGGCCCGGTTGTCCTCTCGCACACGCCGGTCGCCCATGCTCAAAGCCGTCCTCGCCAGCCTCCTCCTCGCCCTGCCCGCGGCCACCCTGGCGCAGCAGGCCAAGCCGGCGGCGCCCGCGCCCGGTCCCGTCGACCACCCGCGCGTGGTGGTGCACACCAGCCAGGGCGATTTCACCCTCGAGCTGTTCCCGGAGAAGGCGCCCAAGAGCGTCGCCAACTTCCTCCAGTACGTGCGTGACGACTTCTACGATGGCACGGTGTTCCACCGCGTGGTCGATGGCTACATGGTGCAGGGCGGCCTCTACAGCCGCGACCTCACCCAGCGGCGCACCCGCGCGCCCATCCCCAGCGAAGCCGACAACGGCCTGTCGAACCTGCGCGGCACCGTGGCGGTGGCGCGTGGCGCCGACGCCAATTCGGGCACCTCGCAGTTCTTCGTCAACCTCGTCGACAACCGCCGGCTCGATTACGTGAGCAACCAGAGCGGCCTCACCTGGGGCTTCGCGGTGTTCGGCAAGGTGGTCCAGGGCATGGAGACGATCGACAAGATCGCCAAGCTGCCCACCCGCGCCCAGGGCCCGTTCGTGGGCGATGTGCCAAACCCCCTGGTGGTCATCAACTCGGCACAGGTGGTGGGCGAGGAGAAGGCCGCGCCGGCTGCCTCGTCGTCGGCGGGCAGCGTGAAGCCGGCACCCGCCGCGCCCGCACCTGCCGTCCCGGCCGCGGCCCCGGCGAAAAAAGCCACCGAGAAGAAGCCGGCGGCCAAGACCACGCCATGACCACGCTGTTCATCGCCGACCTGCACCTCGACGACGCCCGCCCCGAGATCACCACGCTGTTCGAACGGTACCTCGCCTCGGAGGAAGCCCGCGGTGCGAACGCGCTTTACATCCTTGGCGACCTGGTCGAGGCATGGATCGGCGACGACGACGATGCCGAGCTGCCCAACCGCATCGCCCACGCCACCCGGGCCGTGCGCGACGCCGGCGTGCCCGTGTACTTCATGGTGGGCAACCGCGATTTCCTGCTAGGCCAGGCCTTCGCCGAGCGGGCGGGCATGGCCTTGCTCGACGATGGCACGGTGCACGACATCGAGGGCACGCCCACGCTGCTGATGCACGGCGACGTGCTCTGCACCGATGACGTCGAATACCAGGCCGTGCGCAAGCAGGTGCGCACCGATGCATGGAAGCAGCAGATCCTCGCCATGCCGCTGGCGGCGCGCCGGGCCTTCGCCGCGCAGGCCCGCAGCGACAGCAAATCGCGCACGGGGCGCATCGATGAAACCATCATGGACGTGAACCAGGGCGCCGTCGACGACGCGATGCGCCAGGCCGGCGTCACCCGCCTCGTCCATGGCCATACGCACCGCCCCGCGGTGCACGACTTCACACTGGGCAGCGAACCCGCTCAACGCATCGTCCTGGGCGATTGGTACGACCATGGGTCGGTGTTGCGTATCGAGCCGGGCAGTGTCGAGTTGCGTGGGTTGACGGCGCGTTAAGAGCGTCGCCCACAGGGTGGGCTCCTACAGGGGTCCGTCGTTGCATGGGTGCGCTGTCGTAGGAGCCCACACCCGTGGGCGATGCTTTACGACAACGAAGCCAGCCAGGCAAGCTCGCTCTGGGAAAACCCCGCCTCGCGCCGCGCCGCCACGTTGAACGGCCCGCGCAACGAGCCGTGCATGTAGTCGTTGAGCAAGGTGGCGAACGTCGCCTCCGGGTCGATGCCATCGCGGGCGCAGCACCAGTGGAACCAGCGCGTGCCGGCGGCCACGTGGGCCACCTCCTCGCGCAGGATCACGTCGAGGATGGCCACTGTGCGCTCGTCGTCCTGGTGGCGCAGGCGATCCATCATGCCGGGCGTGACATCGAGGCCACGCGCCTCGAGCACGCGTGGCACCAGCGCCATGCGCGCCGTATCGCTGTGCGCGGTTTTCTCGGCCATTTCCCACAGGCCATTGTGCGCGTCGAAATCGCCATAGGCGTGGCCGAGTTCGCCGAGGCGGCCCTGCAGCATCGTGAAGTGCCGCGCTTCGTCATTCGCGCACGACGCCCAGTCGGCGTAATACGCCGCTGGCTTGCCACGGAACCGGTAGACCGCATCCCATGCCAGGTCGATGGCGTTGAATTCGATATGCGCGATGGCATGCACGAGCGCCACGCGCCCTTCCGCCGTGCCAAGGCCACGCTGGGAGAGCTGCCGCGCAGGCACCAGCCGCGGCCGTGCTGGCCGCCCGGGCAAGGCGATAGGCGTGGCCGGCGGCGACGACACATCGGGCGCAAGCTCGCCGGCCTGCAGCCGGGCGAAGGTCTCGAACGTGAGCCGGACCTTCTCGGCGGGCTCCGCCGCGTCGAGGCAGCGGCGGGCGGCGGCGTGGAGGTCGTGCATCGGCGGTGGCTCAGGCGGTACGGCGCTCGGTCTTGGCGTTGTCCGAGCGCATGGCTTCCTGCTGCTCCAGGAAGGCCGAATCGACGCCCGTGACGTACTCGCCCGAGAAGCACGAGGTATCGAATTTCTTCAGGTCCTCGTTGCCATCGCTTACGGCCCAGATGAGGTCGTCGAGATCCTGGTAGACAAGCCAGTCGGCGCCAAGCAGCTTCTCCACTTCATCGACCGTGCGGCCGGCGGCGATGAGCTCGGACGCGGCGGGCATGTCGATGCCGTAGACATTGGGGAAGCGCACCGGCGGCGCGGCGGACGCGAAATAGACGTTCTTTGCGCCAGCATCGCGGGCCATCTGGATGATCTGGCGCGAGGTGGTGCCACGGACGATGGAGTCGTCGACCAGCAGCACGTTCTTCTTGCGGAACTCGAGGTCGATGGCGTTGAGCTTGCGGCGCACCGATTTCACGCGCTCGCCCTGCCCCGGCATGATGAAGGTGCGGCCGATGTAGCGGTTCTTGACCAGGCCCTCGCGCATGGGCACGCCCAGCGCCTGCGCCAGCGAGCTGGCGGCGGTGCGCGAGGTGTCGGGGATGGGGATGACGGCATCGATGCCATGGTCGGGGCCGCGCTCGCGCAGGATCTTCTCGGCCAGCTTCTCGCCCATGCGCAGGCGCGCCTTGTACACCGATACATCCTCGATCATGGAATCGGGGCGCGCGAGGTACACGTATTCGAAGATGCACGGCGCATGCACCGCGCCCTCGGCGCAACGCCGGGAGAACAGCTGGCCGCCTTCGGTGATGATGACGCCCTCGCCCGGCTCGATGTCGCGCACGCGCTTGAACCCGAGGACATCGAGCGCGACGGACTCGGAGGTGATGGCGTATTCGCGACCCTCGGCCGTGACGCGCTCGCCCAGCACCAGCGGGCGGATGCCGTTGGGGTCGCGGAAGGCGATGAGCCCGTAGCCCAGCACCAGCGCGATGCAGGCGTAGCCGCCGCGGGCGCGCGCATGGACGCGCGACACCGCCTCGAACACGTGCTCGGGGGTGAGGTCGCTGCGGTCGTGCAGCTGCAGCTCGTGCGCCAGCACGTTGAGCAGTACTTCGGAATCGGAATCGGTATCAATGTGGCGGCGATCGTCCTCGAACATCTCCTTGCGCAGCTGCTCGGTGTTGACGAGGTTGCCGTTGTGGGCGAACGCGATGCCGTAGGGCGAGTTCACGTAGAACGGCTGGGCCTCCTCCGTGCCTTCGGAGCCGGCCGTGGGGTAGCGGCAGTGGCCAATACCGATGCGGCCGCGGAGCTTGCCCACGCCGGCCGAATTGAACACGTCGCGCACGAGGCCGTTGCCCTTGTGCAGGCGCAGGCGCGCACCGTCGACAGTGGCGATGCCGGCGGCATCCTGCCCGCGGTGTTGCAGGACGGTCAGGCCGTCATACAGGGCCGATGCCACTTCCGTGGTACCGACGATGCCGATGATTCCGCACATGGTGTTGCCTTCTACGAAGAGGCCGCCGTGGACGCGGCAGCGGGGTGAGCCTGGGTATTGTCGCGCGTTTGCCCGGGGATCGGCAGGTCGCGCAATTTCATGAGATCGTCCTTGCTGGGGAGCTGGACGTCCGGCATTTTCATGTTCTTCAACGCCTCCGGCGGGTGCATGTAATCACGCACGTTGGCCGGGATCTGCTCGCCGATCCACGCGGCGGGCGCGCTGAACTGCTGGAGCATCATCGATTCGTGCCACCACGGGTCCCTGGGGAGGGGCGTGAAGCCAAGCATGAACACCACGAGGCTGACGATGAGCACGCCGCGCACGAGGCCGAACAACATGCCGAAGAGGCGATCGGTACCCCCCAGCCCCGTGCTCGCCACCAGGCGCGACACCAGGAACCGGATGATGCCGCCGATGACCAGGACGACGACGAAGGCGATGGCGTAGCCGATGCCCACGCGGGCGGTGGCGTTCGACACCGAGCCTTCAAGGTAATGCGCAAGCTGGGGGCCGATGGCCCAGGCGATCCAGAACGCGGCCACCCAGATCACCAGCGACAACACCTCTGAAATGAGGCCGCGCGCCAGGCCGATCAAGACCGAGATGAAGAGCACCGCCAGGATGACGTAATCGGCCCAGTTCACTTCGCTACCCCCCATTGAGCGACGCGCGCGTGGCCCGGCCCCTTACGGAGCCGACACCACGACGCCATCCAGGCCGACCTTGGCCTTGATCTGGTCCTTGAGGCGCACGGCGTCGTCGCGCTGCGTCTGCGGCCCGGCGCGCACGCGCCAGAGCTTGGCGCCGCTGCTCGCGGCCACCGTATCGACATAGCCGGCGATGCCCGCGCCGCGGAGTTTATCGCGCAGGCGGTTGGCTTCGGCCTCGCTGCTGACGGCGGCCACCTGGACGGCGAAGCCGCCCGCGCGCGGCGCGGCGGCCGGCACGGCGGCGGCCTGGGCCTGCTGCTGGGCGGTGGCCGGTGCGGCGGCAGGCTTGGGCGGGGCCGGCACGTCGGCCGTTTGCGTTTCCGGCTTGGACGACAGCGACGCCGGGGCGCCCGGGACGGCGGCGGTGATCTTCAGGCGCGCGGCCTCGGCGGCGGCACGCGTCTCGAAGGGGCCGGCGGTGACACGGGTGAGCGACTTGCCAGCCTGGTTCATGGCGGCGGTGCTGACCGGGTAGCCTAGCGCGCGCACTTTCGACACCACCGCGTCGGCCTTGCTGCGGTCGGCGTAGGCGCTGAGGTTGATGCTGTAGCTGCCACGACCGGCCGTGCCGGCGGGCATGGCGGCCGGTGCATCGGCCGGTGCCGGGGTGGCGGGGGCGGGCCTGGCCGGCGCCGGCTTGTTCGTGGCGGCGGCGTTGGCCGGCTGGTTGAAATCCTCCGGCAGGGCATCGGCCGGCTTGCGCGAGGCGATGTCGACGGAGGCGAGGCGGCTGCCATTGCCCGGCGCGGTGGTGGCCTGCGGCGTGGCGGCGGGCACCTGCGCGGTGGCCGGGCCGGGGGCGGCGGCAGGCTGCGCGCCCTGGCCTTGCGGCGGGGCCTGCGTGGCGGCCGGGGTGGCCGTGCCGTTCGGGGAGACGTCCAGCGTGCGCGACTGCAGTTCGCGGTCGGGGGCCGGCGGAATCTCGAGGCTCACCGTCTGGTCGGCGTCGCTCTTGGGCGGCGTGCTGGAGAACAGCATCGGCACGATCAGGACAAGCAACGCGATGAGGACGGCGGCACCCAGCAGGCGTGTTTTCAAGGAAAGCTCCATTCGGCCGGCGCAATGCGGATCGCCGCGATTATAACCGGCAATGGGTGGGGCCCGGTGGCCCCGCCCGCGCCGTCGTTCACGCCCGCGTCGAGAGCGCCGCGCCCGCGACGAAAAACGAGCCGAACAGGAGGATGGTGTCGGCCTCGCCCGCGGCCTCGCGCGCGGCCTGCCACGCCGCGGCCACGCCCGGGTGGGCCTCGCGCGATGCGTCCGGTAGTGTCGCGGCCAGGCTGGCTTCAAGGGCGGCGGCGGGCAGGCCGCGTGGCGTGTCGCCGTCCAGCCCGGCCAGGAACCAGCGATCGATGCGCGTTCCCAGCGCGGCGATGACGCCGCCAACGTCCTTGTCCGCCAGCGCGCCGTACACGGCGAACACCTTGCCGCCGCCAGGCGCCGCGTCGAGCCAGGCGGCCAGCGCGCGCGCGGCTTGCGGGTTATGCCCCACGTCGACGAGGGTGAGGGGCCGTTCGCCGATGCGCTGCAGGCGGCCGCCCACCTGCACCCGCGCCAGTGCCGCGGCGATGGCCGCGTCAGGCACCGTGAGCCGGGCGCGCAAGGCGTGCAGCGCGGCGATGGCGGCCGACGCATTGGCGTACTGCACCGGCGCGGCCAGCGCGGGCCTGGGCAGTGCGCGCACGGTGCCGTCGGTGTGGAACCAGCGCCAGGTCGCTTCGGGCGTGCCCTGCCCCTGGGTTTCCCACCAGTACGACGAGCCCGCCCGCTCGATCGACGCGCCCAGCCCGCGCAAGGCCTCGAGCAAGCCCTCGGGGGGCGCCAGTTCGCCCACGACGGCCGGCTGCCCTGCCCGGGCGATGCCGGCCTTCTCACGGCCGATGCTGTCGCGGTCGTTGCCCAGCCACGCCTGGTGGTCAAGGTCGATGGTGGTGATGACGACGAGGTCGGCGTCGATGATGTTCACCGCGTCGAGGCGCCCACCCAGCCCCACCTCGAGGATGGCGACGTCCACGCCAGCGCGCGCCATGAGGTCGATGGCGGCCAGCGTGCCGAATTCGAAGTAGGTCTGCGTCGTGCCGCCGCGGGCGGCTTCGATGCGCTCGAACGACGCCACGAGGTCGGCATCCACGGCGTCCACGCCATCGATGCGCACGCGCTCGTTGTAGCGGACGAGGTGCGGCGAGGTGTAGCAGCCGGTGCGGTAGCCGGCGGCGCGCAGCATGCCCTCCAGCAACGCCACCGTGGAGCCCTTGCCGTTGGTGCCGCCCACGGTGATGACCAGTGGCGCGGGGCGCGGGGCGCCCATGGCCTGCCACACGCGGCGGACGCGGTCGAGGCCCAGTTCGATCTCGTGGACGTTGGTGGTTTCCTGGTAGGCCAGCCACTGGTCGAGCGTACGGGTCATGCGCCCACCTCCGCGCGGCCGAGTTCGCGCAGCCAGAAATCCAGCACGTGCGGCGTCGCATCGGCGGCGCCGCGCTCCTTCCACGAAAGCGTACAGCTCATGCCCGGCCGCGGCGTGTACCCCCGGCCGCGCCAGAACATGTCATTGGAACGATACGCCGACGGTGCGCGGGGGTCGCCGGGGTCACGCCGCACCGCGCAGAAGGCCGTGTAGCGAAAGCCGCCGCAGGCCCGGGCATGGGCCTCGCGCGCGTCGAAGAACGCGTGCCCGATGCCACGGCCACGCCACGGCGCCAGCAGCACCGATTCGCCGAAATAGAAGACGTCGCCGAGGGGGATGCCCTTATCGAGGAACGCCTGGTGGAACGCTTCGCCGTCGTCCGCCAGCGGGATGCCCGTGGAGGCCCCGACCACCTCGCCGGCATCCGTGCGCGCCACCACGCACACACTGCGGGGCGACGCCGCGTAGGCGGCCAGGTAATCGCGCTCGTAGCCGCGATCGCCCTCGTAGAGATAGGGCCAGTCGCGGAATACCGCGATACGCAGGCCGGCAAGCTCGTCCACCACGGGCAGGATGCGCTCGCCCACGTAGGGGATAACCGTGATGCCAGGAATGTGTCGCATGGCGGAAAGCCCAACGAAAGAGCGGTGAAGCTTAATGGCAGGGGCACGCAATGGCACGAGGCCCCCATGTTTTCCCCGTGGCACCACCTGGTCGACTGGACGAGCGTCCACGCCATCACGCCCTTCCTCGCGTGGCTGCACCTCGATGGCCTGGCCGGCGACCCGCGCGAGATCGCCGAAGCCATCCTGATCTCGATGCTGCAGGTGGCCATCATCGGCCTCGTGTTCCGCCCGCTCGAGGCCGTGTTGCCCGCCGAGAAGTGGGAGCACCGCCGGCTCACCCGCGTCGACTGGCAGTACACGTTGATGATGTTGCTGGGCATCTTCCCGATGTTCAGCTACCTCGTGCTCACGCCCATCGCCAACTATTTCGGCGGCGGCGATGCCAGCCCCGGCGACGAATCCCTGCTTGGCATCGTGCACTGGGTGCCCGCGCTGAAAAGCCACCCGCTGGCGCTGTTCGTGGTCTATTACGCCATCTACGACCTGGTGTACTACTGGATGCACCGCCTGCAGCATGCCCTGCCCTGGTGGTGGGCGCTACACAGCATGCACCACAGCACGCGGCAGATGAGCTGCTGGACGAACGACCGCGGCAGCCTCGTCGATGGCTTCCTGCAATCGATGGTGCTGGCGGGCGTCGGTGTCGTCATCGGCGTGGCCCCCACCGATTTCGCGTGGCTGGTGCTGCTGGGCGAACTGGTGCAGAACTTCTCCCACGCGAACGTCCGCGTCCGCTTCGGGGCGGTGTTCGATCGCGTGCTGGTCTCGCCCACCTTCCACCGCCTGCACCACATGCGGGTGGACCCCGACCGCCCCACGCTGCACAACTGCAACTTCGGCCAGGTGTTCTCGATCTGGGATACGGTCTTCGGCACCGCGCTGCATGGCGAGCCGATCCGCCCCACGGGCGTCGGCGACCCAATGGTGGATGCCGACAATGACAAGCACCTGGTGGGCCTGCACTGGGCGGCGTTCCGGCGCTTCTGGGGCGCGTTCACGTGCCGGGCCGGCTGGCGGCTCGGCGAGGTGGCGTTTGGCGAGGATTACCGCCCGGTTTCCGTCAAGGACATCGACCTGCATGGCTTGCATGGAAAAGAAGCGTCGCGCGCAAGCGCGCTCCCACGACAGCGCGAACCCGCTACCTGATCCCCCGCGTTGTTTTGTGGGAGCGCGCTTGCGCGCGATGCCCTCCCAACAAAAAGGCCCCGCCGGTTGGCGGGGCCCTTTGCTTACATCCCAACCAACGACCGCTCAGCAGTCCGAACCACCGAACGGGTCGTCGAGCACGATGGTGTCGTCGCGGTCGGCACCGGTGGCCACGAGGGCCAGCTTGCAGCCGGAGAGCTCTTCCACGGCGCGCAGGTAGGCGCGGGCGGCGGGCGGCAGCTTGTTCCAGTCGCGGATGCCCGCGGTGGATTCTTCCCAGCCCGGGAACTCGAGGTAGACCGGCTTGCACTCCGCCCAGCCGTCGGCATCGAGCGGTGCCAGTTCGCGGCGCTTGCCGCGGTACTCGTACGCGATGCAGACCTTGATCGTTTCCAGGCCGTCAAGCACGTCGAGCTTGGTGATGGCGAGGCCATCGATGCCGTTGATCTGCACGGCGCGCTTCAGCGCGACGAGGTCGATCCAGCCGCAGCGGCGCGGGCGGCCGGTGCTGGCACCGAACTCGTTGCCCTTCTTGCGCAGCAGCTCACCCATGTCGTCGTTGAGCTCGGTGGGGAACGGGCCGCCACCGACGCGCGTGGCGTACGCCTTGCAGATGCCGAGCACGTAATCGATGTCGCGTGCACCCACGCCGGTACCAGCCAGTGCGCCGCCGACGGTGGTGTTCGACGAGGTGACGTACGGGTAGGTGCCGTGGTCGATGTCGAGCAGCGCGCCCTGCGCGCCTTCGAACAGGATGTTGCCGCCATCGCGGCGCACGTCGTGCAGGATGGTGGCCACGTCGTCGACCATCGGGCGCAGGTACTCGCCCCAGGTGAGGGCCTCGTCGAGGACGGTCTGGTAATCGACCGGCTCGGCCTTCAGCCACTCGGTGAGCACGAAGTTGTAGTAATCGACGGCGGCCTTCACTTTCTCGGGCAGCTCGTGCGGGTACATGAGGTCGGCCACGCGGATGGAGCGGCGGGCCACCTTGTCTTCGTAGGCCGGGCCGATGCCGCGGCCGGTGGTGCCGATGGCCTTGGCGCCGGACGCCACTTCGCGCGCCTTATCGAGGGCGATGTGGTACGGCATGATGAGCGGCGTGGCCGGCGAGATCTTCAGGCGCGCGCGGACGTCGACGTTCTGCGCCTCGAGCTCGGCGATCTCGCTCATGAGCGCGGCCGGCGAAAGCACCACGCCGTTGCCGATGAGGCACAGGGCGTCGTCACGCAGGATGCCCGACGGGATAAGGTGCAGGACGGTCTTCTTGCCCTTGATCACCAGCGTGTGGCCAGCGTTGTGGCCGCCCTGGAAGCGGGCGACGGCGCCGACGCGCTCGGTGAGCAGATCGACGATCTTGCCCTTGCCTTCGTCGCCCCATTGCGCGCCGAGAATGACTACTGACTTACCCATGGTGGTGGTTCTCTGTATTGGATGCGGGTTTAGCGCTGGCGGCCGGGGCCGTCGTTGAGGTAGCGCAGGAATTCGGAATCGGGTTTCAGGACGAGCGTGGACCGGCCGTCGGCGAAGGATTTCTTGTAGGCCTCGAGGCTGCCGTAGAACGCGAAGAATTCAGGGTCCTGGCCATAGGCCGCCGCGTAGATGGCAGCCGCCCTGGCATCGCCGTCGCCGCGCACCGTCGTGGCGTCGCGGTTGGCGTCGGCCAGGATCACGGCTTTCTGGCGGTCGGCCTCGGCGTGGATCTTCTGGGCGTTCTCCTGGCCGGTGGAGCGGAGCTCGTTGGCCAGGCGGGTGCGCTCGGTACGCATGCGCTTGTAGACCGAATCGCTGACCTCGGTGGGCAGGTCGATGCGCTTGATGCGAACATCGACGACGCTCACACCCAGGTTCTTGCGGGCGACCACATCAGTGCGCTCGCGCACGTGGCCCGTGATGTCCTTGCGGCCACCGCCGATGAGATCCTCGAGCTGGCGCGAGTTGAACTCGTCGCGCAGCGCATCCTTCACCACGGGGGTGAGGCGGCCAATGGCCGCGGTGGGGTCGCCGGCGGTGGCGCGGTAATACGCCGCCGGGTCGGCGATGCGCCACTTCACGTAGAAGTCGACGGAGACCGTTTTCTTTTCACGGGTGAAGTACCGCTCGGGCGGCGCATCGAGGTTAAGGATGCGGTTATCGAAGCTGACCACCTGTTGCGCGAGCGGCACCTTGAAGTGCAGGCCTGGCTGGTAATCGGAGCGGACGATGCGGCCGAACTGCAGCAGCAGCGCGTTCTGCCCTTCCTTCACGACGAAGACGCTGTTGAACCCCAGCAGCACCAGGGCGACGACGACGAGGCCGGATACGATCTTCACTGGGCGCCCCCCTGCTGGACCGGCGTGGCATCGGTGGAGGCGGACTGCACGACCGTGCCGACGCCCGGCACGTTGCGGACGCTGGTGTTGCCGGCCTGGTCAACCGGCAGCTGGATGATGTTCTTGCCGTTGCTGCCGTCGATGACCTTCGGGTTGCGGCCCATGACGTACTCGACCGTCTCAAGCCACAGGCGGCGGCGGGTGACATCCGGCGCGGCGCGGTATTCCTTGAGCAGCAGGTTGAAGCGCGCGGCGTCGCCCGTGGCGTCGGCGATGCGCCGGGCCCGGTCGGCCTCGGCACCGCCGGCGATGACCGCGGCCTGCCCGCGCGCATCGGGCAGCAGCTTGCTCTGGTACGCCAGGGCTTCGTTCTCGGCGCGCTGGCGATCCTCGCGCGCCGCGTTGACGTCGTCGAAGGCGTCCTTTACCTCGCGTGGCGGCGAGACGCTCTGGAAGCTGACGCTGGTGACGGCGATGCCGGCGTCGTACATGTCGAGCGTGGCCTGCAGGATGGCGCGGGTTTGCTGTTGCAGGGTTTCCTTGGCCGCCGGCGTGGCATCGACCACGGCCGGCGCCGGGGGCGCCGCCGCGGTGGACGCCGCCGCCGGCACGGGCTCGGCACCCGTGGTGAGGATATTGTCCATCGCGTTGGCGCCGACCACCGAGCGCACGGCCGCCTCGGCGGCGTTCTTCAGCATGTTCTCGGCGTTATCCGCATTGGAGAACAGGAACTTGCGTGCGTCGCTGACCTGGTACTGCACGTTGAAATCGATGGCGATGATGTTCTCGTCGCGGGTAAGCATCGAGACCGTGTCGGATACGGTGCGCACCTGGGTCGTTTCGACCTTGGTCACCGTTTCAATCGGGTTCGGCGCCTTCAGGTGCATGCCCGGGGGCAGCACGCGCGAGAACTGGCCGAAACGCAGCACCACGCCCACCTGGCGGGCGTCGATCACCGTGAAGCTGGAGACGAGCAACCAGGCCACGACGAATACCAGCAGGATGGCAAGAAGCCCCCCGCTGCCGGAGCCGAAGCGGCCGAAGCGCGAGGTGAACTGTTTCAGCAGGCTGTCCAGGTCGAACTTGCGCTGACCTTGCCGGTTGCGGTTCCAGGGGTCCTTCTGGCCGTTGCCGGGCTCGTTCCAGGGCATGGGCGGCAGTCTCCTTCGGGGACTGTGGAGTGGGCACAAACGGCGTGAATTCTACCAGATGCGCGCCACTCAGTGCTCGGCGTGCGGTGGGTCGATCAGTTCCCGCAGGGGTGCGCCGTGGATATCGTCACCCACCAGCGGGGCCAGGACCGAGCGCGGGGCATCGATATCGAGCTGCCAGCCGTCCTCGTCGATGGCCTCGCCGGCGATGGCGCCCGCGGCCTTGAGGCGCGCGTGCAGGCGGCCCGCCGTGAGCGGCAGCCGCACGCCCGCCTTGATGCGATCGCCACCCAGCAGCTCGCCCAATGCCTCGCGCAAGCCATCGAGCCCCTGCCCCGAGTGGGCGGACAGCCACACGGTGCGCGGCTTGCCGTCGTCGCCCCGGTCGATGCGGGGCTCGGCGTCCTCGATGAGATCAATCTTATTCATGACCATCAGCTGGGGGACGTCGCCGGCGCCGATTTCCTCAAGTACCGAATTGACGACGCGGCGCAGCAGCTCGCGCTCCTCGTCGGCGGCGTCACTGACATGCAGCAGCAAATCGGCATCACGGGCCTCGGCCAGCGTGGCGCGGAACGCCGCGACCAGGTCGTGGGGCAGCTCACGGATGAAGCCGACGGTGTCGGCGACGACGGCCGGCCCGCAGGCCAACCCCTCGACCTTGCGCACGGTGGGGTCCAGCGTGGCGAAGAGCTGGTCGGCCGCGTAGACACCGCCGGTGGTCAGCGCGTTGAACAGCGTGGATTTGCCCGCGTTGGTATAGCCCACCAGGGCCACCCGGGGCACGGTGTTGCGCAGGCGCGAACGGCGCTGCTGGTCGCGCTGGACCTGAACCTTTTCAAGGCGTTTGGTGAGCATCTTCACCCGCTCGGCAAGCAGGCGGCGATCGGTTTCCAGCTGTGTTTCGCCCGGGCCGCGGTTGCCGATGGCACCGCCGCGCTGGGCGTCAAGGTGGGTCCAGCCGCGCACCAGGCGCGTGGCCAGGTGCTTGAGCTGGGCCAGCTCCACTTCCAGCTTGCCCTCGTGCGAGCGCGCACGCTGGGCGAAGATGTCGAGGATGAGGCCCGCGCGGTCGACGACGCGGGTTTTGAGGTGCTTCTCGAGGTTGCGCTCCTGCACCGGCGTGAGCACGTGGTCGACCAGGACCAGGTCGGCCTCGAGCGCGCGCACTGCTTCGGCGACTTCATCCGCCTTGCCGCTGCCGATATAGAAACGGGGGTTGGGTTCGGCCACTCGGGCCGGGATGCTGGTAAGAACCTCGGCGCCTGCCGACGCCACCAGCTCGGCGAATTCCTCGCCACGGCGCACCGCGTCGCCCTCGCCCCGCGAATGCGGTAGCACCAGGACGGCCCGGTCGCCTTTCTTTTGCCTGTCGAACACTTAGGGGTATGACCTCATGGATGGAGGAGGAGCCGGCCAGGCCGCGATGGCCTGGCCGGTCTCGTCCCTACCGATATGGGTTCCGCCTGAAGGCCCCTCAACCCTCGGCGTCGCCGCCCACCGCGTCGACGTGGCTTTCATGGCCGCCGACGCGGACATTACGGCTTGGGACGACCGTGGAAATGGCGTGCTTGTAAACCATCTGGCTTACCTGGTTGCGCAGCAACACCACGAACTGGTCGAACGACTCGATGGTGCCTTGCAGCTTGATGCCGTTGACCAGGTAAATGGCGACCGGCACGCGTTCGCGACGAAGCGCATTCAGAAATGGATCTTGCAACGATTGCCCTTTGGACATTTTTCTTCTCCCCTACGCCTCTCGTACGGGTCCGGGTAAAAGACGCCAAGCGGCGCCCCGGCCCAAGTGCTTTGAATCTTAACTGCTTTTAAACGCCCGCTGGAAGCGGCCAGCGTGACGACGTCGGCAATTCACAGAAACTGCCCCACCGCCCTGCCCGCTTCCGGCAACGGATCCCCCTGATCCGGGTCGAACGTGCGTGCGTCGAGCTCGCTCCGCAGCCAAGTGATCTGGCGCTTTGCGAGCTGCCGCGTGGCATAGATACCACGCTCACGGAAGTTTGCTGCATCTCCTTGTCCGTCAAGGAATTCCCAGGCCTGGCGGTAGCCCACCGCGCGGATGGCCGGCAGGTCGGCGTGGAGATCGCCCCGCGCCTTCAGGCCACGCACCTCGTCGAGGAAGCCGTCGGCCAGCATCGCGTCGAAGCGGCGGGCGATGCGCTCGTGCAACACGGCGCGGTTGCCTGGCAGCAGGGCAAGCTTCAGCACACGCCAGGGGAACGGCTCCCGGGGGGCCTCCTGCAGCTCGGTGATGGGGCGGCCGGTGAGCTCCATGACCTCGAGCGCGCGCTGGATCCGCTGGGCATCGCCGGGGCGGATGCGCTGGCCCGCGGCCGGGTCGCCCGCGGCCATGCGCGCGTGCATCGCGGCCCAGCCTATGTCGGCCGCTTCGGCCGCCAGGCGCTCGCGCACCGCCGGGTCGGCTTCGGGCAGTTCGGACAGCCCGCGCTGCAGGGCGCGGAAATAGAGGCCGGTGCCACCGACCAGCAGGGGCACCTTGCCCGCCGCCGCGACGCGCGCCATGGCGGTGGTCGCGTCTTCCGCGAAGTCGGCCGCCGAATAGGGCTGCGCGGGGTCACGGATGTCGATCAGCTCGTGCGGGTAACGCACCAGCGTCGCCGGGCCCGGCTTCGCCGAGCCGATGTCCAGGCCGCGGTAGACGAGCGCGGAATCGACGCTGACCAGGCCCAGCGGATAGCGGTCGGAAAGTTCACAGGCGAGCGCCGTCTTGCCCGAGGCCGTGGGGCCCATGAGGAAGATGGCGAGGGGGCGGGTGTCGCGGGTCATCAGTCATGCTGGCGGGTGGATCGTCGGCTTGCGAGTATCCATGCTCATACATGGAAGGGGAAAGGACGCAATGAAGGTTTCTCGCATGATCGCCGCGCTTGTCGTGGCTCTCCCGGTGGCCGCCCTGGCCGGGACGGTGGTTCCGACGGTGTACGAACAAGGGCACTTCTTCGCCGCGCCGACCCTGGCGTCGGGCAAAACGCTGAAGCTGAACGTCGATACCGGTGGCGGCAGCGGCTTTTGGTTCCTGACCACGTCCGCGGCCGCGCCGCTGCACCTTGCGCCGGTGCATTGCGACGGCGGCGGCTCGTTCGCGGCTACGCCGGCCTTCGCGCCGGGAAAGGGCCTTCCGCCGATGAAGCCGCGCGTTTGCGACGCCATCAGCGTGAACCCGGATTGCCCGGGAGGCGACATGGACGACGGCTCGCTTAGCGCATGGTTCCTCGCCCAGGGCACATGGACATTCGACTACCCCGCGCGCCGCCTGACGCTCGAAGACAAAGGATGGGAACCCGCAAGCGAAGCGCATGGCGTATCGCTGGGTTTCGTGGAAAATCCCCACGGTGATTTCGGCACGCCGTACCCCCGCATCACGATCAAGGTGGCCGGTGAGCCCGTCGATTTCCTGCTGGATACGGGCGCGACCGCACATCCCACCCGCGAAGGGCGCAAGGCCATGGGCACCGGCGTCGCCGCAAACGGCTTCGCCGCGGGCAGCTACATCACCACCTCTGTCATGAACCTCTGGCACGACCACCATCCCGACTGGCAGGTCGTCGATAACGCGGATGATCTGTTCGGCGCAGGCAAGGCCACGCGTGCCATCCGCGTCCCGTCCGTCGACATCGCGGGCTGGGCCGTCGGGCCCGTGTGGTTCACGGAGCGCCGTGACAGCGCCTTCGGTGAGGACGGCATGTCGGGCATGATGGACAGCGAAGTCCATGGTTCCGTCGGCGGCAACCTCTTCGCCCACTTCCGCCTGGTCATGGACTATCCCCGCCGCAAGGCGTGGTTTACATGCATCGAGGGCTGCAAGGCAGCGAAGTGACGCAGCGGACGACCATGGTCAGAGGACACCGGGGATGAGCGCACGCGTACGTTTCTTGTAAGAGGCGTATGCGTCACCGAAGGTTTCACCCAGCATACGTTCTTCCATGCGCAACTTCCGCCAGAACGACATGAAGACGATGAGGATCGCGAAGATGCCACGGACATCGCCCTCCTTCATCGCGGTGCCGATGAAAGCGATGAGCAGGCCGGTGTAGATGGGGTGCCGCAGGTAGCGGTACGGGCCGGCCTCGATCAGCTCGTGGCCCTGCTTGATCTGCACGACGCTGCTCCAGTTCTTGCCGAGCAGGTAGCGCGCCCAACAAGCGAGGCCGACGCCCGATGCCACGATCACTAGCGATGCGGCGAACACCGGAACGGTATGCGGCACGATGCCTTCGGCAAGCCACGTACCCCTGAACCAGCTGCCAGGCCCCAGCAGGCCAAACGCGATGGCCAGCGGCACCCAGTAAAGGGCCAGGCGCGTGAGCCATGGCTCACCACGCACGGCCGACTTGTTCCCCCAGGCGCTGATCACCCACCACGCCAGCAACACCCACCAGCACGCGCTGATGCCCGTTTTGAGCAAAGCTTCCATAGCCACTCCCTTGTGTGCCGGTCGATCGTAGCCGAAACGCCCGTGGCTGGGCCCATGCCGGAAGTGGCTATGAGTTGGACTACAAAAGAATCAGCGCAACGCCTAGATCCTTTTTGGCTTGCCGCGAGGATGATGCCTACCTCGTTCACCTGAGGCGCACGCAACACGACGTCCAACTCATCCGACCCGCATTCCGCGGCCCGAACCAGGAAAGACAGCACGTCGATAAATTGCGAAAGACTCCGACACCGCGACCGGTGCGCCGAGGGATCGCACCGGTAGCGGCCTTCAGAACTTAGTGCGCTGGCTTATTTTCCGCGTAGAACTCGTAATTGGCTGCGTTGCGCATGGCATCGGCACGGCTACGCGCTGCCAATCCATGTGCGCCCTCGCGGGTATAGTTTGAGATAGGCGCAACGTCGACAGTACCGAAGAGCCAGCCATTCGCGTCTGATGGAAGATCAGCGAAATGGGACATCTCGTGTAGAAGCATTCCTCCCTGGGAGGCGGCTACGATGCCATCCGGATACTGCGGGAATCCAAAGAATACGTCCGGACAGATGAGGATCTCATACGTGTTCTGGCCGACGACGGAGCCGGTGTGCGCTACGGCCGCTGTGCCCGGGCTAGCCGTACAGGAAGGCGTGCCCCGACCGTTGACGAACTCTACTGATCGCACTGGATTGGTTCCGAACGACTGCCTATCGATGCGACGACGAAGCCCCTTGAGCGTGCCACGGATGTAGCCCTCATCCTCAGGCTGATACGCATTGAACCACCAGGTGTAATTTCCGCCGTTAACGGAGAACGTATTGGGCCGAAAGAACAGCGGAGGCTCACCGGCTTCGTACTGGTTCATGGCGATGGCCATGATATTTTCCGCCGCGAGCAAGGCTTGGAAGAGAGCCTCGGATTCACCATTTTCATTGTCGAACCCTGGGCGATTGGGGAATCGAGCATGGAAGGCTCTCGGGCGCACGAAGTCGGCAGGGGTGCTGAATTCAACAACATTGCTTTCAATCAGCTCCTGGTCGCCGACCGGAAGTACTGTCGCGCGGGGCCGGCCCAGTCGATCACTTGGATGTACGGCCCCTGATGCAAAGTAGTTGATCTTATAAGTGCGCGATGGCTCCAGCTGGTAATCGTATGCGGGGTCGTAGTTGACGCGAACCACCTCACCGGGTGCCAGGACCACATAGTCCGCTTCCTGCGTATTCACGATGCGCGATAGCAGGCCTGAGTACGGCACCTCCCCGCCAGAGATGTCATTCGCGCTCCTAATGCGAAAGAGGTTGCTCGGCAAGTTCTTTCCGTTGATCAAAACCATCGGAATCTGTTGCCGGAGCATGGCAATCGGCGCATCGCCATCGTTGGATACGGACAGAATGAGTGCGGTACTAGAGCGTTCCGCGTCGCGCTCAAGTTGCGCATTGATATGGCCCTTGGCATCAACCGACCCAGAAGACACGAACAGGCCAATCAGAAGCGCCTTCCCTACAAAGTTCTTCACTTACGATCCTTCATGCAACCCGACATTCGGGGCGCGCACTGTAGCGATGACCCGCGCTTTCGCAACAATAGAAACATCGCAAAAGCGAGGCATTGGATGTGAGATCCAAGGACAAACGTTGATATGGTGCGGCCGACGACGTGAGAAAACGGGACACCGAACCGGCAGACGCGTGCGACCCTCCGAAAAGTCTGCCGAAAAGGAACAAGAAAGGCCGCCTCATGGGCGGCCTTTCTTTGAGCGATATCGGAGATTGACCGATGGCGTCACTTCGCCGGCACGCCCAGTTCCTTGAGCAACGCCGGCGACGGGTACACCTTGTCCATCAGCCAGCGCATGTAGCGCATATCGACGTGGATGGCGCGCTTGTAGCGGGGGTCGTACATCCAGCTGGCGCTGACGGCCTCCCAGTTGCTATCGAAGTTGAGGCCGACGAGCTCGCCCTTCGCGTTCAGCACCGGGGAGCCGGAGTTGCCGCCCGTGGTGTCGAGGTTGGAGAGGAAGTCCACCGGCATGGCGCCCGTCTTCGGGTCGGCGTAACCGGTGAAGTCGCCTTTCTTGATGGCGTCGAGCAGCGGTTTCGGCGCGTCGAACGGCACCTTGCCGGTGTTCTTCTCGACGATGCCCTGCACCGTGGTGAGCGGTGCGTAGCTGACAGCATCCCGCGCAGCCAGCGGCGTGACCTTGCCGTAGCTCACGCGCAGCGTGGAGTTGGCGTCGGGGTACACCGCCTTGCCCTGCTTCTCGCGGTAGGCGATCAGCGCCTGCATGTAGGCCGGGCGAAGGCGCAGCAGGTCGCCGTCGCGGCCCTTCTTCTCATCCTCGATGCGCAGCAGCGCCGGGCGCAGCGTGCGGGCGGCCACCATGAGGGCATCGTTGCTCTTCTCAACCTCCGCGGGCGCGGCGGTGAACAGGCGGGTGCGCTCGGTTTCATCGCTGAACTTCGTGGCACCGTAGATGGCATCCAGCGCCTTGGCCAGCGCGGCCGGCGTGGTGCCGAACACCTTGTCCACCTCGGCCACGTGCTGCGCGGCGGGCAGCTGCTGGTAGCGGGTGAGCAGCGACGTGACGAGGGCTTTTTCCACGTTCGGGTCGTAGCGGCGCTGGATCTGCTTCAGCTGGCTCTGGATCAGTTCCTCGTCGCGCTTCTGGTAGCCGCTTTCGCGCGCGGCATCCGCCTTGGGCCGCTCGACGGCGAGGCGGTCGACATTGAGGGCGCCGCGCATCAGCTGGGTCTGGCTCGAAAGCAGGCCAATGAGCAGGTCGCGTTCGCGCACGTCCTTGCCCTGCGCGATGAGTGCCATGACCTGGTCGATCTGAGGTTTAAGGGTCGTCGCAGCCGGCTGCGTCGCGAGCCAGGCCAGCATGGCGGCCTCGTCGTTGCGGCGGGTGGTGACCGCATCGCTGCGCTGCAGGCCTTCGAGCTCGCCGCTGAAGCGCTTGATGCCGTTCTTCAGCGACTGCAGCTGCGAGGCGTAACGGATGGCCGCTTCCTTGTCGGCCTTGCCCTCCCCTTCGATCACGTCCTGCAGCGCCTTCAGCACGGCCACGGAGGTGGGCAGGCGCCATTCCACCTGGTCGGCGAACTCGGCCGCGGTACGGTGGCGGTACGTGATGCCGGGGTAGCCCGCGAGCATGACGAAATCGCCCTCGGCCACGCCCTCCGTGGCGATCTGCAGGTGCGACGGCGGGTGGTAAGGCTTGTTGTCGGGCGAGTAGTCGGCCGGCTTGCCATCCGGGCCCACGTAGGCGCGCAGGATGGTGAAGTCACCGGCGTGGCGCGGCCACATGAAGTTGTCGGTTTCGTCGCCATAGTTGCCGATGGCGCGCGGCGGGGCGTAGACCAGGCGCAAGTCGCGCAGCTCCATCTGCTTCACCAGGTAGAAATCGCGGCCATAGAACATGGTGGCCACGCTGCACTTGATGCCGTCTTCCTTCTCGCATTCAGCCACGAGGGCCTTGCTGGCCGCGTCGACGGCGTCGTAGTACGCCCTGCCCGTCTTGCCCTTCGCAAGGGCGAGGACCCGGTCGGTGACCTTGTCGAAGCCCACGGTGACGCGGGCGCGGTAATCCGGGTTGGCCGGCAACTCGCCGGCGCGGTCGGGGGCCACGTAGCCGTTGGTGATGAGGTCGCGATCCGGCCGGGAGTTGTACTGGATGACGCCAAATGCCACGTGGTGGTTGGTGACCAGCAGGCCATCGGCCGACACGAACGAGCCGGTGCCACCGCCCACGCGGACCACCGCGTTGAGGGGCGCCTTCGTGAGGTCGGCAAGGTCGGCGGCATCGCCGCGGAAGCCGGCAGCCCTGAGGTTTTTCGCAATCGAAGGCAGCTGGGAAGGCATCCACATGCCCTCGTCGGCCTTCGCGTCCAGCGCCAATGCCATGGCGGCTCCCAGCATCATGGTGCGGATTCGCATCGTCTCACTTGCCCCTGTGGTTTCCAAAGCTGGCCCACCCTAGAGGCCCGGGGCGGCCCCTGGCAATGGCGCGGCGCACAAGCCAACCTACCTGTCGCGGCCTATAATGGGGGTTTGGACCGCCCCCGCGGCCCCTCCCCACGGAAACCCGAGACCCCATGCAGCAGACGATGAAGGCGCTGGTGAAGCGCAACCCCGAACAGGGCATCTGGATGGAAGAAGTGCCGGTGCCCACCCCCGGCCCCAACGAGGTGCTGATCAAGGTCGAGAAGACCGCCATCTGCGGCACCGACCTGCACATCTACAAGTGGGACGAGTGGTCGCAGCGCACGATCACCCCGGGCCTTACCATCGGCCACGAGTTCGTGGGCCGCATCGCGGAGATCGGCCCGGGCGTCACGGGCTACAAGGTAGGCGACCGCGTCTCGGCCGAGGGCCACATCGTGTGCGGCCATTGCCGTAACTGCCGCGCCGGCCGCCAGCACCTGTGCCCCAATACCGTGGGCATCGGCGTGAACCGCAATGGCGCGTTCGCCGAATACATGACCATGCCGGCCTCGAACCTGTGGCCCATCCCGGACCAGATCCCGTCCGAGCTTGCCGCCTTCTTCGACCCGTACGGCAACGCCGCCCATTGCGCGCTTGAATTCGACCTCATCGGCGAGGACGTGCTGATCACCGGCGCCGGCCCCATCGGCATCATCGCCGCGGGCATCGCCAAGCACGTGGGCGCGCGCAACGTGGTGGTCACCGACGTCAACGACTACCGCCTCAAGCTGGCCGCCGACATGGGCGCCACGCGCGTCGTCAACGTCGCCAACCAGTCGCTGAAAGACGTGGTGAAGGACCTGCACATCGAAGGCTTCGACGTGGGCCTGGAGATGAGCGGCAACCCGCGCGCCTTCAACGACATGCTCGAGTGCATGTACCACGGCGGCAAGGTGGCCATGCTCGGCATCATGCCGCGCGGCGCGGGCATCGACTGGGACAAGGTCATCTTCAAGGGCCTCACGCTGCAGGGTATCTATGGTCGCAAGATGTACGAGACCTGGTACAAGATGACCCAGATGGTGCTCACCGGTTTCCCGCTGCAGAAGGTGCTTACGCACCAGATCGCCATCGACGACTTCCAGAAAGGCTTCGACCTGATGGACGCCGGTGTGTGCGGCAAAGTCGTCTGCAGCTGGATCTGAGACAAAAAAGCCAATGTGGGAGCGCGCTTGCGCGCGATGGGCGCTGGACGCAAACCCCATCGCGCGTTTACCCCCTCTTCGGGGGCAAGCGCGCTCCCGCGGTTTTTTGCGCGGCCCACCAGAAGGTAGACTTGGGGTTTCCCCCGTCCCGGAACCCGCCCCATGTCCTACCCCGCCCAGGATCGCTTCGCCGCCGAGCTCGCCTCCATCCGTGAGCAGGGCCTGTTCAAGGCCGAGCGCGTCATCGTGTCGCCGCAATCGGCCGAGATCGAGCTCGAGGGCGGCCGCAAGGTGCTCAACTTCTGCGCGAACAACTACCTGGGCCTGGCCGACCACCCCGAGGTCATCGCGGCCGCCAAGGAAGCCCTCGACACCCACGGCTTCGGCATGGCCAGCGTGCGCTTCATCTGCGGCACGCAGGACCTCCACAAGGAACTGGAAGCCAAGATCGCCCGCTTCTTCGGCACCGAGGATACGATCCTCTACGCCGCCTGCTTCGACGCCAACGGCGGCCTGTTCGAACCGCTGCTGGGCGAGGAAGACGCGATCATCTCCGATGCGCTGAACCACGCCTCCATCATCGACGGTATCCGCCTGTGCAAGGCCAAGCGATTCCGCTACGCCAACTGCGACATGGCCGATCTCGAAGCCCAGTTGCAGGCCGCCGATGCGGCTGGCGCACGCACCAAGCTCATCACCACCGATGGCGCCTTCTCGATGGATGGGTTCATCGCCCCGCTTGATGAGATCACCGCGCTGGCTAAGAAGTACAACGCCCTGGTGCACATCGACGAATGCCACTGCACCGGTTTCCTCGGCGATACGGGCCGCGGCTCGGCCGAGTTCCACGGTGTGCTCGACAAGATCGACATCTTCACCGGCACCCTGGGCAAGGCCCTGGGTGGCGCGCTGGGCGGTTTCACCAGCGGGCGCAAGGAGGTGATCGAGATGCTGCGCCAGCGCTCGCGGCCGTACCTGTTCTCGAACTCGCTGCCACCGCACGTCGTTGCCGCGGGCAGCAAGGTGTTCGACATGCTGGCCGCCGCCGGTGACCTGCGCGACAAGGTGAAGGAAAACACCCGCTACTTCCGCGAAAAGATGACCGAGGCCGGCTTCGACATCCGCCCGGGCCAGCACCCCATCGTCCCCGTCATGATCTACGACGCCAAGCAGGCCCAGGCCATGGCGGCCGAACTGCTCGACGAGGGCATTTATGTCACGGGCTTCTTCTTCCCCGTGGTGCCTCAAGGCAAGGCGCGCATCCGCACGCAGATGAGCGCGGCACACACCCGCGAGCACCTGGACAAGGCCATCGCCGCGTTCACCAAGGTGGGCAAGAAGCTCGGCGTGCTCAAATAAAGCCGTGCTCAACTAAAGCCATGCTCAACTAAAGCCATGCTCAATTAAAGCCATGTGGGAGCGCGCTTGCGCGCGATGGGCTCTTGCGCGACCACCTTTCGCGCGCAAGCGCGCTCCCACAGATGGTTTCCTTCCACAGGTGGTCTCCTTGCTCCCACAGGTGGTTTCCGCCTCAGCGGCGGCGCAGGGCGGTGACTTCGGCTTCGGCCAGGTGCCGCCACCTGCCCTTCGGCAAGTCGCCCAGCGGCAGCCCACCGATGGCGACGCGCACCAGGCGCTGCACCTCGAAACCCAGCGCGGCCATCAGGCGGCGGATATGCCGGTTGCGGCCCTCGTCGAGCGTGACCTCGAGCCACGCGTTCTTTTCGCCCTGACGAAGCACTGACGCGGCGCCCGCGCGCAACGGCTCGCCTTCATCGACCACGCCCTCGAGCATCGCCGCGACGGTCGCCTCGTCGGGGTGGCCCGCGACCTGCACGTGGTAGGTCTTCGGCACGTGCGTGGCCGGGTCGGTGATGCCGGCGGCCCATGCCGTGTCGTTCGACAGGAGGAGGAGGCCCTCGCTCGCCTTGTCGAGGCGGCCGACGGGGCCGACCCACGGCAGGCCCGCCCCCTCCAGCAGCGAGTAAACCGTATCGCGCCCACGCTCGTCGGCGGCGGATACCACGAGCCCGCGCGGTTTGTTCATGACGATATAGACGGGCGCCGCGGCGTCGGCGCCGCCGCCATCGACCTCGATGCGCTCGGCGCCACGGATGGGGAACTCCGGATCGCGCACGACGCGGCCGTCAACGCGCACCCGGCCATCGCGCGCGAGCTTCTCGCCCTGGCTGCGCGAACAGATACCGCGCTTGGAGAGGACTCGGGCAAGGCCGAACGTGGGCGTGCGTGGAGGCTTGGGCATCGTCCGTGGATTTTACCGTACCCTCGGTGGCTGACGCCGCGCACGGCGGCCCGCGAAAAGGATCCGACGCACGTGAAAGCCCGCCTGCTTGCCCTGTCCGCGCTCGTCGCCGCCGCCTGCGCCCACGCGCAGGACCCCACGCCCGTCGGCGACCCGATGCTGCACCTGGGCCAGGTACCCCTTTATAGCGGCACGCCGCCGGGGGCGAAGGGCAGCGCGATCGAAGACATCCCGTCGCTTTCGGTCTTCCCGCCCTTCGGCACGCCGAACGGCACGGCGGTGATCGTCGCGCCGGGCGGCTCGTACCTCGGGCTGGCGGGCGACCTCGAGGGCCGCGAGGTCGCCGACTGGTTCGCCAGCCGCGGCGTCACCGCCTTCGTGCTCCGCTACCGCCTGGGCGGCAGGTACCCGATGCCCACGCCGCTGATGGACGCGCAGCGCGCCGTGCAATATGTGCGTGCCCACGCCAAGGCGTATGGTGTCGCCACCGACAAGGTCGGCTACATCGGCTTCTCGGCGGGCGGCCACCTGGGCGGGGTGCTGGAGACGGCCGATGGCCCGGTGCCGGGCGGGCCGGACGATGCCACCGCGCGACAAAGCCCGCGGCCGGATTTCGTGATCCTTGGCTACCCCGCCTTTTCCATGTTCGACAGCGCGCAGAAGGGCCTTGCCTACTGCAAGGCGCTGGAGATCCCCGCGTCGACGTGCACGCCGGCTTACCTGGAGCGCTACCAGCCGATCCGCCACATCACGGCGAGGACGCCACCCACCTTCATCTACCACACCGCCGACGACGAGACGATCCCGGTGGAAGGCAGCGTCGCTTACTTCCTTGCGCTCAAACGGGCAGGCGTACCAAGCGAGCTGCACGTGTACGAGAAGGGCGTGCACGGCACCGGGCTGGCGGCCGACAAGCGCGCACTGCGCACGTGGCCCGACCTGCTCGAACAGTGGCTTATCGGTGGTGGCTTCCTGCCGCGCTAAAAAAAACGGCATGCCTGGGCATGCCGTTTCGGAAAAGTCGTTGAAGGGACCCGTCAGATCTTGGCGATGCCCTCGGGACGCTTGGCGCCCGCGAAGTGCTTGGACCAGTAGGCCTCGTTGAGGCTGTCCACGCGCACCGTCTTGCCTGCCGACGGGGAGTGGATGAACTGGCCGTTGTCGATGTAGATGCCGACGTGCGAGATGGCCTTGCCGCGGGTGCGGAAGAAGACCAGGTCGCCCGTCTTCATTTCGTTGCGCTTCACCGACAGGCCGGCGAGGAACTGGCTGGCCGAGTTGGTGGGGAGGTCGAGGCCGATGCTGTGCGCGAACACGTAGCGGACGAAGCCGCTGCAATCGAAGCCGGCGCTGGGCGTGCGGCCACCGCGGTGGTAGCGGATGTCGCGCAGCTTCATGGCGAACGAGAGGAGTGCTTCGCGGGCATGGCCATCGACATGGCCCGCCAGCTTGGCGGTGGCGGCGGCGACGAGGCTGTCGTCGTCATCGTCAGCATCGACGGCGTCGGCTTCCTGCTCGGCCTGCGCCGAAGCCACGGTGGCCTTCGGGGCGACGAGGGCCGCGGCATCCGGGATGATCGACTGCGCCAGGCCGGAGGCCGGGGCGAAGGTCGGCAGATCGGTCAGCAGCAGCGACGCGGACTGGTCGAGACCCTGGGGGGCCTGGACGGTGTCGGCGATGGCAGGTGTAACGGCGGCGATACAGCAGGTAGCTAACGCGAGAGCGGTCAGTCGCTTGAAATGCATGAGCGGAAAGGCCTGATCATCGTTGGGTTAAGCCGCCGTTTATGTGAGACGACCGTGAACTGAGGGTGAAGTTAGCAAACCCGGACCGACCTGTTGTTGGCAGAAAGTTAAAACCCGCCATTCCTAGGAAAGATTCTGGTATTGCGCAAATTAATGCGCCCTCGTGTGCACAATCCTGAACAGATTGAGGCACTTGCTTCACGTAGGTGATCGGCCGGAATTAGCGTGGCTTTAATGGCCTCAGCCAAATTCGATTATCTGGACGGTTCAGTTTTGTAATTACGGTGTCCAAAAATACTGCTGCCAATGCGTACCTCAGTACTGCCTTCGGCAATGGCGAGGGGGTAGTCGCCACTCATGCCCATGGACAGGCGGGCGAGCTCATGGCCCGATTCCTGCTGGGCCCTGTCGCGGCACTGATACAGCTCGCGGAAGTTCGCCCGTACCTGGGCTTCGTCCGCGGTGTGCTCGGCGATCGTCATGAGCCCGCATACACGCAGGGCGCTGAAGGCCTTCAGTTCCCGGAGGAAAGCGGGCAGCCCCGACGGGGCCAGACCGGTCTTGCTGTCCTCGTGCGAGGTCTTGAGCTGCACGAGCACGTCGAGGCCCCTGCCCTGCGCCTGCAAGGCCTTGTCGAGGGCCACGGCGAGGTCGAGCCGGTCGAGCGACTGCACCTCGCTCGCGTACCGCGCCACCACCCTGGCCTTGTTGGTCTGCAGGTGGCCGATCACCACCCAATCGAGGCCCAGGGCCGCCAGCTCGGTGGCCTTGGCCTGGATCTCCTGCGCCTTGTTCTCGCCGAAGCGGCGCAGGCCCAGCGCGGCAGCCTCAGCCACCACGCTGGCCTCGAAGGTCTTGCTGACGGGCAGCAGGGTGACCTCGGAAGGGTCGCGGCCTGCCGCGTGGCAGGCCGCGTCGATGCCGGCCCGGACCGCCGCGAGGCGGCCGGCCAGGGTGTCGGCACCGGCCGTCATGCGCCAGCCGCCTCCTGGAAGTGGCGGGCGACGACGCTGGCCACCACCATGCTGACGCGCTTGCCGGTGGGGATGTGCAGGAACTCGTTGGGGCCGTGCGCGTTCGAATGCGGGCCCAGTACGCCGGTGATGAGGAACTGCGCCTGCGGGAACTTCTCGCCCAGCATGCCCATGAACGGAATGCTGCCACCCTCGCCCATGTAGGCGGCCGGCTGGCCGAAGTAAGCCTGCGATGCCTGCGCCACGGTCTCTTCCAGCCAGGGCGACAGGGCCGGCGCATTCCAGCCGCTGCCATCCTTCTCGAGCGCGAAGGTGACCTTGGCGCCGTAGGGCGGATCCTTCTCAAGCAACTGCTTGAGGAACCTGCCGGCCTCGGCGCCACTGAGCGTGGGCGGTACGCGCAGGCTGAGCTTCACCGAGGTCTTTGGGCGCAGCACGTTGCCGGCGCTTTCAAGCGGCGGCATGCCGCCGATGCCGGTGACCGACAGCTGCGGACGCCACGTGCGGTTGAGCACCAGCTCGGTGAGGTCGTCGGTGGTCGGCTGCATGCCCTCCACGAACGGGAACTTGTCGTAGATATCGGCACCGAGCACGTCGGCCGAGGTGCGGGCCTGCGCCTTGCGCTGCTCCGGGATGTCGACGTAGAGCTCCTTCGGGATGATCTTGCCGGTTTCCTGGTCTTCGAGCCGGCTGAGCAAGCCGCGCAAGATGCGGAAGCTGGAGGGCACCACGCCCGAGGCATCGCCCGAGTGCACGCCTTCTTCCAGCACCTGCACCGTGAGGTTGCCGCCGGTCATGCCGCGCAACGACGTGGTGAGCCAGAGCTGGTCGTAGTTGCCGCAGCCCGAATCCAGGCACACGACCAGCGCCGGGTTGCCGATGCGGCCAGCGAGGTGGTCGACGTAGTACGGCAGGTCGTAGCTGCCCGATTCCTCGCAGGCCTCGATGAGGATGACGCAGCGGGCATGCGGCACGCCCTGCTCGCGCAGCGCCAGCAGCGCGGCCAGCGAGCCGAAGATGGCGTAGCCGTCATCGGCGCCGCCGCGGCCGTAGAGCTTGTCGCCCTTGAGCACCGGGGTCCACGGGCCGAGGTCGTCGGCCCAGCCGGTCATTTCCGGCTGCTTGTCGAGGTGGCCGTAAAGCACCACGGTCTCGTCGGTGCCCTTGCCCTGCTCACCCTGGGCCGGCACGTCGATGTAGATGAGCGGGGTGCGGCCCTCGAGGCGAACCACTTCCAGCGTGGCGCCCTCGAACGCGGGCAGCTTGGTGCGCGCCCAGTCCTCCATGAGCTTCACCGCCTGGTCCATGTAGCCGTGCTCGCGCCACTGGGCATCGAACATGGGCGACTTGTTCGGGATGCGGATGTACTCCACCAGCTGGGGGACGATTTCCGTATCCCACAGGCCGCTGACGAAGGTAGAGATGCGGGAGGTATCCATGGCACGCCTTGATCGGTGGGGCAAAGGCCGATTGTAGCAGCGCGCGTGTGTAGGCCTGCGCTGGCACGGCGACGCGCCCGGCACCTACGTGCGGTGGTGGCAAGCGCCGATTCGCGCAGGGCCCCGCGCGGCGCAAAGTGCTTGGGCGCCAAAGGGAGCGCGCCCCACCGAAGGAATCCACGCATGTCCGTCCGCCACCTCTTCCTCACCGCCGCGCTGTTGGCCGCGCCCGCGTTCGCGTCCACGCCCGTCAACGTCAACACCGCCGATGCCACCACCCTCGCCCAGTCGCTCGACGGCGTCGGCCTCGCCAAGGCCCAGGCCATCGTGGCATGGCGCGAGGCCAACGGGCCCTTCACCTCCGCCGACCAGCTCACCGAGGTGAAAGGTATCGGCGCCTCGCTGGTCGACCGCAACCGCGACGCCATCCTTTTCGATGCGCCCAGGGCGGCGCCGAAACCGCGCGCGGCCAAGCCCGCCAAGGCCAGGAAGGCCGCCCCGCCCGACGACGAGGGCTGATACGGGTGGGCCACCCACGCGGGTGGCCCTTCCACTACGCGCCCAACGCGCTACACTCGCGCCCCATGCCGGGCCGGGGGGCCGTCGGGCAACGGACTGGGGCGAAGAAGATCCAATGATCCTTCCGCGTTACCGCATCGCCGCGTCGACCATCCAAGGGGCCGGCCAGGGTTTGTTTGTCGATGAATTCGTGGCCGCGGGCCGCGTCATCACGGCGCCCGACACCATCGATCGCACGTACGCGTGGGCCGATATCGCCACCTCGCCCGATCTGCACGCCGCCGCCCGCTGGTTCGAGGATCGCTACACGCTGAGCCCCGACTGGCCGGACGAGTGCTATGTGAACCACAGCTTCCGGCCCACGGGGCTGTGGCACCTCGGCTTTATCTTTGCCACGAAGGATTTGCCGCAAGGCACTGAAATCACAGTGGATTATCGTCACTTGCTAGCGCCCGGCCAGGTCGAGGACTTTGACGACGCCGAAACTGGTGAGAAAATAACCGGCTTGTCCTGGCAGGAGAGCCTCCGCGCGAGCACTCACGCGCTGGCTACCTTGCTCGGTTGAAACTTCTGGTCACCCTGATGGCAACTGCAGATATCCCTGTTATCGAAACGCCGCGCCTGCGGCTCACCGCGCTCACCGAACGCCACTTCGACGATTACGCCGCCATGCTGGCGGACGCCGATAGCACGCGCTGGATCGGTGACGGGCAGCCGTTGGACCGCATGAACGCCTGGCGTTCCATGGCCATGCTCCTCGGCCACTGGGCGCTGCGTGGTTGCGGCATGTGGGCCATCGAGCTGCGCGAGACGGGCGAATTCATCGGCCGCGCCGGCCTCATGAAGCCCGAGGGCTGGCCCGACCTTGAGCTGGGCTGGATGCTGAAGCCCGAGCACCGTCACCACGGCTACGCGACCGAGGCCGGCTCGGCCATCCTCGATTTCGCATGGAACGAGATGCACGCGCAGCGCGTCATCAGCCTGGTGCGCATCGGCAACGAGGCGTCCGACCACGTGGCCGAACGCCTCGGCGGCGAGCACATCGACAACATCGATTTCCTTGGCGGGGCCACCCACCTCTTCGCCTACTACCCGCCGCACCGCGAGGTGCGCCGCGCCGGTTAAAGCGCGGGGGCGAAATCCGTACGGCGACGGCGGTGCGGGTTGACGTTGGCCAGGCGCGATAGCGCCAGCAGCCGCGCCGTGCGCATCCACGCCACGACGACCACGCCCACCTGCACGATCAGGAAAGCCACCAGCGTGCCGGTGCCGGCCGCGGTGGTGTGGCCGCGCCACGAGGTGACAAGCACGGCAAGCACCACGCCGACCAACGTGATCACCAGGTACACCCCCAGCGTGGCGAACGGGCGGCGGAGGAACTGCATGAAGCCTCGGCCCAGTGCGCGGAAGGCCGAGCGCAAGGTGATATCCGCGATGTAGGCGGCCCGCGCCGACTCGACGATGCACTGGACGACCGCGAACACCAGCAAGGTAAGGCCCAGAGCGATATGCGCCCACGTATCCGACGTGCTCTCCAGCACGGCGGCATCGCCCTTGTCCGATGCCAGCGACTGCAGGCCATGCATGGCCATGCCGAACAACACGTACGGGATGAGCGACAAAACCAGCAGCCGCAGCATGCGGCCGTACTCCGTGGCGCCGCCCTGCAACAGCGCACCGAAGCTGAGTGCGCGGCCCGCGCGCCCGCCCGCCACCACCATGCCGGTGAGGAAGGGCGAGATGGCCAGGGTGAGCAGCAGGCCGGCGGCAAACGCCATGCCCGTCCAGGCGTTGTCCACCATCAGGCCGTGGGCCATGTCGCCGAACATCAGGCCATCGAAGTGCGCGGCGTAGCGCTCGGCATGCACGCTGTGGCCCAGCATGCCGTCGAGCGTGGCCCACAGGGGCAGCGACACCATCAGCGTGGGCAGCAGGGTGACCAGCACCCACAGCAACATCACCCGCCACTGCAGGCCACCCAGTGCGCCACCACCCAGCGCGGCGAGGGCGGAGCGTTTCACTTGGCCGTTCATAGGGTCACCAGCAGGCTGTAGATGCCCTGGAGAAGGGCGGCGAAATCGGACGTCCAGCGGCCCGTGGCGGCGTGGTTCGCCTCCACCGTGCGGCTGTCGTTGAGCTTGTTGTGGTCGGTGTAGATCTTCTGCTCGGGATCGAGCTCGGCCGAAGCCGCCTTCACCGGCTTGGTGAACACGAAGCGCGCCCACCGGCGCTGGTCGTCCCAGCGAACCGTCTCCACCGAATCGTCGGCGAAGGTGACCTTCAGCACCTGCGCCACCGCCGCGCCATCGCGCCACACCGTCACGGTGGTCTTGAACGGGAACGGCCCCGTGCCTTCCTTCGCATCAGGGTGCGCCTTCTTCCACGCGTCGCGCTGCTTCTCGATGGCGTCATCATTGTCGTCGCTGGTAAGTTCGACGCGCTTGCCATCCTTCACCGTGGTGCCGGCCAGCGGCAGCACTTCCTCGCTCGTGATGTCGGTGATCTGGTCGTCGACGCGCTCGGTGCCATACACGAACTGCTCGAACACCTGGGCAACCACCTCGGGCTTGCCCGAGACCTCGGCCAGCGTGGCCTGCAGGTCGCCGATGCCGGGGTGGCGGAAATGCCACGTGGCGTAGTACTGCTTGAACGCCTTCTCGGTCACGTCCTTGCCCAGGCGTTCTTCCAGGTCGTGCATGGCCGTGGCCGTGCGCGAATACACGGTGCCGTACTGTGCGCTCGACAGGCGGTCCCACGCATTCTGGCCGAGCGGATCGCCCGGGTGCGAGAGCATCGCCGTCATGCGCTCGAACGCGAACACACCCATCGGCGGCTCCACGCCGAAGAACTTCCAGAACGGCGTGGTGAACCACATATCCTGCTTGCGGTCACGCAGCATCCGCTGGTCCCAGTATTCGTTCAGGCCCTCGTCCAGCATGGGCTCTTCGAATTCGTTGGACGCGAGCAGGCCGTAGAAGTAGCCATGGCCGAACTCGTGGATGGTGACGAAATCGAGCAGCCATTCGGTGCTCGTGTGTGCCTGGTAATGCTGGACATGGTCGGCGGTGAAAAACGTCGGGTATTCCATGCCGCCCGCTTCGCCCGCGTTGAACGGCGGCACCACGGCGGTCACGGTCTTGTAGGGGTACGGGCCCAGCGTGTTCGAGAAGTACGTGAGCGAATCCGTGGTGGCCTTCAACACCGGCTGCGCGTCGCCGGCGTACTCCTCCGGGTAGAGCACCTTGACCTTGACGGTGGGGCTGCCCGGGTGGGCCCACGTCGTCTCGACCGTCTTGAACCCCGGCGCGGCCATCCAGGCGAAGTCGTGCACGTCGCCCTGGGTGAAGTGCCATGTGAGGTCGTTGCCGTCCGGCACGGGCTCGCCCTGCTGCTCGCCCACGGCGCCGACGACGTAGTCCTTCGGCGCGGTAAGGCGGACATCGAACTCGCCGAAGTCGGCGTAGAACTCGCTGTTGAAATGGAATTCGTGGACGTTCCAGCGCGGCTCGGTGGCTCCGCGCTCGCCAGGGAGCTCGAGCACGCCGATCTTGGGGAACCACTGCGCCACGAGGTTGAACTTGCCGAAGTAGCCCGTGCGCTCGATGACGCGCGGCAGCTGGCTGTGGAACGCCATGTCGAGCGTGACGCTGCCACCGGCCGGCACCGGCTGGGCGAGGTCGACGCGCACCACGGTGTGGTCGGTGGCCGGGCCGTTGTCAGGGTGCACGTAGCGCCACTTCAGCGTGGCGCCATCCTGCTCGACGTGGTTGAGGTCGATGTAGCCCCATTCGCCCTTCTTCACCTTGCCAGTGCCGCGCGAACCGCCGTCCGCGGCGAGGACGCCGCGTTCGGTGAAGAACGTGCTGCCCTCGCCCTCGAAGGCATTGAGGTACAGGTGCAGGAACACGGCCGAGACCGGCCGGTCGCTGCGGTTGCGCCAGGTGAGTTGCTGCTGGCCGTCCACCGCATGTTTTTCCGCATCCAGCTTCGCCTGGATGCGGTACGACACCACGCGATCGGAAAGGGTGGCCTCGCTACCGGTGCGCGGGCCGCCCCATGCCGTGGGCGCACTGGGCGTGCGCACGAATGCCGCGTGCGGCGAGGCGAAGGGGATCTCGGTGGGCACCGCGGGTGCGGCGGCGGTGCTGGCCGCGGCAGGCGCGCCGGCCTGTGGCAGTGCGACGGTCCCCGGGGCCGCTGCGGCCGGGCGGGCTGGCGCCGGTGCGGACGCTGGCGGGGTGGCCTGCGGCGGCGGGCTCTGCGCGCCAGCGGCAGTGGCGCATGACAGCGCGCCTGCCATGACAAAACGTACGATCCTGGCTGCCTCGCGGCGCATGCTCCCACCCTCCCCTAGAATCTGGCGAGAGTGCGTGAGCCGCCGCGGGCCCGTCAAGCCTCAACCGGCAAAAGCGCGCTCACGCATCCATTTGGTGACGATCCATTTCTCGCCATGCACCACGGGTGCGCCGCCATGCAACGACAGAGGGTCGAGCGAACCGTCGGCCGCGGCGTATTCGAAGTAAAGGCCCTGGCCCTTGCGCGGCACGTAGCTGAAGTCGATGCGCGGGAAGATGGTTTCGCCACCGGCCTCCACGTCGTCGAGGTACATGATGAGCGTGGAGACGCGCTGGCCGCCGCTGGCGATATGCGGCGCACTGCCCTTCTGGTCAGGGGCGAAGTAGTCGTAATGCGGCATGTACTCGCCGCCCACGCCATAGCGCATCACCTGCAGGCCTTCGCCGTGTTCCTCGGTGAGCTGCATGATCGCGGCCGTCCGCGCATCGATGCGCTGCACCAGTTCGTTCTCGGCACGGTGGAAGTACGCACCTTCGCTGGTACGGATATCCATGACCGTGTTGCTGCCCGAATCGGGCGACACCACCGCCGAGCGCGCCAGCCGCGAACGGGCCATGGCCATGAGGGCGTCGCATTCGGCCCCGTCCAGCACGTTATCGAGCACCGCGATGACCGGCCGCGCCACGCGCACCAGCACGCGGATGTCGCGGTCGGGCGCGCGGATGACATGCCCGGGTGCCAGGCGGCTGCGGAACTCGCTGGCCTGGACGCTGCCTGCCGCGGGCGGCGGCGCCGTGCCGCCGAACATGGCGTCGGCGATGGCGTCGCGAGCCACGCGCTCGTCGAACTGGTGTTCCTTCATGGTGGCGAGCAGGTCGGCCGGCGCGTTGCCACTGGCCAGTGCCTCGCCGATCCAGCGATGCCAATCCGGCGTAACCTTGGTGTGTCGGCGTGCGTGCATGCCGCCATTGTGCAACGGCTGGCCGGTCATTGCTCGCCCAGCCACGCCAGCTTCTTCGCTTTCGGCAAGCGCTTCACCGCGTGCTCCGCGCGCGATGCGGCGGCGCGGTCGGGGAACGGGCGCACGCCCAGCAGGCGCACGGGTGGGTTGGCGCGGGTGTAGCGCGCGCCCTTGCCCGCGGCGTGGGCGGCGTAGCGCGCTTCCACGTCGTTGGTGATGCCGGCGTACCAGCTGCCATTGCGGCATTCGATGAGATAGACGAACCACATGCGCCAAGGATAACGCCCTGATGAGCTACGACCTCGCCGTGAACCTGCCGCTGCGCGCCGCGCCCACCGCCCGGCTGCGCGAGGCCCTGGCCAGCTTCCCGCTCGACGACGGGTTGCTGGGCTACCCCGCGGCGGAGGGCAGCCTCGCCGTGCGCGAGGCCATCGCCGGGTGGATGCGCCGGCACAGCGGCTTCGTGGCGGTGGATCCGCGGCGCCTGCTGCTCACGGTCGGCGCGCGGCATGGCCTGGTCCTGGCGCTGGAAGAAACCTGCGCGCCGGGCGATACGCTGCTGATGGAAGACCTGACGTTCCATGGCTTCCGCCACGGCGTGCTGGCGCACGGCGTGCGCCCCGCGGGCGTGGCCATGGACCACGAGGGCATGCTGCCCACCGCCCTGGAGGAGGCCGCGCGGCGCACCGGCGCCCGTGCGGCCTATATCCAGCCCACCCTGCACAACCCAACCACGGCGACCATGGGATTGGCCCGGCGCGAGGCTATCGTCGACGTGGCCCGGCGCCACGACCTCACCCTTATCGAGGGTGATGTCTACGCGGCCATGGGCTGGCAGGGGGGTGAGCCCTTGCCGGCACTGGGCGAACTCGCCCCGGAGCGTGTGCTGCATGCCGGCGGCATGGGCAAGGTGCTGGGCCCTGGCCTGAGGGTCGGCTGGCTGCTGGCCCCGGACGATGCCACGCACCACCGCCTCACCGAATCGCTGCGCCTCGCGACCGATGGCCTGGCACCGCTTCTACCGGCCATCGTGGCCGGCTGGATGGCTGACGGCACGGCCGATGGGCTACTGGGCACGCTCGCCGCCTCCATGCGCGACCGCAACGTGCTCGCGCGCGAGATCCTGGGTGCACGGCTGCGGACAGCGGGCGGCATGCACGCGTGGTTGCCCCTCGATGACGCCGACGATGCCTACGAACGCGCCCGCGCCGCCGGGGTGCTGGTGACGCCACCCGTGCCGTTGAACGCGGAAGGTGGCCCGGGCCGTGGCCTGCGCATCTGCCTGGGCGCCGAGGAAGGGCCCGCGCGCCTGGAACAGGGCCTGGCCACGCTGGCCGGCGTGCTCTAGGCCTTCTTCGGCGCGGTGAGCTTTTCCAGCGCCTTGCCCACGGCGGCGAATGCGAACGCACCGGTGACGTGCGTGGCCGCGCCGAGGCCGCCACCGCAATCGAGCTTCAGCGGGTCGCTGCCCGGCGGCCGCACGCCGCACACGCTGCCATCGGCCTGCGGATACTGCACGTTCTGCAATGAGTACACGGCCGACACACCGAAGAAGCGATCGGGGTTGCGCGGGAAGTTGTAATCCTGGCGCAGCCGCTTGCGGATCATGCTGAGCATGGCGTCGTGCTCGGTGCGCGACAGGTCGCGGACGCGGACCTGGGTCGGGTCGGTGCGGCCACCCGCGGCACCCACCGTGACCAGCGGCACCTTGCGCCGGCGGCACCACACGATGGTTTCCAGCTTCACCTTCATGGCGTCGCACGCGTCGATCACGACGTCGTAGTTGCGGTCGAGCAGCTCATCGAGCGTGGCCGGCGTGAGGAAGCGCTCCATGGCCTCGAGGCGCACGGTGGGGTTGATGGCGTGGGCGCGCTCGGCAATGACGCCGACCTTGGGCTTGCCGTACTGGCCATCGAGCGCGTGGAGCTGGCGGTTGGTGTTCGACAGGCAGACATCGTCGCCATCGATGAGCGTGAGCCGGCCGATGCCGCTACGGGCCAGCGCCTCGGCTGCCCACGACCCCACGCCACCGATACCGATGACGCAGACGTGCGCGTGGGCGAGGCGGTCCAGTGTGCCGCGGCCATACAGCCGCTCGATGCCGGCGAAACGTTCGGCCTGGGCCGTGCTCACGTGGGTCTCTGGAAGGGTTGGGGTGTGCATTATATGCTTGCTGCCACGCTAAGCCATGGAAATTCGATGCGCGCCCTGCTCCTCATCGTCCTGGGCCTTGCCATAGGCGCGATGGGCGCCACCTTCGCGATCTCCGCACTCCGCCAGGGCACGCCGTACCACAGCGGCGTCATGGCGGTGATGCAGCACCACGTGGGCGCGCTTCGCGCCAATGTGCGGGCGAACCAATGCGAAGCCAAGGCATCCGCCGCCCACCTGCAGCGCCTGCGCCAGGAGGCCGGCGATATCGGCGAGGCGTTCACCGGCATGGAAACCGGCTTCGACCAGGCCGCCGGCCGGCTCACCTCGGCCCTGGACGGCGCCATCGCCGCCCACCCCGCCACCTGCGAAGCCCTGGCCGCCGCCCTCAAGCCGGTGGGCGAGGCGTGCTCGGCCTGCCACCAGCAATACCGCTGAGCGGCGCCGCCATGGATACGCCTTCGCCGGACGAGCAGCCCCACCCGCGCCAGCCTTACCTGAAGCTGCAACTCTGGCTGCTGTTCCGGGCCCTGGCCCGGTTCGAGACCACGATGTGGCTGCGCACGCGCTACTCGCAGCCGAAGATGGTGGCCATCGGCGTGGTCGGCAGTTTCTCGCTCGCCGTGTACTACCCGGTGTGGGCGTACCTGTTCCCCCAGCCGTACGAAAACCTGCCCATGCGGCTGGCCTGCAGTGCCACGTTCATCCCGCTGGCCGTCTTGCCCTGGTGGCCGCGGCGCCTGCGCGCCTACCTGCCCACGTACTGGTACTGCGCCATGACGGTGGCCATGCCGTTCTTCGTGGGCTACATGACCCTGCGCAACGCCACGCCGCCCTGGCTCATGACCCACATGGCGTGCGTGATGCTGCTGATGATGCTGTTCGACATCGCCAGCTTCCTGCTCGTGTTCACCACCGGCAGCATCCTCGCCGGCGCCGCCTTCGTCCTGTCGCCCGCGGCCACCCTGCACACGCAGACGATGCTGGAATACATCCCCTTGCTGCTGTTCGGCATCGTGGGCGGCGCGACGTGCACCGTTTCGTCCAACATGGCCGAGCAAAGCCGCATCGATGCGCTGACGGCCGCCTCGAACAACATCGCGCACGAGCTGCGCACCCCGCTGGGCTCCCTGCGCATCGCCGCCCGCGCCGTGGCGCGCTACATGCCCGACCTGATCCGCAGCCACCGCCTGGCCGAGGGCGAGGGCCTGGCCGTACCCGAGATGCGCGCCCAGAACCTGCATGCCCTGGAGCGGAGCATCGGGGTCATGGAGCGCGAGGTCACCTACGCCAACACCATCATCGACATGCTGCTGCTTTCGGCGCGGCCCATCGGCGAGGTGCCACTGATACCCCTGGCGGCCCGCGATTGCGTCGAACAGGCCCTGCGCCGGTTCCCGTATGGCTCGAGGGCCGAGCGCGAGCGCATCACCCTGGCGCCCACGGGCGATTTCGCGCTGCTGGGCGAGGAGACCCTGGTGGTGCACATCCTGTTCAACCTGCTGCGCAATGCGCTTTTCCATACCGACAGGGCTGGCAAGGGCGAGATCCGGGTGTATATAGAAGCAGGCGAAAACGGCAATCACATCAAGGTGCACGACACCGGGCCCGGCATCCCGCCCGACGTACTGCCCCGTATTTTCAATCGTTTCTATTCGTATTCGAGCGATAGTGCCGGCACCGGCAATATCACCGGCCTCGGCATAGGTCTCGCTTTTTGTCGCGCGGCGATGGAGCATATGGGCGGGGGCATCCAATGCCGCACCAACCTAGGTGAGTTCACGGAATTCACCCTAACGTTCCCGATGACGGAGGCCGGGGTCCGGCAGTGATGACGCTGAACTCGCAGGGCGATATCCAGCCCTTCCATTTCCCGACGACCACGGTACTCGTGGATGACCACGAGGAATACCTCGACGTCGTCCCGTTGCTGCTCGACCCCATGGTCCGGGTCCGCACGTTCAGCTCGCCCCGCAGCGCCCTGGCCACCCTGGGCAACAACGGCAGCCGCCCGGTGCCCGGTGGCGGCTGGCTGTACCGCTGGAAGGATCGCCCCTCCGAGACCCAGGAGCTGGTCGCCCTCGACATCGACTCCATCCACCGGGTGGTGTACGACCCGGAGCGCTTCGCCGAGATCTCGGTCGTGGTCGTGGACCAGGCCATGCCCGAGATGGATGGCATCACTTTTTGCAAGCGCTTGCCGAATCCGCATATCGGCAAGATCCTCCTCACAGGCCGGGCCGACGACGCCACGGCCATCGATGCGTTCAATTCGGGTGTCATCGACCGCTTCATCCGCAAGAACGATCCGCTGGCCATCGAGAAGCTGCAGACCGCCATCACCGAGCTGCAGCGCCGCTACTTCGAGCGCGCCAGTGCCTTCGTGGCCGAGACGCTGGCCCTCGGCAACTTCCGTTTCCTGCGCGATCCCGCGTTCCGCGACGTGCTGCAAAGCGTCACCGCCACGTTCCAGCCGGTGGAATGCTACGTGCACTGCAACCCGACGGGCCTGCTCCTGGTCGATGCGTGGGGCATTGGCCGCTTCCTCCTGGTGCAAACGGACGAAGACCTCCGCACCCACTATGAGATCGCGGCCGACCTGGGCGCCCCGGCCAGCGTGCTCGAGGCCCTGCGCAGCGGCGAGGCCCTGCCCTGGTTCAATTCGCGCGATGGCTTCTACCACAAGGGCGTGGAGAACCCCGAGGCGCACATGTACCCCGCCACCGCGGTCTCGGGTGAGCAGTGGTACTACTACGCCCTCATCGATGACGTGGAGCGCTTCCGCCTCCAGCACGTCAAGTCGTACCGCAGCTGGCTCCGCGAGCAGGACCTGAGCCTGTCCGCCGATAGCCGCCCCCGGTTTATCTGACCAAAACCAAAATTCCTGTCGATTAAGCCCCCTGATGCCGGATAAACCGGCGCCACCGCGGGCGCGTGCACTATGCTCGGGGGGTTATCTCTCTCCATGGCAGGGCTCGCATCGCGTTGCCTCAAAGGCCGCGGCGGTTCGCCTCTCTCGTTTACGCGCCTGCCCGGGCGAGGCCGGCGCGCGCGTGCTGCCTCCTCGGGCAGCACCGAGGAGTCGCCTGACCCTAAGCCAACGAGAGAGAGCAACCATGGAAAACGTTTCCATCCTGCATCGCGCCCCGAAAGCTCCCCGCCTGCCTGGTTTCGTCCAGCGCCGGGTGGATCGATTTCACCAAGAACGCGTTGCCGTCGACTGGGGTGGTCGTCACATTTTGCGCGGCAGCAAACCCGGCCCGCGCGCGCTGATGCTGCAGAGCAATGATTACCTGGCCATCGCGGGGCATCCGGCCATCGTCGAAGCGCAACGTGAAGCACTCGCCAAGGGTGGCCTGGGCATGATGATGTCGGCGCTGTTCCAGCAGGATGCCGATGAACCCCTGCACCGCGCGGAGGCCGAGCTGGCACGTGCCGTCGGCAGCGAAGACGGCATCCTCGCCCAATCCGGCTTCGCCGCGAACGTGGGGCTGCTGCAGTCCATTGCCGGCGAGCGGGTGCCCGTGTACGTGGACATGCTGGCCCACGCCTCGTTATGGGAGGGGATTCGCAGTGCCGGCGCGAACGCGGTATCGATCCTGCACAACGACATGCAGCACCTCGAAAAGCAGGTGCTGCGCAACGGGCCAGGCGTGATCGTGGTCGACAGCGTGTACAGCACGAACGGCAGCCTGGCGCCCTTGCGCGCGATCGCGGACCTCGCGGCGGCCCAGGGCTGCGTGCTCGTCGTGGATGAATCCCACTCGTTGGGTACGCACGGCGCGCGCGGCGAGGGCCTCGTCGCGAGCCTGGGCCTGAATGACCGCGTGCACTTCATCACCGCCAGCCTCGCCAAGGCCTATTGCTCGCGGGCGGGCTTTATCGCGTGCACCTCGTATTTCAAGGACTATTTCGGCTGCGAGGCACTGCCCGCCATCTTCAGTTCGTCGCTGCTGCCGCACGAACTGGCTGGGCTATCCGCCTCGCACCGGGTGATCCAGACCGAGGGCTGGCGGCGCCAGCGGCTGCGCGACGTGACCCGCCACGTGCGCCTCGAACTGACCGCCATGGGCTACCCCATCGGCGATGGCACCGAACAGATCATCGCGTTCGAAGCTGGCCAGGAGATCCTGACCGGGCGCGTGCGCGACATCATGGAGCAGCACGGGGTATTCGGCTCAGTGTTCAGCGCGCCCGCCACGACGGTGAACCGCTCCCTGCTGCGGTTGACCCTGAACGCCGGCATGGATGACGCGGCGGTGGAGCACCTGCTCGATGCGTGCCGCAAAGCACGCGATGCGCTGGACCTGCCGGCATGGAGCGCCACGCGCCGCCAGCGGCGAGACGAAGCCCGCGCCGCCACCACGGCTGACGTGGCCTGACCCCGCGCGGTGCGCGTCCGTTGCGGCTCAGCGCAGCGTGACGCGCCCGCGCACGATGTCCCAGAACATGACCCAGTCGCCCATCAGGCTGTACAGGGGGTGCTTAAAGGTAGCGGGCCGGTTCTTCTCGAACACGTAGTGGCCTACCCACGCGAAGCCATACCCCGCCACGGGCGCCAGCCAAAGCCACGCCCATCGCCCCGTGCCCAGCGCCAGCGCGATGGCCACGAGCACCAGCAGGCTACCGGCGAAGTGCAGCCGGCGGCAACGCACGTCCGCGTGTTCGCCGAGATAGAACGGATAGAAGTCACGAAACGTGGCAAAGGTGGCCATGGACGGCTCCGCATCAGTACGTGGGCAGGGGAATCCTCTCATGCTCGTCGCCCGGCACCACGGGGAAGCGGGCCGCCTGCGCGGCCCAGTCCGCTTTCGCCGCCTCGATCAGTTCTTTTGAACTGGCAACGAAGTTCCACCACAAGTGGCGCTCGCCATCCAGCGGCGCGCCGCCAAACAGCATCACCAGTGCGTCGTCCGTCGCTTCCAGCACCGGTGGCTCGCCGTCGTGCGCCACGGCCATGTCGAGCGCGTCGAGCGCCAGGCCGCCGAAGCGGGCGCTGCCCTCCACGACATAGGCACCCCACTCCGCATGCTGGGCGGGCATGGGTACGCGGGCGCCGCGGCGCAGGCGTGCCTCCACGAAGAACATGGGCGCGAACACGCGCACGGGGGATTCAACGCCAAACGCATCGCCCGCGATGACCACGAGCTCGCCATCATCCAGCTGCACCTTCGGCAGCGCCGCCGCTGGGTGGTGGTGGAATTCCGGCTCGGCCTGCTCGTGCGACTTCGGCAGCGCGACCCAGACCTGGATACCGTGCAGGTTCTGGCCTCTGTGGCGCTCGCCTGGCGGCGTGCGCTCGGAATGCACGATGCCGCGGCCGGCGGTCATCCAGTTCACGTCGCCAGGGTGGATGTCGACGAGGCTGCCCAGGCTATCGCGGTGGCGGATGGCGCCGTCGAACAGCCACGTGACCGTGGCAAGGCCGATGTGCGGATGCGGCCGCACGTCGATGCCGCGGTCCTCGCCGAAGGTCGCCGGGCCCATCTGGTCGAAGAACACGAAGGGGCCGACGTGGCGCGCCTTGAGGTGCGGCAGCATGCGGCGGACGACGAAGCCGTCGCCAAGGTCGCGTTGCTTGCCATCGATGAGGTCGGCGGTCATGGGAGCACTCCGTGGGGCATGCCGGGCAGCGTAGCGCATGTGGCGCGCACCGCCTTGCATCTTCCGTCATGCCGTCACGGCATCCAGGCGGCGATGCGCTCCGCGATGCGCGCGGGCATCTTCATCCACCCGAAATGATCGGCTTTTGCGCCGGCCAGGTCGTCCGGGCCGATGACGCCGACGGTACGCGGCGCGGCCGGCATCTTGTCGAGCAGGTACGCCAGCGACGCCTCGGGCCCGAGCCAGTCGTCGCGAAGCCGCAGCGCCAGCACGGGCCGCGCCTGCCGCCGCAAGGCGGCCTCGAAATCCACGGGCATGCCGCGTGCGGCGTAGCGCCCCGTGCGGCCGCTGCGCGACCAGTCGGCGATGACCCCACGCGCTTCGTTGCCACCGAAACCGATGCGGCGCCCGGGCAACCGCCCGACCAGGTTAGCCAGGGTGGGCGCGGCGATATAAGCGAGGCCAACCCAGGGATGGAAACGGCGCCAATACGGCGCGCCGCTCGCCACGAGCACCAGGCCTGCAAGGGGCACCGGCGTGATCGTGGCCAGCAGGCTGCCGAGCTGGCCGCCCAGGCTGTGGCCGCCCACGTACAGCGGCGCACCCGGGCACGCATGGGCGAGGGCATCGAGGCTATGTGGCAGGTCATCTGCCAGCAGCGCGCGGTAGCCCCAGTTATTGCCCCGCCCGGCACGCTGGTCACTCGACCCGTGGCCACGCCACTCGTGCACGCCCACGGCGATGCCAAGGGCTGCCAGTGACTGGGCGAGCGGCTCGTAGTGCCGCGCGGCGACGCCAAGGGCCGGCACCCAGAGCAGCGTGGCCCGCGGCGCGCCGGCAGGGAGGAACAGCAGCAGGTCGGCCTGCGCGCCATCGGCCATCCGCAGGGACACCGCCCTGCGCGCCGCCTGGGGGGACGCTTCGCTCATGCGTTTTCCGGATCCCGGATATGAGAAGGCTCCTCCGGCGACAGGGGGCCGGAGGAGCCAAGGTTCTTGCAAGGGCGGCCGGCGCTGCCAGCCGCGAAGGCGTCAGAGCGCCTTGACGTTATCGGCCTGCGGGCCCTTCTGGCCCTGGGTCACTTCGTACTCGACCTTCTGGCCTTCCTGCAGCGACTTGAAGCCGTTGCCCTGGATGGAACGGAAATGCACGAACACGTCGGGACCACCACCGTCCTGGGTGATGAAACCAAAGCCCTTCGCATCGTTGAACCACTTCACCGTACCTGTTGCCATCACACACACCTCTAGACCAACACTCGAATAACCCGGCTCGGGAGCCGGCGACTTACTGGGCATGCAGGACCGGGTGAGGCGATGGAGCGTGATCGTAGAACGCGCGACATCGGGTCACTCGCGTGACCGCGCAGACACAGTGCGTTCGATCATAACCACATTCGTCGCCGATTCTGTAGGGGAAACCCTACACGGGACGATTTTTTGACGTCCATCACGCGTGCAGACGTGAAGAAAACGCGAAAACGGCCGTTTTCCTAGGAATTCAGCGCTGTTTCGTTACCCGTTACAGAAAAATCGCATGAGAACGGGGCAAAGAAAAAGCCCGGCTTGCGCCGGGCTTTTCAGACAAACCGGTTGCCCGAAGGATCAGACCTTCGTGACTTCCTCGGCCTGCAGGCCCTTCTGGCCGTTCACGACCTTGAAGGAGACCTTCTCGCCTTCGGCGAGCGACTTGAAGCCGTTGCCACCGATAGCGCGGAAGTGGACGAAGACGTCCGGGCCGTTCTCGCGCGAGATGAAGCCAAAGCCCTTGGCGTCGTTGAACCACTTGACGGTGCCGATTTCACGATCCGACATATGTAACACTCCGAACGAATATAACTAATTGAATAACCAGCAACTTTCGATAAGTTGCCGCTTACTGGTGTGCAAGGAAACGCGAGGAGCGAAGCGATGTGGCAGATCCGTGATCAGCGGCATCGGGTCAACGGAACTCTATGACCCCGGCAAACACAGCGGGCGGATCATACCTGTCCTCGTCAAAAATAGCGATGCATGGGATTTACCCGGGTTTCGCGTTCGTGCTAACGCAATAACGTCACGTTCACCCGCGTTCGGGCAAATCGTTGTTCGCGTCGCACCCCCCGGTGCGATTTGGCCTACCATCGTTCCATGATCCGCAAAGGGGGACCGACCATGAAGAAAATGCTCACCAACCGCCTCATTCCGCTGGCTTTCTGTGCCATCGCGCTTGCCGCCTGCTCGGACAACAAGCCCAAGCCCACCACCACCCAGACGGTCACCGCCACGCCGTCTAGCAGTTCGTCGTCGAAGACGGCGACCACGACGGTGACCGGCGTCCCGGCGAAGAAGGCCGCCACGGGCACGACGACGGCCAGCAAGGCCGGCCCGCTGCCGGATAGCACGGGCATCGCCGCCTGCGATGAATACCTGGCCAGTTACAAGAGCTGCCACCTGGCCGCGGGGGTTTTCGCGCGCGACCAGATCGAGACGCGCTACGAGATGATGCGCACCAGCCTGCTCAAGCAGTCGCAGGATCCGGATATGCGCGACCAGCTGCAGAACCGCTGCACGTCGCTCGCCAGCCAGCTGAAGGATGCGCTGCACGGCAAATCGTGCGCGGACACGCCGGCGCCGGCCTCCACGCGCTGATCAGCGCTGGCAGGCACGCTTGAGTTGTGCGGCCAGCCCCTTTGGCTGGCCGCTTTCCACGGTGACCCGCGGCGTGCCATGCCACGCCGCGCACTCGATAATCGCCGTGGCGATGCCATCGACCAACGCAGGCGATGGCTGCACGCCCTCCTCCAGCCACACACCCAGCACCTGGAACAGGCCGCTGCTTCGATGGGCTTTCGCGTCCAGGCGGCCGACAAGCCGGCCACGATGCAGGATCGGGAGCACGTAGTAGCCGTAACAGCGTTTCGCTGCCGGCGTGTAGCACTCGATGGTGTATTCAAACCCGAACAGGCCGATGGCACGGGCGCGGTCCCACACCACGGGATCGAAGGGCGACAGCAACGTGGTGCGCGTGGCGCGCAGCGTGTTTGATGTGGCTTGTTCGAGCAGCGCCGCATGCGACGCTTGCACGTAGGCCGCCTCGTCCCACCCTTCCACGGCCACGCGCCGCAGCACGCCACGGGCTACCAGTGGCGCGAGCTCCTCGTCCGTGACGCGCGGCTTCAGCCGGTAGTAGTCGGCAAGCCAACGCGCACGCGCCACGCCCAGCGCTTCGACACTGCGCACGATGAAGTACTCGCGCACCGCCGCTTCATCCATCACGCCCGCCGGCAAGGGCTCGGGCCATCGCGCCGTGACGCGGTCAGCGAGGTCATAGACGCGCTGGAAGCGGTCACGGCGCAGCACCATGAGCTCGCCTAGCGCGAACCATGCTTCGAGCCATTTCTTTTCCGGCTTCCAGCCCCACCAGCCCTTGCTGCCCGGTGCATCGCGTTCGAAATCCGCCGCGCGCAACGGGCCTTCGCGGCGGATGCGCGCGAGGAGCGCGTCCATGTCGGTGCGCGCCTCGGCGTGCGTGCGCTCGGCCATCCTGTGCGCCCAGTGCCCCGCGCGGCCCAGGCGGTAGTCGCGGTGGTAGTGGTACTCAGCCGAGGGCACGAACGAGGCCTCGTGGGCCCACGCTTCAGCGAGCCGCCCCTCGGCTAGTGCCTCGTCGAGCCAGGCCTCGCGGTAGCTGCCCAGGCGCGAGAAGAGCACCATGTACGGGCTGCGCGCCACCACGTTGATGGTGTCGATCTGCAACATGCCCATGCGCGCGATGGCGGCGGTGACGTCGGGCTTGCGTGCCTTGCGGGTGCCGCGCCGGAGCAGCCCTTGCGCGGCAAGGTGTAGCAGCTGCGCCGCGCGGTGCGAGAGCTGCACCACGGCCGTTGTGCAGGGCTCGTCGGATACGCGTGACGCCACGGTATAAGCCTTCTCGCAGTTGGGCCACCATTAAATCGCCCCTTGCTAGCGTCGGCAATGAGGTCGCCGGGCGCACGCCCGCGATGCCCTTCCACGCTAACGAAGGAGGCTTTCGATGAAGATGCAAGTACGCGCCGTAGCCCTCGGCGCATCGCTGCTGCTGGCAGGCACGGCGTTCGCCCAGACCGCCCCCGCCGACCAGACACCACCGCCTCCGCCGCCGTCGGGCCAGGCGCTGCCGCCGGCGCCCGCACAGCCGCTGCCGCCTCCGCCGGCCAGCGAAGCCACGCCGCCCCCGCCGCCCGCGGACATTCCCGCCGGCGCGCCCGCGCAGGGCCAGGCCGGCAAGCCCATGCAGGGTCAGCCGACGCCGCCCCCCGCCGCGAGCGACGCACCGCCGCCGCCCCCGCCGCCGGGCGATGCACCGCCCCCGCCGCCGGGTGCCCCGGCCCCGGGTGATACGGGCGCGGCGGGCATGACGAGTGGCACGACGATGCCCTCGCCGCAGGGCCAGGTGCAGGTGAACAGCGGCCCGGCCGCGCCCAAGCCCGCTGGCCCGGCCCCGGATTGGGCCACGCTATCGGGTGGCAAGGCGTCCATTACGCCGGAGCAGGCCTCGGCCTACCCGCTGCTGGCGAACGACTTCCAGTACGCCGACAGCAACCGCGATGGCCGCATCAGCAAGGCCGAGTACACCAAGTGGGTAGCCCACTCGGGCGCTGGCAAGTAAGCGCCAGCGGATTGCCGGCCTAAGAGGTACGGGGAGCAGCCACGCTGCTCCCCGTGCCGTTTGCACATTTTTCACACATTCCCGGCAGATAAACTCCCCGCTCGCCGCAACGGCACGAATGCAGGGAGAACCACCGAATGAAACGAATCCACGCCGTGGGCGCGCTGGGCGCCCTGGCCTGCCTGCATGCCGCGCAGGCGTTGGCGCAGAACCCGAGCCCCACCGATATCCGCGCATGCTCGGCGATCGAGACCGATTCGCAGCGCCTGCTGTGCTACGACAAGGCCGTGGGCCGCACGCAGATGCCGCAGGCGGCGAAGAAGGAAGACACGAAGGCGAACTCCGTCAGCGTCGACCTCGCCACCCGCGAATCCGGCGACGTGGCCCGCCCGCTGTCGCTGCTCGACAGCCGCTGGGAACTCTCGCCTGAATCCAAGCTGGGCACGCTTAACCTGCGTGGCTACAAGCCGACGTACGTGCTGCCGTTCTTCGGCACCACGAACCAGAACAACACGCCGCACAGCCCGGCACCCGACCACACCGTGGCCGCGCCGCAGCAGCTCGACAACGTCGAGGCCAAGTTCCAGATCAGCCTGAAGACCAAGGCTTTCGAAAATATCTTCGGCGATAACGGCGACCTTTGGGTGGGCTACACCCAGTCGTCGCGCTGGCAGGTCTACAACAAGGACAACTCGCGGCCGTTCCGCGAAACGAACTACGAGCCGGAAGCCCTGCTCGTGTTCAACACGCACTACAACGTGTTCGGCTGGACGGGCCGCCTGGCCAGCATCGGCATCAACCACCAGTCGAACGGCCGCCCCGACCCGCTGTCGCGCAGCTGGAACCGCGTGGTCGCCGATATCGGCTTCGAGCGCGAAGGGTGGACGGTGATGCTGCGTCCCTGGTGGCGCATCCCGGAGGCGCGCAAGGACGACGATAACCCGGATATCCAGGACTACATGGGCCGTGGCGAGGTGCAGGTGGTGCACGAGGTGGGCCGCAACGAATTCGCGCTGACGGCGCGGCATTCGTTCCGCGGCGGCGACCGCTCGCATGGTTCGCTGCGCGGCACGTGGAGCTTCCCGGTGGTGAACAACCTGCGCGGTTACCTCGAGGTGTTCAACGGGTACGGCGAGAGCATGATCGATTACAACCACCGCGCCACGTACCTGGGCGTGGGCGTGTCGCTGCTTGACTGGTATTGATCGGTAAAGAGCATCGCGCGCGAGCGCGCTCCCACCCCAGGAACATGTGGGAGCGCGCTTGCGCGCGATAGGCCACCTTAGTGGTGATGGCCGCCTTCGCCGTGCACGTGGCCGTGCGAGAGTTCTTCTTCGGTGGCTTCGCGGACGTTGGTGATTTCGACGGCGAAGTGCAGGGTCTGGCCGGCGAGCGGGTGGTTGCCGTCGACGGTGACGTTATCGCCCTCGATCTTCGAGACGGTGACGTTGATGGTGCCCTGGTCGTTGCGGCCCTGGAACTGCATGCCCGGCTGGAGGTCTTCCACGCCCTGGAACGCTGCCTTCGGCACCACCTGGATCAGCTCGGCGTGGCGCGGGCCGTAGCCTTCTTCCGGCGCCACGTCGACCTTGAACTGGTCGCCGGCCTGGCGGCCCTCGAGCGCAGCCTCGAGGCCCGGCACGATGTGGCCCTCGCCATGGATGTAGGCCAGCGGCTCGCGCCCTTCCGAGCTGTCGATGACATTGCCCTGGTCGTCGGTCAGCGTGTAGTGGAAGGAAACGACGTTGCGATTGCTGATCTGCATGAAATTCTCACTGTGGGAGGGGGTTTACCCTCCAAGGCTAAGGGGACAGGCCGTGCCGTGCAAATCCGCGTCTCGCCGGATGCTGCGCCGCAACCCGCGGCAAACACGCAATCTGCTAATTTTCCGGCTTTTCCCCCACCCCACCGCCGTGCCCCCGGGAGCCCCATGTTCGACTGCATTCTGATCGCCAACCGCGGCGAAATCGCATGCCGCGTGATCCGGACCTGCCGCCGCCTGGGCATCCGCACGGTGGCCGTGTATTCCACGGCCGATGCCGATGCGCAGCACGTGCGGCTGGCGGACGAGGCCTACCCCATCGGCGGCCCGCGCCCGGCCGAGTCGTACCTGCGCGGTGACGCCATCATCGCCGTGGCGAAACAGGCCGGTGCCCAGGCCATCCACCCCGGCTACGGTTTCCTTTCAGAAAATACGGATTTTGCCCGCGCCTGCGCGGCGGCCGGCATCGCCTTCATCGGCCCGCGCCCCGAGAGTATCGACGCCATGGGCTCCAAGGCTGCGGCCAAGGCCCTCATGGAACAGCACGCCGTGCCGCTCGTGCCGGGCTACCACGGCGCCGATCAGGATCCGGCCCACCTTGCCCGCGAAGCGGCGCGGACCGGCTTCCCGCTCATGATCAAGGCCGCGTCGGGCGGCGGCGGCAAGGGGATGCGCATCGTCCGCGATGCGGCCGGGTTCGACGAGGCGCTGGCTTCGGCCCAGCGCGAGGCCGCCAATGCCTTCGGCGACACCCGCGTCATCCTCGAACGCTACGTGGAGCACCCGCGCCACATCGAGTTCCAGGTGTTCGGCGACACGCACGGCAACGTCATCCACCTCAACGAGCGCGAGTGCTCCGCCCAGCGCCGCTACCAGAAGGTGCTGGAAGAAACGCCCTCGCCCTTCCTCGATGCCACGCGCCGCGCGCGCATGGGCGAGGCGGCGGTGGCGGCGGCCCGCGCCGTGGACTACGTGGGGGCCGGCACGGTCGAGTTCATCGTGGGGCAGGATGGCGAGTTCTTCTTCATGGAGATGAACACGCGCCTGCAGGTCGAGCACCCGGTCACGGAAGAAACCCTCGGCCTCGACCTCGTGGAATGGCAGCTGCGCGTCGCCGCCGGGGAACCGCTGCCACTCGCACAGCAGGATGTGAAGGCGCATGGCCACGCCATCGAGGTACGCCTCTACGCCGAAGACCCCGAGGCCAACTTCCTGCCGGGCTCGGGCAAGTTGCTCGCGCTCACGCTGCCTGCGCCGTCGCGCCACGTCCGGCTCGACGGCGGCGTGGTGGCGGGCGATACCGTCACCATCTTCTACGACCCGATGATCGCCAAGCTCATCGTATCGGGCCACGACCGCGCGGACGCGCTGGAGCGCCTGCGCGTCGCATTGGCCCATACCGAAATCGTCGGGCCGAAATCGAACGTGGCATTCCTTGAGCGGCTCATCCGTCACCCCGTGGTGGTCGAGGGCCGCATCGACACGGGCTACCTCGACCGGCACCTCGATCAATTCCTTGCCGGTGGCGCGCAGGCGGGTGATACCGAGCGATTCGCCGCCGCCACGGCCCTGCTCATGGCCGACGAGGCCGCGCGGCACAACCCGGCCAACGATCCGCATTCGCCGTGGGGTAGCGCCGATGCATGGCGCCTTGGCCACGCGGGCAAGCGCGTGGTGGCACTGATGGCGGGCGAGACCCGCCACGAGATCGATGCGCACGGCCATGGCGGCCACTACGTGCTGCGCGAGGGCGAGGCCACCTGCACCGTCAGCGGGGCGCGGCTGGTCGATGGGGCGCTATCCGCGCGCTTCGACGACGTGGCACGCCGCGTACCGCTCACCGCCACCGGGCCCCGTATCCGGGTGCACGACGGCGAGGGCCGCCGCTGGCTGTTCGAGCGCGCCCCTGCTTTCGCCTGGGCGGGCGCCGCCGGCGACACCGCGCGCCAGGTGGTCGCGCCCATGCCGGGTCGCATCGTGCTGGTACGCGCGGCCGTGGGCGACACGGTGGAAGAAGGCCAGGAGCTGCTGGTGATGGAGGCCATGAAGATGGAACTGGCCTTGAAGGCGCCGCGTGCCGGCCGCATCGAGTCCCTATCGGCCGTGCAAGGCGATTTCGTGGATGCCGACAGCGTCCTCGTCCGCTTCGCCGAATCGGCCTGACCGGAGCCCGCATGAACGCCTCGAACCACGTCCGCATCGTCGAAGTCGGCCCGCGCGATGGCCTGCAGAACGAAAAGGCCATGCTGCCTGCCGCGGTAAAGGTCGACTTGATCGACCGCCTTTCGGCCACCGGGTTGCAGACCATCGAAGCCACCAGCTTCGTCAGCCCGAAGTGGGTGCCGCAGCTGGCTGACGCGGCAGAGGTGTTCGCCGCCATCCGCAAAGCACCGGGCGTGGTCTATCCGGTGCTGGTGCCCAACCTGCAGGGCTACGAACGCGCACTGGCGGTCGGGGCCACCGAGGTGGCGGTGTTCACCGCGGCATCCGAGGCGTTCAACCAGAAGAACATCAACGCCAGCATCGATGCATCCATTGACCGCTTCGTGCCGGTCATGGAACGCGCGCGCGCCGATGGCGTCGCGGTGCGTGGCTATGTTTCCACCGTGCTCGGCTGCCCCTACCAGGGCGAGGTGCCCGTGGCCGACGTGGTCCGCGTGGCGAAGCGCCTGCACGACCTCGGCTGCCACGAGGTATCGCTGGGCGACACCATCGGCGTCGGCACGCCGGCGAAGGCGCGGGCCATGCTGCGCGCCGTGGCCGCCGAGGTACCGATGGCCGCGCTGGCCGTACATTTCCACGACACCTATGGGCAGGCCCTGGCCAACATCCTCGCGTGCCTGGAGGAAGGCGTGCGCGTGGTCGACAGCGCCGTCTCCGGCACGGGCGGCTGCCCCTACGCCAGGGGCGCCACGGGCAACGTAGCGAGCGAGGATGTCGTCTACATGCTGCACGGCATGGGCATGGCCACCGGCGTCGACCTCGACCGCCTCATCGACACCGGTGCATGGCTCGCGGCGCAGTTGGGCAAGGACACCGCCAGCCGCGTCACGAGGGCCCGCACCGCCGCCTGAATATGGCACGATCGAAGGCATGGCCTCCGATCCCCTCCTCCGCCCCATCGAACCGCGCGACGATGCCCAGGTCGCCGCGGTCATCCGTTCCGTCATGCCGGAATTCGGCGCCGACGGCCCAGGCTTCGCCATCCACGACCCCGAAGTGGACACCATGTCGGCCGCTTACGCGGGCGGGCGCAAGGCGTACTTCGTGGTCGAGATCGATGGCCGCGTCGCTGGCGGTGCGGGCATCGCGCCGCTTGAGGGCGGCGATGACGAAACCTGCGAGCTGCGCAAGATGTATTTCCTCCCCGCGGCCCGCGGTACGGGCGCGGCCTCGAAGCTCATGCGGCTGTGCCTGGATGCCGCGCGCCGCGAGGGGTTCACGCGCTGCTACCTTGAAACGCTCACCGGCATGGACGCGGCCCAGGCCGTATACCTTCGCCACGGCTTCACCCGCATCGACGCGCCCATGGGCGGCACCGGCCACTTCAGTTGCGACCGGTTCTTCCTGCGCAGCCTCAACGATGGCGACCTCATCGTGGCACCGAAGCCGCCCTCGCTCGCCTTCGCCATCGACGAGCCGGGCAAGCCCGACGTGCTGCCGCTCATCGAGCAACTGCACGGCTACCTTTCCGACCTCGACCGCCACCCGCCCGTGCCGCCCGCCGTCACGGTCGACAGCCTGCAGCGGCCGCACGTCACCTTCATGACCGCGCGCGTCGACGGCACCCCGCTCGCGTGCGGCGCCGCCCTCGATCTCGGCGACTACGTCGAACTCAAATACATGTACGTGCTACCCGCGTGCCGCGGCATGGGCCTGGGCAAGCAGATGCTCGAGGCGCTCGAAGCCCAGGTCCGCTCCGCGGGCGGCACGCTTGTGCGCCTGGAAACCGGCACCGCGCAGACCGAGTCGATCGAACTTTACGAACGCTCCGGCTACCGGCGCTGCCCGCCGTTCGGCGAGCACCGCGCGAACGCCGGCAGCATCTTCATGGAAAAGCCCCTGTGATCCGCATCGCCACCGACGCCGACGCCGCGGCGTGCCACGCCATCTACGCACCCATCGTCGAAACCAGCGCCATCACGTTCGAAACGGAACTGCCCGGCGAAGCGGCCATGCGCGAGCGCATCCGCGCCCGCCTGCAAAACCACCCGTGGCTGGTGTGGGAGGAAGGCGGCGAGGTCATCGCCTACGCCTACGCGGGGCGCTTCCGCGAGCGTGCCGCGTACGACTGGATTGCCGAGACATCCATCTACGTGCACGAGAAGGCACGCCGCCGCGGCATCGCCCGTCGCCTCTATGCCGTGCTGCTCGAGGCGATGCACCGCCAGGGCATCAACCAGGCCGTGGGCGTCATCACCCTGCCCGGCGCCACCAGCGTCGCCATGCACGAGGCCATGGGCTTCGCGCCGGCGGGCGTGTGGCCCAAGGCCGGCTACAAGCTCGGCCAGTGGTGGGACGTGGGCGTGTGGAGCAAATTCATGGGCGAGCCCACCGTGCCGCCGGCTCCGGTGGTGCCTTTCGCGGCGCTGGCGGCAAGCGGCAGGCTGGCCGACCTGCTCGTGTAGGAGCCCGCCCCGTGGGCGACGCCTTTCGCGGCTCGCTACAGGGCCTGCGCGCTATCGCGAAAAGATGTCGCCCACGGTGTGGGCTCCTACCGCGATCGCGCGCAAGCGCGCTCCCACATGGCCTTTTTTGCGGCGGCGCGGCAGCGCCGTGGGGCTGGCCTCGGCTAAACTCGCGGTTTACCCCAGCACCCCCGGAGTTCCCATGCAGCTCGACCAGGTCAAGGCCGTCATCACCGGCGGCGCCTCCGGCCTCGGCCATGCCGTGGCCCAGCGTCTCGTCGCCGCCGGCGGCCATGTCGCCCTCTTCGATGTCAATGAAGAAAAGGGCCACGCCGCCGCGGCCGCCCTTGGCCCGAACGCCAGCTTCCAGCGCACCGACGTCACCTCCGAAGAGGGCGTGGCCGCCAACGTCGCCGCCGCCGCGCAGGCCATGGGTGGCCTCAACGTGGTCGTGAACTGCGCGGGCATCCTCGGCGCGGGCCGCGTGCTCGGCAAGGAAGGCCCCATGCCGCTGTCCACCTTCAGCACCACGGTGATGGTGAACCTCGTGGGCAGCTTCAACGTGGCCAAGGCCGCGGCGCAGCTCATGCAAGGCAACGGCACCGGCGAAGACGGCGAGCGCGGCGTCATCATCAATACGGCCTCCGTGGCCGCCTACGAAGGGCAGATCGGCCAGGCCGCCTACTCCGCCTCCAAGGGTGGCGTGGTGGGCATGACCCTGCCGATGGCCCGCGAGCTGTCGCGCTTCGGCATCCGCGTCAACACCATCGCCCCGGGCATCTTCTGGACCCCGATGGTCGACGGCATGCCGCCGCAGGTGCGGGAGTCGCTTTCCGCTTCCATCCCGTTCCCTTCGCGCCTGGGCAAGCCGGATGAGTTCGCCGACCTCGTCGCGTTCATCCTCGGTGCCCGCTACGTCAATGGCGAAACCATCCGCCTCGACGGCGCCGTGCGCCTCGCCCCGAAGTAATTCCATCCCACCAAGACCGGCAACGCAGCCATGAAAGCATCCGAAGTCAAGAAAGGTAACGTCGTCGAGAACGACGGCACCGTGTACCAGGTACGCGATATCGAGCGCAGCTCGCCCAGCGCGCGCGGTGGCAACGTCACGTTCCGCTTCACCCTGTACTCCATCCCCGGCAACCGCAAGTTCGACCTCAGCCTGCGCGCGGAAGACGAGCTGAAGGAAGTGGACCTCGCCCGCCGCCAGGCGAAGTTCTCGTACATGGATGGCGACGCGTTCGTCTTCATGGACGACGAGGACTACACCCAGTACACGCTCGATGCCTCCGTCGTCGGCGACAACGCGGGCTACGTGGTCGAGGACACCGACGGCTACTACGTCCAGGTCATCGACGACGCGCCGGTGGGCCTGCAGGTGCCCAGCAGCATCGTGCTCACCGTCGTCGACACGGCGCCGGAGCTCAAGGGCTCCAGCGCCACCAAGCGCAACAAGCCCGCCAGGCTCAGCACGGGCATTGAGATCCAGGTGCCGGAATACATCACCAATGGCGAAAAGGTCACGGTGAATACGCTGACGGGTGAGTTTGCTGGTCGAGCGTGAAGTGCGTGGAGGTGGGGGATGGGAAGTGGGGGCGTAACCTCGCCGGGGTGCGTTAACCTGATGTGCGTGGGTCCTGCGTTCACGAGCCTTCGGCTAACGTGTGCGCTTCGCGCTTGCGCCCCCACTTCCCACCTCCCATCTCCCGCTCCATGAATTCCCCGGCCTACTCGCTCCGCGCCAGCGTCATCGAGACGCTGGTCCGCGTAAAGCGCCCCGACGTGCCCATGCGCGTCGCCCTGCGCAACACCGCGGCGGTCATCCTCCCGCTCGTGATCGGCACCGCCGTGGGTTACCCCGAGGTGGGCATCGGTGTGGCGGCCGGTGCGCTCGACACCATGTTCTCGGACCAGCCGGGCCCGTACCAGCAGCGGCTGAGCCGCCTGTTCCTCGCCGCGCTTTCCGCGGGGCTGGCGGGGCTGGTCGGCTTCCTCATCGGCAACGACGTGCTGCCCATGGCCGTGGCCTGCGCCGCCTGCGGCTTCTTCGGTGGCCTGCTCGTGGTGTTCGGCCCGGACATCGCGCGCGTGGGCATGACCAGCATGCTGCTGCTCGTCATCTGCGCGGCCGTGCCGAAGGATTGGCCGGGTGCCCTTGCCGGCGGTGGGCTCATCTTCGCCGGTGGCATGCTGCTGGCGGCGTTCTCCATCGCGGCGTGGCCGCTGCAACGCTACCTGCCCGAGCGCCGCGCGCTGGCCAATGTCTACCGCGGCCTCGCCGAGCTCGCGCGCAAGCCGCAGAAAGATGGCGAAGCGCCCGGCCTCAGCGACGCCATGAACGACCTGCAAAACTTCCTGCGCGGCCGGCACCATGCCCGCGGCCGCGCCATGGAGGCGTTCCGCGTGCTGCTCGACCTGGCCGAGCGCATCCGCCTCGAGCTCGTCGCCATGGCCGAGCTGGAAACCCGCCGCGATGGCATGGGCGAAATGTTCCGCACCGATGCCGCGCGCGTGCTCACCGCCACCGCGGCCGCGCTCGATGCGGCCGAACCGCCCGAGAAAGCGCAGCGTGCCCTCGCCACGCTGCAGGCGAGCGAGCGCGCGCTGCTATCCTCGGCCGCGCCCGGCATGGGCCTCACCGGCCATATCCACGCGCTCTCGGGCCAGCTCGCCGCCGTGGTGCGCAACACCAACTGGGCCGGCAGCCGCGGTGAAGAGCGCGCGCAGCGCGAGGAAACCGTGCTGCCGGAAACCCTGCGCAGCACCTCGCCGCTGGCGATGCTCCGCGCCAACATCACCCCGCATTCGGTGGCCTTCCGCCACGCGGTGCGCTGCTCGGTGGTGCTCACGCTCGCCTTCATCGTCTCGCGGCACTTCCACCTGCCGCACGGCTACTGGCTGCCGATGACGGCCGCCATCGTGCTGCGCCCCGATTTCGCCGCCACCTTCAATTTCGGCCTGCTGCGTGTCGTCGGCACCGTGCTCGGCCTCATGCTTACCACGTTCGTGCTGCGGCTCACGCCCGATGTGTTCGCCGCGCACATCGTCGTCATGGCCGTGCTGTGCGTGGCGTTCCGCTACCTGGCTGGCGCACACTACGGCATCGCCGTGGCCGCGCTGACGGGCACGGTGGTGGTGTTGCTCTCGTTCGAGGGAGTGGACCCCTTCAACGCCATGACCGATCGCGTGCTCAACACTGCGCTGGGCAGTGCGTTCGCCCTGCTCGCCTACGTGCTGTGGCCGTCGTGGGAGCGCCACCGGGCACGCACCGCGCTCTCCGAGATGCTGTGCGCGTACGCCGATTACCTCGAGTCGCTGGTGGCCCCCGCCGACCGCGCCACCCGCCACGAAGTGCGCACCGCCACGCGCACCGCGCGCACGAACGCCCAGGCCTCGGTCGACCGCATGCGCGCCGAGCCCGGCACCCCCGCGGTACTGCAGGAACTGGCGGAGACGCTGTTCGCCAACGGCAACCGCGTCGCCCGCACGGGCATGACCCTGGAGGCGCTCATCGACGTCGACGAGGTGCCTGCTGGCTGGGAGTTCGTCGGGCCGTTCATCCACGAGGCCGCCGTGGAGCTGCGCCGGCAGGGCGATGCGCTGACCGTGGCCGAGCCGGTGGACGTACCGCCGGGCCTGCGCGACCACCAGCGCGCGCTGGTGGAGGCCATGTCGCGGCTCGCGGATCGGGATTTCGCGGAGGCCGTGGGGCGGTTGACCGATCGCTTGACGGACAACGTCGACACGATTGCCCATCTTGTTAACCGGCGGAGTTCGGCTCCGGCCTGATCGCCCGCAAGCGGGCTCCCACCAGAAGCCGGAAGCCATCGCCCGCAAGCGGGCTCCCACATACAGCCGGAAGCCGGGTGGGAGGGTGGGAGGGTGGGAGCCCGCTTGCGGGCGATGCGCCGTGAAGGATCATGCTGCACCGCCAGAGGCGCCGGGCGGCAGCGAAGCCTAAACTCGGGCCATGCTCAAGATCGACACCCACGCGCATATCCTGCCCCGGGACTGGCCCGATCTGGCGTCCCGTTTCGGCGACGATCGCTTCCCGGTCATGACCCACAGCGGCGGCCACCACCGTATCTACCGCGGGGGCAAGTTCTTTCGCGAGGTGTGGGAGTCCGCCTTCGACGCCGAGCACCGCATCAAGGACTATGCCCGCTTCGGCGTCGGCGTGCAGGTGGTCTCCACCGTGCCGGTCATGTTCTCGTACTGGGCGAAGGGCTACCAGGCCCTGGAACTGCATGCCCACCTCAACGACCACATGGCCGGCGTATGCGAGGCGCACCCGCGCCACTACGCCGGCATCGGCACCGTGCCCCTGCAATCGCCCGACCTCGCCATCCGCGAGCTGGAGCGCTGCATCAACGAGCTGGGCCTTCAGGGCGTGCAGGTGGGCTCGCACTGCAACGACTGGAACCTCGACGCGCCTGAGTTGTTCCCGTTCTTCGAAGCCGCCGCCGACCTCGGCGCCGCCGTGCTGGTGCACCCGTGGGACATGATGGGCACCGACACCATGCCGAAATACTGGATGCCCTGGCTCGTGGGCATGCCGGCGGAGCAGACCCGGGCGGCGTGCTCGCTCATCTTTGGCGGCGTGCTCGAACGCCTGCCCGACCTGAAAGTGATGCTGGCCCACGGCGGTGGCAGCTTCCCCTACACCATCGGCCGCATCGAACACGGCTTCCGCATGCGCCCCGACCTGGTGGCCACCGACAACGCGCGCAACCCGCGGGAGTATTTTGGCCGCCTGTTCTTCGATTCCTGCGTGCACGACGATGCCGCCCTGCGCTACCTGCTGGGCACGGTGGGCACCGACCGCGTCATGCTCGGTACCGACTACCCCTTCCCGCTCGGCGAGCAGGAACCCGGCAGCGGCATCGAGGCCCTGGGCCTGGACGATGCCAGCCGCGCCCGCCTGTTCCACGGCACCGCGCTCGAGTGGCTGGGCCTGCCCCTTGCGCGCTACCAGCACGTCGCCGCGGTGGCGTGACGCCGCGCACACGCGGGCCACGGCCCGGTCGCGGCGGGTATGCCAAAATGGCTGATCTTCCCGGGGGAAAGACCACCATGCACCGCACCCTGCTGCGCGCCCTGCCGTTTGTCCTCGCCACTGCCCTTGCCGGGCCGGCCCTGGCCACCGATGTCGCCATGGGTGATGGCGCCGTCCATTTCACCGTGCCGGATGGCTGGACGCTGATCATGCAATCCAGTGGCGATGACGAGAGCCAGGTGTTCCAGGTGCCGGGCTCGAGCAACGCGGACGCCACGCTTGCCCGCGTCTCGGTGACGATGAAGAAGGCCAACAACCTCATCGCTTTCCAGCAGTTCTCGGGCGACATGCGCAACCGCGCCACCAGCCTCAAGGAATACGCCGCCGGCAAGCCCAAGGCGCCGACGGAGAACGTGTACACGGCAAAGGAAGGCACGGTGAAGCTCGATTATTACGAGCGCTATTTCTTCACCAACGGCTATGCCGTGCAGCTGCGCTGCGTGCGCCCCACGGGCGATGCGAAGTTCGCCGCCGCGTTCGATAAAGGCTGCGCCGCCGTCGCCGCCTCCATGCCCAACTGATGCCCCAGGTTTTGCCCCATGAACGGTTTTGAAGCCACGCGCGCCTGGGCCGACGCCCAGGACGCCGCCGACCCGCTGCGCCGCTTCCGCGACGAGTTCCATATCCCGCCGCACAACGGCCACGAGACGCTGTATTTCTGCGGCAACTCGCTCGGCCTGCAGCCCAGGGGCGTGCGTGCCGCCATCGAGGCGGAACTGCAGGACTGGTCCGAGCTCGCGGTGGAGGCGCACTTCCGTGGCCGGTCGCCGTGGATGCACTACCACGAGTACGTGCGCGACGCGATGGCCGAGGTGGTCGGCGCGAAACCGCACGAAGTGGTGGCCATGAACACGCTGGGCGTGAACCTGCACCTGATGATGGTGAGCTTCTACCGCCCGACGCGGGAACGCCCGGCCATCCTGATGGAAGCCGGCGCGTTCCCGACCGACCGCTACGCGCTGGAATCGCAGGTGCGCTTCCACGGCTTCGACCCGGCGACAGACCTCATCGAGATGCAGGCCGACGGCCCCGGCGGCACGCTGTCGATGGACGCCATCGAGGCCGCCATCGCCGAGCACGGCCACCGCGTGGCGCTGATCCTGCTGCCCGGCATCCAATACCGCACCGGCCAGGTGTTCGACCTCAACCGCATCGTCGAATGCGGCCATGAGAAGGGCTGCCTTGTCGGCTTCGACCTCGCCCACGCCGCCGGCAACCTGCCGCTGACGCTGCACGCCACAGGCGCCGACTTCGCTGTGTGGTGCACCTACAAGTACCTCAATGCCGGCCCGGGCGCCGTCGCGGGCGCGTTCGTCCACGAACGCCACGCCCATGCCGACGTGCCGCGCTTCGCCGGCTGGTGGGGGCACGACAAGAGCACGCGCTTCCAGATGGGGCCGCAATTCGTCCCCACGCCGGGGGCCGACGGCTGGCAGCTCTCCAACCCGCCGATCCTCGCCCTCGCGCCGCTGCGCGCCTCGCTCGACGTCTTCAGCCGCGCCGGCATGCCGCGGCTGGTGGAAAAAAGCCGCCGCCTCACCGCCTACCTCGACTGGCTCATCCGCTCGCGCCTCGACGACGTGCTCGATATCGTCACGCCAAACGACCCGGCACAGCGCGGCGCGCAGCTTTCCGTGCGCGTGCGTGCCGGGCGTGATGCCGGGCGTGCGTTGTTTACGTATCTCGAATCGAACGGCGTCATCGGCGACTGGCGCGAGCCGGATGTCATCCGCCTCTCGCCCACGCCGCTGTACAACCGCTTCGCGGATTGCCTTGGCGCCGTGGACGCCATCGACGCCTGGCGTGCGAGCCACGCATGAGTGCCGGCGACCTCTTCGCACCCGCGCACATCGAGCGCGGCGATGGCTTCGCCATGCAGGCCACGACGCACTGGCTGCGCCTGGTGCCCGGGCGGACCATGCTGGGCCTCAAGGCCGGCGGGCTTCCGGTGGAGCTCCCCGACCTGCCGAACGGCGTCCGCCACCAGGGCATCGAGGCCTCGACCGATGGCCACCGCGTGGCGCTGATCGACGTCAGCAGCCATTGGCTGCGCGACCATGGCGACATCACCGACCGCTACACCGCGAACCTGCGGCGGGTACTGGACAGCAAGGCGGCGCGCCTTGATGCCTACGCCAGGCACGTGGCGTTCAACGGCAGCATCGAGCTGTTCCTTGGACGTGAGCTGGACCGCGTGCCGCTGGAGATCGAAGCGGGCGATGGCTCGTACGAGATCGCCATCGACTTGCTGGCCCACGCGCCGCGCGAAGGGCGCACCGCGTTCGCCATGCCGAAGGGCGTGGGGGCCTCGAAGTACGACGACCCGGAGTTCCTCGCCGGCACGCAGGCGTGGATCGACGGTGCGCGGCTGCTGATCGAGTTCACGCCGGAAGAAGGTGGGCGACTGGAGACGCTGGCGTTGGATCGGGGGCAGTTCCAGGGGGCCCTGGAGCGGTGCTGGGCAGCGATGTTGGCGGTGTCGGGGCGGATGAAGCAGGCGTAGTGCCTGACAGAAAAACCCTACAGAAAAACCATCCTTGGACTACTGATCCGTCCTGCGGTGCTGGCTAAGCTCGTGTCCGTCACCACAAGGAAGGAAACCTGCTATGCGCTCGACACGGATGTCGCCGGAACGCCGCCGCTTTTGGCGGCTCATGATCATCGTACCCCTCGGGATAGCGTTCCACACCTGGGTGCTATCGATGTGCGCGCAATTCGATGGCATGACGAAAGATGTCGTTTTCTACTTGTTACTCGGCGCAATTCCTTGCGCCTCATCATTTGCCGTCCTCCATCTCACGCTTCAGTACGAGCGAAAGAGCGCGACACAGTCCGGCTGCAACTAGCGAGATCCTTAGGTAATCAACCAGCACGCCGCGCACAGGGAGGCAGCCATCAGTCCTCCAGGATCAGGCTGTCCGTCCGCGTATCGCGCATCCGCAGGTAGACCACCAGCGACAAGCCGATCATGACGGTTACGTACCAATAGAACCCCTGCTCCCAACCGGCGCCCTTGAAGCTAAGGGCGACGTATTCCGCCGTGCCACCGAAGATCGTATTGGCGAGCGCATACGGCAACGCCACCCCGAGGGCGCGGATATGCGCCGGGAACAGCTCCGCTTTCACCACCGCGTTGATCGAGGTGTAACCCGTGACGATGACCAACGCCGCCATGACCAGCAGGCCGGCGACGATGGGGTCGCGCGTGGTCTCCAGCGTGCTGAAGATGGGATAGGTGCACAGGACGCCGAGGATGCCGAAGGCCACCATCAGCGGCTTGCGGCCGATGCGATCGCTCAGCGCGCCCGCCACCGGTTGCAACAGCATGAAGACGAACAACGTCACGGCGTTGATCTGGCTCGCCGCCTCGCGACTGAAGCCGCTGGTGTTCACCAGGAACTTCTGCATGTAGATGGAGTAGGCGTAGAACGCCAGCGTGCCGCCTGCGGTCAGCAGCATCACCAGCAGGGTCTCCTTCGGGTGCTGCTTGAACAGCACGACGAAACCCGACTTCGGCGCGTCGGCTGCCTTGATGTTCTTGAAGCTGTCCGTCTCCGCCAGCCCGCGACGAATGCGGAACACGACGATGGCCAGCACGGCGCCGATGGCGAACGGGATACGCCAACCCCACGCGTCCAGCGTCTCCTTGGCCATGATGGCCTGGAGCACCAGCAGGAGCAGGATGGCCAGTAACTGGCCGGAGATCAGGGTGACGTACTGGAATGCCGAGAAGAAGCCGCGACGATCCTTGCCAGCCATCTCCGACAGGTAGGTGGCGCTGGCCCCGTACTCACCGCCCACTGAGAGGCCCTGCATCATGCGGGCGATGACGAGCAGCGTGGGCGCGGCAATGCCCCAGGTCTCGTAACCCGGCGTACAGGCGATGATGAGCGAGCCGGCGCACATGAGCGTGACAGAGAGCGTCAGGCCCGCCTTGCGGCCCCGCCGATCGGCATAGATGCCCATGATCCACGCGCCGATGGGGCGCATGACGAAGCCTACCGCGAAGACCGCCGCCGCGCTGAGCAGCTGGGCGGTCTGGTTACCCTTTGGAAAGAAGTGCGGCGCGAAGTACAGGGTGAAGGCCGCATACACGTACCAGTCGAACCACTCGACTAGGTTGCCGGTGGAGCCGCCGATGATGGATTTCAGGCGGTGGCGAGTTCCGGCGCCAGGGGCGCCCGGTGAGGCATGGGTGGTCATCAAGGCAAGCCGGGGACGATGAAACGTCGCCAAACCTTACACGAGTCGGCCACGGCACGAGGCTACGAATGATCTCAGCTCACACCGGATGCCGCGTCTGCCCCTCTCCACGCACCACGAACCGTTCCACGGTCAACGACTCGGCCCCCATCGGCCCATACGCATGCAACCGCGTCGTCGAGATGCCGATCTCCGTGCCGAGCCCGAGCTCGCCGCCATCGCTGAACCGGGACGACGCATTCACCATGACGACTGCAGAGCGCAGTGCCTTGACGAAGCGATCGGCGGCGAGGATGTCCTGGGTGGCGATGACTTCGGTGTGGTCGGAGCCGAAGCGGCGGATGTGGATGATCGCTTCGTCGATATCGGGCACCACGCGGACGGCGATGACGAGGTCGAGGAACTCCGCGGCGTAGTCTTCGTCGGTGGCGATGCCGACCTCGGGCGCGAGGATACGTGCGGTCTCGTCGCCGCGCACCTCGACGTTGCGGGCGTGGAGCGCCGCGACAGCCTTGGGGAGGAACGAGGCGGCGATGTCGCGGTGGACGAGCAGCGTCTCTAGCGCGTTGCACACGCCGGGGCGGCTGGTCTTGCCGTCGATGAGCAAGTCGATGGCCAGGGCCTCGTCGGCGTCCTTGTCGACGTAGAGGTGGCACACGCCTTTGTAGTGCTTGATGACGGGCACACGCGCGTGTTCGGTGACGAAGCGGATGAGGCCTTCGCCGCCGCGCGGTATCGCCAGGTCGATGATGTCGGCGAGCTGGAGCAGCTCGACCATGGTCTCCCGGCTCGGGTCATCGACGACGGTGATGGCGGCTTCGGGGAGGCCTTGGTCGCGCAGCGCACGGCGCAGGGCCGCGGCGATGGCGAGGTTCGAATGCATGGCGTCGGAGCCACCGCGCAGGATCGCGGAATTGCCGGCCATGAGGCACAACGCCGCGGCATCGGCGGTGACGTTGGGGCGGGCCTCGTAGATCATCGCGATGACACCGAGCGGAATGCGCACGCGTTCCACGCTGATCCCATTCGGCCGCACTTCGCGCCGGGTGACGAGGCCTACCGGGTCGGGTAGCGCCGCGACCTGGCGGATGGCGGCGACGACGCCTGCCACGCGGCCTTCGTCCAGCCGCAGCCGGTCGAGCATCGCGGCGCTGGTGCCGTTGTGGCGTGCCGCCTCCATGTCACGGGCATTCGCCTCGAGCACGGCGTGCGTGTCGGCCGCCAGGGCATCCGCCATGCGGTTGAGCAGATGCTGCTTCGCGGCCGTGTCGAGGGCGGCGATGGCCGGGGCGGCATCGCGGCAGGCCAGGGCCTGGTCTCGCAGGTGGGTCATGGCAGCCTCGCGGGGTCGGGGAGGACGACGAGGTCGTCGCGGTGGACGATGGTCTCGCCATAGCTGTAGCCGAGCACGGCGTCGATGTCACGCGTGTGCCGCCGGGCGATGCGGCGGACATCGGTGGCCGCGTACTGTGCGATGCCCCGGGCAAAGGGCGCGCCTTCGAACGCGATGTCGATGACGTCGCCGCGGGCGAAGTCACCGTCGGCGCCGAGGACGCCACCCGGGAGCAGCGACGCGCCACGGCCACGCAGCGCCTCGAGGGCGCCCGCATCCACGCCAACGCAGCCCACAGCGGGTGCGTGCCGCAGCCAGTATTTGCGCGCGGCGAGGCGCGAGCGCGGTGCGCGCAGGCGCGTGCCGGTGAGCACCCCATCGGCCATGCGGGCGAGGCAGGCGGCATCGCGGCCGTCGAACAGCACGGTTTCGATGCCGGCGGCCGCAGCTTTCATCGCGGCTTCCAGCTTTGTCCGCATGCCACCCGTGCCCGCGGCCGTCCCTGCCCCACCCGCGCTGGCCAGGTGCACGGGCAGCACTTCGTCGAGGTCGAGAACCGGAACCGCGGAGGGCTCAGTGCGCGGGTTCGCGGTGTAGAGGCCGGCGATGTCCGAGGCGATGAACAGGACGTCGGCGTCGACCAGTGCCGCGACGATGGCGGCGAGGTTGTCGTTGTCACCGAGCTTCAGCTCGTCGACGGCGACGGTATCGTTCTCGTTGATGACCGGGATGGCACCGAGGGCCAGCAGCTCGCGCAGCGTGGTGCGCGCGTTGAGGTAGCGGCGGCGGTTGCGCAGGTCGTCATGGGTGAGCAGCACCTGGGCCACGGGGGCGTCGAAGAAGGTCTGCCACAGGCCGACGAGGCGGGTCTGGCCGAGCGCAGCGAGCGCCTGGCGGCCGCCAAGGCCCGTGCCGCCCGTGCCCGGGGCCTGGGGTGGGACCAGGCCGCGGCCGGCGGCCACGGCGCCGGAAGAGACGATGACGACTTCCCTGCCCGCCTGGCGGCTGGCGGTGACGAACGCGGCCAGCGCGTCGGCGTGCTGGCCAGTCAGCGCGCCATCCGGCGTGGCCAGGAGGCTGCTGCCCACCTTGAGGACGGCGCGGCGCCAGGTGGGCAGGGGTTGGGCGGTGAAGCCGGATGACATGCTGCCTCCGTGAACTTCGTTTTGCTTGGTGTAGGAGCGCGCGTGCGCGCGATGCCTTTCGCGGAAGAGCTACAGGGCCTGACGCGCCCGGCGAAAAGATGTCGCGCGCAAGCGCGCTCCTACAGGGGGCTGGTTAGAGCCTTGCGCGGAGGGTTTCCAGCATCAGGTCGTGGCCGGCGCCGGGGGAGGTGCGGGCGGCGAGGCTGCTTTCGGGCGAGCGGCCTTCGCCTGCCGACGCGGCGGTTTCGGCGGCGGCGCGGTAGGCGTCGCGGAATGGCACGCCGGCCACGGCCTGCTCGATCGCGACGTCGGTGGCGTACATCGCCGGTTCGATCGCGGCACGCATCTTGTCGGCCTTCCACTCGAAGCGGGCAAGCATGTCGGGCAGCAGTTCCAGGGCGCCCAGGCCCATCGAAAAGCCGTGGAACAGCGAGCCCTTGGAGAATTGCAGGTCGCGCTGGTAGCCCGAGGGCAGCGAGAGCAGCTGCTCGATCTCGGTGCGGGCGGCGGCGACGCTGGCGTAGCTGGCGCGCAGCAGTTCCACGACATCGGGGTTGCGCTTGTTCGGCATGATCGACGAGCCGGTGGTGTATTCCGCCGGCAGCTTCACGAAGTCGAACTCCGCCGTGGTGAACAGCGACAGATCCCACGCCAGGCGACGGGTATCCAGCAGCGCGGTGCCCACCGCATCCAGCGCGGCCATCTCGAACTTGCCGCGCGACAGCTGCGCGTAAATCGGCGATACCTGCATGCGGGCGAAGCCCAGCGCCTTCGTCGTATGTGCGCGGTCGAGACCCACGTTCACGCCGTAGCCGGCCGCGGTGCCCAGCGGGTTCGCATCGATGAGTTCGAGCGCCTGGCGGGCGCGCAGCGTGTTGTCGATGAAGGCCTCGGCGAACGCGGCAAACCACATGCCGGTGGACGACACCACGGCGCGCTGGATATGCGTGTAGCCCGGCATCGGCAGCGCATCACCGGCGGCGCGATCGAGGCATACCTCGGCGATGCGACGGCACAGCGCTTCCAGCGTCGAGAGCTTCTCTTTCAGCCACAGGCGCGTGGCGACCAGGATCTGGTCGTTACGGCTGCGACCCGTGTGGACGCGGCGGCCGGCGTCGCCCAGGCGCTCCGTCAGGCGCGCCTCGATGGCCGAATGGCCGTCTTCGAAGCGCTCGTCCAGCACGAACGCGCCAGCGCTGAAGTCGGCGGCGAGCGCATCGAGCTCCCGCTTCAGCGCGTCGCGCTCATCGGCCGAGACGACACCGATCTTGGCGAGACCTTCCACGTGCGCCTTGCTGGCGGTGATGTCGTGCAGGAAGAACTCGCGGTCGAGCACCACGTCGTTGCCCGCGAGGAAGCGCATGATCTTCGCGTCGACCTGCGTATCGGATTTCTGCCACAGCGGCTGGGTCATCTGCAGGTCCTTAAACGGGGATGGCGGTGAGCTCGTCGAAGCCGAGCGCACGGTTAACGTTTTGCATGGCCTGCGTGGCCGCGCCCTTCAGGAGGTTATCCAGCGTGGCCACCACGACCACGCGGCGGCCATCGGCCGACATGGTGAAGCCGCCCACGTCGAGGTGGTGCTGGCTCGCGATGTGGCTGACCCACGGCGCCTCGTCCACGACATGGATGAGCTTCTCGCCCTGGTAGCGGTTGGCGAAGCGGTTGGCGATCTCCTCGCGCTTGGCCGGCTTGGCCAGGTAGAGGTTCGTCGTGACGGTGAGGCCGCGGAAATGCGGCGCCACGTGCGGCATGAACTCCACCGGAAGGCCAAGGTGGCGGCTGGCTTCCTTCTCATGCATGTGCCCGGTAAGCGAGTACGGCATGAGGTTGTCGCGCAGTTTTTCAGGGTCGTTGCGGTCCGACGGCGTCGTGCCGGCACCCGAATAGCCCGAGACACCGAACGATACCGGCGGCGCCGCCAGCAGGTCCTTGATGGGCGCGATGGAGGCCTGGATGGCGGTGGCGTAGCAGCCGGGGTTGCTGATGCGCTTCTCGCCGCGCCAGCGGTCGCGGTAGAGCTCGGGCAGGCCGTAGAACCAGCGCTCGTCGAAGCGGTAATCCGCCGAGAGGTCGACGATGACGGTATCGCCGCCGGCCTTGTCGATGGCTTCGACATAGGGCGCGGCCTTGCCGTTCGGCAGCGCCAGCACCACCACGTCCGCAGCCTCGGCCGCGACGCCCGCGGGGTCGAGATTCACGTAGGTGAGCTCGCCCTTGTACACGTCGTTGTGGTCGGCCAGGCGCTGGCCGGCCAGTTCGCGCGACGAGACGAAGGCGAGCGCCAGCGAGGGATGGTTTGCGATAAGGCGGATCAGTTCCGCGCCGGTGTGGCCGCGCGCGCCGACGATGCCGATGGTTTTACGGGACATGCCGTTCAGTCCTGCAGGGTGGGGATGCGGGTGGCGCAATGCGCCACGCAGTGCTCGATGTCGGCGAAGTTATCCAGGCCGTACCAGAACACCTTCCAGCGCGCCTGCTTGAAGCAGCCGTCGGATTCCGCGTAGTAGAAATGGTTGATGGCGTTGCCGTGGCGCGAGCGCCAGAACAGCGTGGGGTTCTCGTCGCGCATCACCTGCCACACGGCGCGGCCCAGGCCCTCGCCCTGCGCATCGTCGAGCACCGCGAACTTGTCCAGGTAGGCAAAGCCGTCTTCCATGGTGAGCACCATGGCCGCGCGGTAGTTTTCCGAGACATACAAGCGGTACAGGTCGGTGCGCTCGAAGTAATCCGGCACCAGCGTGCGGCCGAAGCTGGATTCGATGAGCACGCGCATGCGCGCCAGGTCCACGCCTTCCCACGAGGTGAAGCGAAGCACGCGCTCGCCGCGGCGCACCAGCGTGCCCGAGCCCTTGTGCGTGAAGAGTTCCTTCGCCAGGTCGGCGGGGCGCGTGATCGACACCGACGAGGTGAGCGGCAGGTCGTCGAGCAGGTCCTTGATCTGCTCCACCTTCAGGCGCATGCCCGAATGCAGCCAGGGCTGCTGGATCAGGTGGTCGAACTCGGTGGAAAGGTTGATCGAATCGATGATGTTGCCATCGCCGTCGAGCAGGCCGCCCGTGCCGGTGAGGAACACGATCTTGTACGGCTGCAGCACGCGCACCAGTTCGTTCGCGGCGAAGTCGGCGTTGATGTTGAGGATCTGGCCGGCCTCGGTTTCGCCCAGGCTGGCGATGACCGGGATCGAGCCCGCGCGCAGGCTCGCCTCGATGGGCGCCAGGTTGATCGACCGCACCTTGCCCACGAGGCCCAGCTGGTCGGGGTCGAGGTAATCGGCCGTGAACACGCCCGAGGGCACCGAGGTGGCGCGGGTATCGACTTCCTGCAGCGCTTCCACCAGGCGCAGGTTCTGCGACTGGAACACGCGGCGGACAATGGCCAGGGCTTCCGGCGAGGTCACGCGCAGGCCGTTCACCGTCTTCTTCTCGATGCCGGCGGCGGCGAGTTCTTCATCCAGCTGCGGGCCCGCGCCGTGCAGCACGATGGGCGTGAGGCCCACCTGCTGCAGGAACGACAGCGACGAGGTGAGGTCGGCCAGCTCGTCGCGCAGCACCGCGCCGCCCACCTTCACCACGGCGAAGCGGGCGGCGTCGAGCTGGGAGAAGCGCTTGAGGTACTGCTGGATCTCGCGCGCGCTGCCCATGGCGGACAACAGGCGGACGATGGTCTTGCGGGTGTTTTTAGATTCCACGATCAACGATCCGGAGGATGGTCTGGGCGTACGTGCCCAACTGGTCGAGGGCGACCCATTCGTCGGCGGTGTGCGCCTGCGCGATGTCGCCGGGGCCATAGACGAAGCAGGTGTAGCCGGCCTTGGAGAACAGCGCGGCTTCGGTCCAGAAATCGACGGCGTTGCCCACCGGGATCTCCAGCTCGTCGGCGAGGTCGCGCGCGGCGAGGCGGCGGGCCTCGGCCGTGGCGGTGTCGCCGGCCGGCAGCGAATCGCCGCGGAAGGTCTCGCCGTATTCCACCGGGTACGGCTCCACCAGCGTGCGGAAGGTCTCGAGCAGCGCGTCGGCATCCATCGAGGGCAGCGGGCGGAAGCCAAAGCGGATGTCCGCCGTGGGCGCGATCATGTTGGCCTTGATGCCGCCCTCCACCTTGCCGATGTTGAAGCGCAGGCCGGTGAGGCCACCGAAGCGCTCGTGCGACAACGCCTGCACGTGGTCGAGCGCGGCGGCACCCCAGCGGATGCCCTGGTGCAGGGCGCTGTCCGACGGGGTCTGCTGGCCCGAGGCGTGGGCGGCACGGCCCTTGAAGCGCATCTGCACCGAGTGGATGCCACGGTGCGCCAGCACCGCCTCGCCCTGGGTGGGCTCGGCGACGATGATGGCGTCGTAGGCCGGCTTGCCCTTCAGGAAGCCATCGATGCAGCGCGCATCGTTGGCTTCTTCGTCGGTGGACAGCAGCAGCGCCATGTCGCCCTGCGACGCGTTGGCGACGGCCACGAGCGCCGCGGCGGCGCCCTTGATGTCGCACGCACCCAGGCCGATGGCACGGTCTTCCGTCACCACCAGCGCGTGCGGGTCCTGGGTCCAGTGCGGGCTGTCGGGCACGGTATCGAGGTGCACGTTGAAGAGCACCTTCGGCGTGCCACGCACGGCGTAGAGGTTCACGGCGCCGGCACCGAAGTCCGTCACCTGCACGTCGAACCCCGGCAGGTTGGCGCGCAGGTAATCGAAGATGCCGCCCGTGCCGATCTCGCGGGGCGGGTTGCGCGTGTCGTACGAAACGAGCGCGCGCAGGTGGTCGAGCGTTTCCTTAAGGAGCGTATCCATGGGGCCTCGGTTACTTGCCGCCGTTGGCACGGTCGACTTCCGCCCAGATGGTGGAGCTCATGCCATACAGCTTGATGAAGCCCTCGGCCTCGGCGACGCCCCAGTCGGCGGCCTGCGCGTACGTGGCTTTCTTCGAATGCAGCAGGTTCTTCGATTCCACCTTCACGGCATAGACGATGCCGCCGCGCGTCTCGACGATGACCTTGCCATCGACCTTGCGCTGCGTGCTCACCAGGTAGGCCTCCAGGTCGGCCTTGATCGGGTCGTTGAAGAAGCCTTCGTAGGCGATCTCGGTCCACTTGCGGCCGATCTCGGGCTTGAACCGGTTCTGCTGCTTCGACAGCACGGTTTCTTCCAGCGCGCGGTGCGCGGTGAGCAGCGCGGTGAGCGCGGGCGCCTCGAACACGATGCGGCCCTTCAGGCCGATATTGGTGTCGCCGGTGTACAGGCTGCGGCCCACGCCGTACTTCGCCAGCTCGCGGTTGAGGAAGGCGAGGATTTCCGGGCCGGTGGCCGCCTTGCCGTTGAGCGTGGTGGCCACGCCCTTCTCGAAGCCGAGCTCGATGCGCAGCGGTTCGGACGGCCATTCGGCGCGCGGCGCGCACCAGGCCACGGCGCCCTCTTCCGGGATCTCCCACGCATCGATCTCGCCGCCGGAGATGGTCACGCCCAGCACGTTCTCGTTGATGGTGTAGTGCTTGGTCTTGGCGCGGACTTCGAAGCCCTTGTCTTCCAGATACTTCTGCTCGTAGGCACGCACCTGCGTGTGCTCGCGCTGGATCTCGCGGATCGGCGCCACGATGGTGTAATCGCCCAGCGCCTTCACCGTGAGGTCGAAGCGCACCTGGTCGTTGCCCATGCCCGTGCAGCCGTGGGCGAACAGCTTGGTACCCAGCTCGTCGCAGCGCTCCAGCGAGGCCTTGACGATGAGGTAGCGGTCGGACACCAGCAGCGGGTACTGGCCCTGGTAGAACTCACCGGCCCAGATCAGCGGGGTGACGAAGCTGTCCCAGATGGCCTGCGAGGCATCCACCGTGCGGTGCGACGCGGCGCCCAGCTCGTGCGCACGCTGTTCGATGTACTCGCGCTCCTCGGCGGAGACACCGCCCGTATCCACGAACACGGTGTGCACGGCGTAGCCGCGCTCCATCAGGTACGGGACGCAAAAGCTGGTGTCGAGGCCGCCCGAGAAGGCGAGGACGATATCTTTGCTGGACATGCTGGCTCCGGAAGAGGCTTGGAATAAGGGGTTTGAAGAGGGGGGGCGGATCAGAAACCGAGGCCGGACTTCACGCCCGGCTGCGACATGAGCGAGGCCATGACGGCCTTCTGGACATGCAGGCGGTTCTCCGCCTCGTCCACGGCGATGCAGGCCGGCGAATCCATCACCGCATCGGTCGCCTTGATGTTCCGGCGCAGCGGCAGGCAGTGGCTGAAGAGGCCGTTGTCGGTGAGGGCCATCTTGGCCTCGTCGACGATGAAGTGCTTGTGCGCGTCGCGGATGGCCTTTTCCTGCTCCCAGCGGCCGAAGTACGGCAGCGCGCCCCAGCTCTTGGCGTACACCACGTGCGCGCCGCTGTAGGCGGCTTCGATATCGTGCGAGACCTGCAGCGAGCCACCGTTTTCCTTCGCGTTTTGCGCGGCGAAGTCCATGTAGCGCTCGTCCAGGATGTACTCCGGCGTGGGGCAAAGCAGGGTCACGTCCATGCCCATCTTGGTGGCGATGAGCAGCGCGGAGTTGGCCACCGCGGTGTTCAGCGGCTTCGGGTGGTACGTCCAGGTAAGCACGTACTTCTTGTTCTGTAGATCGCCCAGGTGCTCCTTCATGGCCAGCGCATGCGCCAGCTCCTGGCAGGGGTGTGTGATCGTCTCCATGTTGATGACCGGCACCGTCGCGTACTGGGCGAACGCCTTCAGCACCTTGTCCTGGCGATCGACCTGCCAGTCCTGGAACTTCGGGAAGGCGCGGACCGCGATGAGGTCGACATAGCGCGACAGCACGCGGGCCACTTCGGCGATGTGCTCTTCGGTGTCGCCATCCATCACCGTGCCCACTTCGAACTCGATGGGCCATGCGTCCTTGCCCGGGGCCAGCACCACGGCATGGCCGCCCAGCTGGAACGCGCCGATCTCGAAGCTGGTGCGGGTGCGCATGCTGGGGTTGAAGAACAGCAGCGCGATGGCCTTGCCGGCCAGCTGCTGGCCCTGGGGCGAGCGCTTGAACTCGGCCGCCTGCTCAAGCAGGGCGTCGATTTCGGCGCGGCTGTAGTCGGTGGTGTTGAGGAAATGGCGGACGGTCATGGCAATCCAGTGGAGAATGGGGAATCCGAAACGAAAAAACCCGGCACGTGGCCGGGTTTTTTAGTCGATGCGAATGAAACGCGCGCGACAGCCTACCCGGCCGAGTACCCGATGTACGGTCGACGAGCACGCGAGGTCATCCCTGCGGCCATGCGGGCGCTGGTGAAGACGTTCGAGGTGTAGTCGGCGTGGGACACGGCGGGTCTTGGCTTGGGTAGAACCCCGATGATGCCGTGGTTTGCTGCGGTGCGCAACCACCCGGGGGCTTTGGGCGTCCGGGAGGCTGCTTGGCTGTGGGGGGCTGCTTGGCTGTGGAGGGGCTGCTTGGCTGTGGGGGGCTGCTTGGCTGTGGGAGCTTGCTTGCAAGCGATGCTCTTTGATCGGTTCATTCGCTGTCGCGAATGCATGTCTTAAGCGGCATGCGCCGCCTAAGCCTGGGTGTGTCGAGGCGAAGAGCCCTTGGTGCCCACCCTCGCTGCTCAGACAGGTCCTCCGCGTTCGATAAGGAAAAGGCTGCTGCCGCAGCCCCTTGTGTACTTATTTGGCCTACGGCCGCTGCACTTGTGCGGAACTCGCCTCGAGGGTGGACACCAAGGACTCTTTGCAACACGGAGGCGACATGGGGTCGAGCCACGCTCGCGGCTCGGGGCGCCCGCCCGGAGAAGCGGATGCGGACAGGTGGTTGTCCGCGGACAGCAAGGCGCAGCTCGCGGGTCGTGGTGAGAATGGCTTGAAACCGGGCTTTGCGACGTGGTTCTCCGCTTGGCACGGCCGATGCAACCCCTCTGGCGAAAGGGCAAACACGCCCACCCGCTAAGCCTGAGGAGAACCACCATGAAAGCCGAAACCTTCCTGCTGAAGACCTTCTTCGTCGCCGCCGTGCTGACCTGCATGCTGACCCTGGGCGCGATGGTGACGACCAATCCCACCCACGCGGCCGCCACACTCGTCGCCTCGGCCCGCTAATCCTCGA
>NZ_JZRB01000030.1 GCF_000964085.1 Luteibacter yeojuensis
AGCCGCTAGAAGCATGCATTCGCGCCAGCGAATGAACTGCCACAACCCCGCAAGGCCGAATACAGAGCAAAATCAAAGGCCCGGCCCAACCCCGGTTGCCCACCCCAACCCCGTGGGATAGTCTCCCGCGATTGACCGCAGCCTTTTATCCGGTACCCGACCCCATGCAGGACAGCAACGACCAGGCCACGCGCGAACAGGGCGGTTACGCCCCCGACGCCGTCGAAACCGCCGCCCAGCGCTACTGGAGCGACACCCGTGCCTTCGAAGTCACCGAAGACACCGGCAAGCCCAAGTATTACTGCCTCTCGATGCTGCCGTACCCCTCCGGTGCCCTCCACATGGGGCACGTCCGCAACTACACCATCGGCGACGTCATCAGCCGCTTCCAGCGCCAGCAAGGCAAGAACGTGCTCCAGCCCATGGGTTGGGACGCCTTCGGCCTGCCCGCCGAGAACGCCGCGATCAAGAACAAGACCGCGCCGGCGAAGTGGACCTACAAGAACATCGAACACATGCGCGAGCAGCTCAAGCGCATGGGTTTCGCGTACGACTGGACCCGCGAAGTCACCACCTGCCGCCCCGAGTACTACCGGTGGGAGCAGCAGATGTTCACCCGGCTCATGAAGAAGGGCCTGGTGTACCGCAAGAACAGCGTCGTCAACTGGGATCCGGTCGACCAGACCGTGCTCGCCAACGAGCAGGTCATCGATGGCAAGGGCTGGCGCTCGGGTGCCGTGGTCGAGAAACGCGAGATCCCGCAGTGGTTCCTCAAGATCACCGCGTACGCGCAGGAGCTGCTCGACGGCCTGGATACGCTGCCGGGCTGGCCCGATGCGGTGAAGACCATGCAGCGCAACTGGCTGGGCCGCTCGCAGGGCCTGGAGATCACCTTCGACGTCGACGGCCAGGCCGAGCCGGTGAAGGTGTTCACCACGCGCCCCGATACGTTGCTGGGCGTGTCGTACGTGGCTGTCGCCGCGGAACACCCCATCGCCACGCGGGCCGCGGTGGACAACCCGGGCCTCGCCGAATTCATCGAGTCGTGCAAGGCCGGCGGCGTCTCCGAGGCCGAGCTCGAGACGCAGGAAAAGCGCGGCTACTACACCGGCGTGGATGCCGTGCACCCCATCACTGGCGAGAAGGTGCCGGTGTGGGTCGCCAACTTCGTGCTGATGGGCTACGGCACCGGTGCCGTCATGGCCGTGCCGGGCCACGACGAGCGTGACTGGGAGTTCGCCCAGAAGTATTCGCTGCCCATCAAGATGGTCGTCGTCGATCGCGCCGTGGTCGATGCGCTGGCCGAGATCAGCCGCGACCTGGCGAAGGGCGAAGGCGCCGACGCCACCCAGAACGCGCTCGATGGCGGCCATGCCGATGCGTATGCCACCTCGGCGGCCGTGGAAACGGTGAAGTCGTTCGAGACGGGCGTGCAGGAATCGGGGGCCTACACCGAGCACGGTTACCTCGTGAACTCGGGTGAGTTCGATGGCCTGGACTTCGACGCGGCGTTCGACGCCATCGCATCGAAGCTCGAGGCCGCCGGCCGTGGCGAGCGCCGCGTGAACTGGCGCATCCGTGACTGGGGCGTCAGCCGCCAGCGCTACTGGGGTTGCCCCATCCCGGTCATCTACTGCCCGACGTGCGATGCCGTGCCGGTGCCGGAAGACCAGTTGCCGGTGGTGCTGCCGGAGGACGTCGAGTTCTCGGGCGTGCAGAGCCCCATCAAGGCCGACCCGGCATGGCGCAAGACCACCTGCCCGAACTGCGGCGCCCCGGCCGAGCGCGAGACGGATACGTTCGATACGTTCATGGAATCGAGCTGGTACCCGGCGCGCTACACCAGCCCGGGCGCGAACGCGATGGTGGACGAGCGCGTGAACTACTGGATGCCGGTGGACCAGTACATCGGCGGCATCGAGCACGCGATCCTGCACCTGCTGTATTTCCGCTTCTACCACAAGCTGATGCGCGACGAAGGCCTCGTCAACAGCGACGAGCCGGCCACCAACCTGCTTTGCCAGGGCATGGTCATCGCCGAGACGTACTACCGCAAGGAGGCCGACGGCCAGTTCACCTGGTTCAACCCGGCCGACGTGGACGTGCAGCGCGATGAACGCGCGCGCATCACTGGCGCCACGTTGCGCGCCGATGGCCAGCCGGTGGAAATCGGCGGCGTCGAGAAGATGGCGAAGTCGAAGAACAACGGCGTCGACCCACAGTCGATGATCCAGAAGTACGGCGCGGATACCGTCCGCCTGTTCTCGATGTTCGCCGCGCCGCCCGACCAGTCGCTGGAGTGGAACGAAGCCGGTGTCGAAGGCATGGCCCGCTTCCTGCGCCGCCTGTGGCGCGATGTCACCACGCACGCCGAAGGCGGCAAGGGGCAGGGCGCCAACCCGGCGGGCGAGGGCGCGCGCAAGACGCTGCGCCGCCAGCTGCACGAGACGATCCAGAAGGTCACCGACGATATCGGCCGCCGCCAGTCGTTCAACACGGCCATCGCCGCGCTGATGGAACTGCTGAACGCGCTGAACAGGTTCGACGACGCCAGCGAAGAAGGCGTGGCCCTGCGCCAGGAGGCCTTCACGGCCGTGGTGCAGCTCATCAACCCGTTCACCCCGCACGTGAGCCATGCGCTGTGGCAGGCGCTGGGCCATGGCGAGGCGCTGGTGGAGGACGCGGGCTGGCCCGTGGTCGACCCGGCGGCCCTGGTCCGCGATTCGCTGACCTACGCGGTGCAGGTAAACGGCAAGCTTCGCGCTACCATCGAGCTGCCGGCCAACGCATCGAAGGATGATGCCGAGGCCCAGGCCCGGGCGTTGCCCGTGGTGGCCGCCCAGCTGGAAGGCCTTACCGTGCGCAAGGTGATCGTCGTGCCCGGCAAGATCGTCAACATCGTCGCAGGATAACCATGAGCCCCAACGCCCTCCGTGTCGCCCTGGTCGTCGCCGCCACCGCCCTGCTGGGTGCCTGCGGGTTCCACCTGCGCCAGTCGGCGGCCCTGCCGCAGGGCATGGACAAGGTGCATCTCACCGTCGTGGGCGGCGGGCGCCTCGAGCGCGAGCTCACCCGTGCCATCGAGAACTCCAACGCCACCGTGGTGGACAAGCCCGGCGCGGGCATCGCCGAACTGGCCGTCACCTCGAACACCTTCCGCACCGATTCGCTGACGGTCAGCGGCACCGCGCGCGTCACGGAATACGCGGTTCGCTACCACGTCGAGTTCAACGCCAAGGGCCCGGACGGCAACCTGCTCGTCGCCCCGCAGCAGGTCGATATGTCGCGCGAATTCAGCTACGACGCCACCAACACCATCGGTACGTCCGCGCAGACCGACGAGATCCAGCGCAGCCTCATCAACGACATGGTGCAGTCCATCCTGTTCCGCCTGCAGGCCGCGCGTAACCACCCGCCGGCAGCCGAACCGGCGCCCGCGCCGGCCCCGTCCGCGCAGTAAGGCCGCAGCGCGGTGCCCATGCAGCCCGCCCAGTGGCACAAGCACCTCGCCGGCGACCGCATGGCGCCGGTGTACCTGCTGGTGGGCGAGGAACTGCTGGTGCTCGAGGCCGCCGATGCCTTGCGCGCCATGGCCCGCCGGCTCGGCTACGCCGAGCGCGAGGTGCTCGAGGCCGATAGCCGCTTCGATTGGGACGACCTGGCCCGTTCGTCGGCCGGCCTTTCGCTGTTCGCCACGCTGCGCCTGATCGACCTGCGCCTTGCGGGGGGGCGCGCGGGCAAGGAGGGTGGCGCGGCCATCACGGACTACGTGAGGAACCCCGCGCCCGACACCACCCTGCTCATCTCGGCCACCGAGTGGAGCAGCAAGCACGAAGGTGCCTGGACCAAGGCGGTGGACCAGGCCGGCATCCAGGTGGTCTTCAACGCCCCGCGCCCCAACGAATGGGGCCAGTGGATCGGCCAGCGGCTGGCGTCGCGCGGCCTCCAGGCCACGCCCGATGCGGTTGCCATGCTGGCCGAGCGGGTGGAGGGCAACCTGCTCGCCGCCGCCCAGGAGATCGACAAGCTGGTGGTGCTCGCGGGCGATCGCCGCCTCGATGCCGCCACGCTCGAGGGCCTGGTGGCCGACAGCGCGCGCTTCGACGCGTTCAAGCTCACCGACGCCGCGTTCGCCGGCGACGGGGGCCGCGCGCTGCGCATCCTGGCCGGCCTGCGCGCCGAGGGTGACGAGCTCATCGCCCTCATGGGCTGGCTGGTGAACCAGTTGCAGTTGGCCATGCGCCTGGCCAATGCCCGCGATTTCGGCGCGCAGGCCAAGGCCGAACGCCTATGGCCGGCCCGCGAGCAGCTGTTCCGCAAGGCCTTGCGCCGCGCGCCGCGCGAGCACTGGATGGCCTGCCTGGCGCGGGCGGCACGCATCGATCGCATGGCCAAGGGCCGCGAGCAGGGCGATCCCTGGCTGGAGGCCGAGCGCCTCGTGGCCGCCATCGCCGAACCGCGCGCCGCGGCCGCCTTGGCCTGAGCCCATGACCCACCTCCGGCCCCTCGCCATCCTGGGCGGCACCTTCGACCCCATCCACAACGGTCACCTGCGCGCGGCGTGGGAGGCGGCCGAGGCGCTCGATGCCGAGGTGCGCCTGGTACCGGCCCGCACGCCACCGCACCGGCCGCCACCCGTGGCCGATGCCGCCGGCCGCACGGCGCTGCTGCGCGCCGCGCTGTCGGGGCAGGACCGCCTCGTGGTCGATTCGCGCGAGCTCGACCGCGACGGCCCGTCCTATACCGTCGATACGCTGGCGTCCCTGCGTGCCGACGTGGGCCCGGAGCGCCCGCTGGTGCTGCTCGTGGGCGACGATGCCTTCGCCGGCCTTGCGTCGTGGCACCTGTGGCGCGACCTGTTCGAACTGGCCCATGTTGGCGTCCTGGCCCGCCCGGGCGCCAGCCACGCCCTTCCGCCAGAGCTGGAGGCCTTCGTGGCGGGCCGCCGCACGACGCGGCTGCAAGGGCCGGCGGGGCAGGTGGTGCGTATCGAGATCACCCCGCTGGATATCGCCGCCACGGCCATCCGCGAGGCGTTCGCGGCGGGTGGGGAGCCGAGGTTCCTCATGCCGGAGGCGTGTTTTGGCGATCCGGCGCTGTTGGCGCCTTATAGGGCCTTGGGGCGTTAGGCGGCTCCATCTCGCGCAAGCGCGCTCCCACATGGCCTTTGCATGGGTTGACGCTCCGGGGGTGGGCGGGCGCTATACTGGCGCCACCCCGGCATTCCGCCGCATGAGGTGCCTGCATCTTGAGTTCGACCGCATCCCGCAAGGCCAAGTCCGCCGCCAGCAACGAGCACCTCCGCCAGCGCGTGGTCGCCGCCCTCGAAGACCTCAAGGCCAAGGACGTTCGCGAAATCGACGTCCGCGGCAAGACCTCCATCGCCGATACCCTGTTCATCGCCTCGGGCACGTCGGCCCGCCACGTGAAGTCCATCGCCGACGAGGTGGTGAAGTTCGCGAAGGAAGCGGGCACCATGCCGCTGGGCGTCGAAGGCCAGACCGAAGCCGAATGGGTCCTCGTCGACCTCGGCGACATCATCGTCCACGTCATGCTCCCGCGCATCCGCGAGTTCTACGGCCTGGAACGGCTGTGGACCGTGGGCGACGACGCCCCCGACGCCGCCGCCAACGACTGAGCGCGCCGTGAAGGCGCGCCTCATCGCGGTCGGCGAACGCATGCCCGCCTGGGTGGCCGAGGGCTTCGCGGAATACCGCAAGCGGCTCTCGCACGAGCTGCCGCTGGAGCTGACCGAGATCAAGCCTGGTACCCGCGGCAAGGGCCGCGACGACGCTCGCGCCACCGTGGACGAAGGCGCGGCCATCCTGGCCGCGCTGCCGCGTGATATCCACGTCGTGGCGCTCGATGGCCGCGGCAAGTCGTGGTCCAGCGAGGACCTCGCCGTACAGCTTGAGCAATGGCGCATGGGTGGCCGCGATATCGCCTTCCTCATCGGTGGGCCCGATGGGCACGCGGCCGATGTGCTGGCGCGGGCTGACCAACGCTGGTCACTCGGGCCGCTTACGCTGCCGCACATGCTGGTGCGCCTGGTGCTGGCCGAGCAGCTGTACCGCGCCACCACCCTGGTGGCCGGGCATCCCTACCACCGCGCCTGAAGGAACGCCCACGTGCTGTACCTGGCTTCGCAATCCCCGCGCCGTCGCGAACTCCTCGGCCAGCTCGACGAGAGCCACCGCACGCTGGATGTCGATGTCGAGGAAATCCGCCAGCCGGGCGAAGCACCCGAGGCCTACGTAAGCCGCGTGGCGCGCGACAAGGCGCGCGCGGGCTACGCGCTCGTGGCCCATGAGCCCGGCGCGCGCGTGCTGGGCGCCGATACCGAAGTGATCCTGGGCGACGAGGTCTTCGGCAAGCCGCATGACGCGGCCGATGCCGCCGCCATGCTGGGCCGCCTCGCGGGGCGCGAGCACCGCGTGGTGTCCGTCGCCTGGCTGGTCGACGCGGCGGGCGAGCGCAGCGCCACGTCGGTCTCCACGGTACGTTTCGCCGCGCTGGGCCATGATGCGATCGCGGCCTACGTGGCCACGGGCGAAAGCATGGGCAAGGCCGGCGCGTATGCCATACAAGGCCGCGCGGCGGCATTCATCGAACATCTCGCGGGCAGTTATTCCGGTGTCATGGGGCTGCCTCTCTACGAAACGTCACTTCTGCTGCGGGGTCAGTGACATGTGGTCGCAGCGCAGCTATAAAGCGCGATGGCTTATGGAAAAGGGGCGCCGGTGAGCGAGGAAATCCTGATCAATGTCACGCCGCGTGAGACGCGCGTGGCGATCGTCGAAAACGGCATGCTCCAGGAAGTGCACGTGGAACGCGCCACCAAGCGCGGCTACGTGGGCAATGTCTACAAAGGGCGCGTGCAGCGCGTCATGCCCGGCATGCAGGCGGTCTTCGTGGAGATCGGCCTCGAGCGCGCCGCGTTCCTGCACGCCTCCGACATCGTCCGGCCGTCGCTGCCGCCCACCGACGCGCCCGAGGGCGGCAAGCAGAACGGCCACGGCCCCGTGCCACCCATCAGCGAACTGGTGCACGAAGGCCAGGAAATCGTGGTGCAGGTGGTGAAGGACCCCATCGGCAGCAAGGGCGCGCGGCTTTCCACGCACCTGTCGATTCCCTCGCGCTACCTCGTCCTGCTGCCGCACTCGCGCACGCTGGGCGTCTCGGTACGCATCGAGGAGGAGGCCGAGCGCCAGCGCCTGAAGGATGTCATCACGCCCCTCATCGGCGATAACCACCTCGGCTACATCGTGCGTACCAACGCCGAGGGCCAGTCCGAGGAATCGCTCGCGTTCGACGTCACCTACCTCGGCAAGGTGTGGCGCGTGGTGCAGGAAAACATTGCCAAGGCGAAGGTGGGCGAGCGCGTCTACGAGGAATTGTCGCTGCCATTGCGGTCGCTGCGCGATTCGCTGAACGACGGCATCGAGAAGGTCCGCGTTGATTCACGCGAGACCTACGAGAAAACCGTCAAATTCGTGCAGAAGTTCATGCCGGTGCTATCCGACCGCGTGGAGCACTACTCGGGCGAGCGCCCCATCTTCGATCTCTACGGCGTAGAGGACGAGATCCAGCGCGCCCTGCGCAAGGAGGTGCCGCTGAAATCGGGCGGCTACCTGATCGTGGACCAGACCGAAGCCATGACCACTGTCGATGTGAACACGGGCGGTTACCTCGGTAGCCGCAACCTCGAGGAAACCGTGTACCGCACCAACCTGGAGGCGGCGCAGGCGGCCGCGCGCCAGCTGCGCCTGCGCAACCTGGGCGGCATCGTCATCATCGATTTCATCGACATGGTGGATGACGAGCACAAGCGCCAGGTCATCCGCATGCTCGAGAAGGGCCTGGCGCGCGACCACGCCAAGACCACCGTGTACCCCATGTCGGCGCTGGGCCTCGTGGAGATGACCCGCAAGCGCACCACCGAGAGCCTGGAACGCCAACTGTGCGAGCCGTGCCCATCGTGCAGCGGCCGCGGCACGCTGAAGACGGCCGAAACGGTTATTTATGAGATTTTTCGCGAGATCACTCGTGCCGTGCGCCAGTTCAACGCGCAGAAGCTGCTGGTGATGGCCAGCCCCAAGGTCGTGGGCCGCATCCTCGAGGAGGAATCCGCGGCCGTGGCCGAACTGGAAGAGTTCATCGCCAAGAGCATACGCTTCCAGGCTGAAGAGCATTATTCGCAGGAACAGTTCGATGTCGTTCTCCTCTAACGCCGGCCGGCAGCGCCGGGCCATGGGCCGGTGATCCCGGCCTGGCGCCATCGCGCGAGACGCCTGCGGTTCTTCCTGTTGGGTCTGGTCGCGAGCGTCCTGGTCGCGCTCGCGATCGTGATGGCGCTCGGCCAGCTGTTGCTGCCCCTGGCGGCGCATTACCCGGGGCGCGTCGCCGCACTGCTCAGCGAGAAGGTGAAGCGGCCCATCCATTTCGCCGCCATGGAGGGTTTCTGGCAGGCGTCCGGGCCGTTGTTCGTCATGCACGACGTCACCATCGGCGGCGAGGCCGGCCAGCCGGCGCTGCGCCTGCCGCGCGCCGCGGTGAAGCTCGATTTCGGCGCGCTGGTGCTCCCCTCGCGCCACCTCATCAACCTGCGCCTGCAGGATCTTCGCCTCGGCTTGCGCCGCGCGCCCGATGGCCGCTGGAGCATCGACGGTTTCGAATCCGGTGGCACCACGCAGAGGACCTCGTTCGGCAACATGTCGGTCGACCTGTGGCTTGCCAACACCCGCCTCGATATCGCCGACGACACCACGCGGCGCCACTACGGGCTCGTGGCCGATCGCCTGCGCCTCAGCCTGCAGGGCAACGTGGTGCGCGTGGGCGGCACGTTGCGCCGCGAGAACACCAGTGCGCTGTTGTCCGCCGCGGGCCGCTTCGCGGCCGATGGCTCCAGCGGCAAGGCCTACCTCAAGGGCGCGAACATCGATTTCGCCGCGCTGACGGGCGATTTCGAACTCGGTGGCTATGCGCTGGCCGGGGGCAAGGGCGGCTTCGAGATGTGGCTCGACTGGCGCGACGCGCACGTGGTGCGCGCCACGTCGCGCATCGACATGGAAAACCTCGCCGTGCGCGGCCCAGCGCGCACGGTCAGCACCAGCGGGCTGCACGGCATCATCGACCTGCACCGCTTCGCCGGCGGCCAGCGCATTGACTGGATGGGCCGTGATGGCGGCGACGCGGCCATCGTGCTGCGGGCCAGCGGCGAACGCAGCGAAGGCACGGCGGTGGCCCGCAAGCTCGACCTGGCGCCGCTGCTGCCGTGGGCCGGCCTCGCGCCGCCCGTCTCGCCCGCGCTGGCGCGCTGGCTGGCCGAGGGCAAGCCGCGTGGCCGCTTCGACCAGCTGCGTGCGGACTGGGATTCGGTCGATGGCCTGCGGTTCGCGCATGCCACGTTCTCCGGCCTGGGCATCGATGCCAGCGGCAAGCTGCCGGGCCTTTCCACGCTCACGGGCGAACTGTTCGGCGACAGCGAGGCCATCGCGCTGGCGTTGCCCACGCAGGCCACCACCATCGACGCCACCGGCGTGTTCCGCAAGCCCTTCGCCATGTCGGCGCTGGGCGGCAACGTGGCCGTGTACAAGGGCGACGACGGCGGCTGGCACATCGGCGTGGATCCGCTCGATTTCAGGGGCGAAGGCTACGGTGGCCAGGCCCGCGGCGAGTTCGTGGTACCGGCCGCCGATACCGGCCCCTTCATGGACATGTACGTGGCGCTGGGCGAGGGCGAAGTCCCTGCGGCAAAGCTGTTCTGGCCCATCCATGCCATGTCCGAGGGCTCGCAGAACTGGCTGAACCGTGGCCTCGTCTCGGGGCACATCGTCGGCGGCTCCGCGCTCATCCGCGGCAACCTGCGCGAGTTCCCGTTCAAGAACCAGGAAGGCCGCTTCGAAGCGCGCGCCATCATCGACGATACGGTGCTCGATTACGGCACCGGCTGGCCGCGGGCGGAAGGCATCTCGGCCGTCGCCAACTTCGTCGACAACGGCATGCTCGTCGAGGCCAGCGAAGGGCATTCGCTCGGCAACGCGGTCAGCTCGGCCACGGCCGCCATCCCCGATTTCGGCGACGGCATGCTCGACCTGCGCGTCAGTGGCGCGGGCACGGGCGGCAGCTTCCTCGACTTCGTGAAAAACAGCCCCGTGGCGAACAGCAGCAAGGCCGAACTCGACAAGCTACAGCTGGGCGGCACGGGTGAGTTCGGCTTCAACCTGCTCCTGCCGCTGAAGGATGCGAAAGACGCCACGCTCGATGGCCGTGCCACGCTGAAGGATGCCGACTTCGTCGCCGACGCGTGGAAGCTGCGCATCGACAAGATCACCGGTCCCATGGCCTTCGATACCAGGGGCTTCACCGCGAAGGGCCTGAAGGCCTTGTTCCATGGCCAGCCCACCGACCTCGACATCGGCATCGCGGGCGGTACGGGCGACCCGGCGAAAGTCTTCACCGCAAGCGCCTCCGGCGCCTTCACGGTCGACGAGCTCGTGTCCGATTACCCCGACCTGAAATGGCTGGGCAATATCGCCAAGGGTCGCGGCGGGTTCCGTGTCGGGTTCGATCTCGGCACGGCGGGTGCTGGCGGCGAGCGCAGCCAGGTGCTGGCGGTGGATTCCGACCTCCGCGGCGTGGAGCTGCTGATGCCCACGCCGGTGAAGAAGCCGGCGGCGCAGGCACAGCCGCTGTCGGTCAGGCTCAACTTGCCTGTCGACGGTGCGCGCCTCGATGTCGCCCTTGGCGATATCGTGCGCGGGCGCCTGCGCCTGGCGAACAGCACGAACAACACGCCCATCGCCGCCGCGTTCAACCTCGGCAACACCGTGCCGGAGGTGATGCCGGCCCAGGGCTACCTGTTCGGTGGCCACGCGGCGAAGCTCGATGTCTCCGGCTGGGTGCAATACGTCGTGGGCCTGTCCACCGGGTCCACGGGGCCGGGCCTCACCGGCCTCGACCTCGCCACCGACGATGCCGAGGTCTTCGGCCAACATTTCAGCAACATGCATATCGTGGCGCGCCCGGGCCCGGCCGAGCTCAACCTGCGCGTGGATAGCGACGGCATGGCGGGTGCCATGACGGTCCCGAACGACGACCTGCGCCGCCGCGGCATCACCGCGCGCATGGATAAATTGTGGTGGCCCTCGGCCGACGACGCCGCCGACGCGGCGAAGAAGGGCAGGGCCATCGCCGGCCAGGCGGCCACGGCCGCCGTCACCGTCGCGCATGCGGAAGACGCCAGGGATAACGGCGGCAAGAAGCCCGCCGACGCGAACGAAGCAGGCGTTGCGCCTTCCAGCCTCCCGCCGCTGCACCTGCACGTGAGCGACATGCGCCTGGGCAAGGCACGCCTGGGCGACGCGCGCCTCGAAACCTGGCCGACGGACGAAGGCCTGCACGTCGACCAGCTGCGTGCGCAGTCGAAGAATGTGCAGATCACGGCCACGGGCGACTGGAACGGCGACGAGAAAACCAGCCATACGCACCTCGCCATGGATTTCGCCTCCGAGGACGTGGCCCGCATGCTCGATGCGCTGGGCTTCGCCGGCATCATGTCGGGTGGCCGTACCGAGGCGCGCCTGGACGCGACATGGCCGGGTGGGCCGTCGGCGCTCGCGCTGGCGAACATGGATGGCAACCTCAAGATCAATGTCGCCAATGGCCGCATCCTCGAAGTGCAGCCCGGCGTGGGTCGGCTGTTCGGCCTCGTCTCCATCACCGAGTTGCCGCGGCGCATGGCGCTCGATTTCGGCGACGTGCTCGGCAAGGGCTTCGGCTTCGACTCGATCACGGGCGATTTCCATTTCGCCGATGGCAATGCCAGCACCCAGAACCTGAAGATCCGCGCCCCCGCGGCCGAGATTTCCATCACCGGCCGCGCCGGCCTCAAGGCGCGTGATTACGACCAGGAAGTGCTGGTGGTGCCGCACGTCGGCAACAGCCTGCCCATCGTGGGCGCGCTCGCGGGTGGCCCTGTCGGTGCCGCCGCCGGCCTGGCCGTGCAGGGCATCCTGGGCCATGGCCTCAACCAGGCCGCGCGGAAGCGATACCACGTCACCGGTAGTTGGGATAAGCCGGTGTTCACGCCGATCGACAAGGGGCTGCCTTCCACAGGCTCGCCAGCGGCGGCACCGGCGCCTGCAACGACGGCAGCACCGCCCGCAAAGCGCTGACGCGGCGCCCGCCTACAGCACACGACTCTCGCGCCTGACATCAAATACCGCCTCGCCAAGGCCATCAGCGTGCCGGCCCCCCGCATCGGGGAGATCATCGCCGGCCGTCGTGCCATCACCGCGGATACCGGTCTTCGCCTTGCGCGTTTCTTTGGCCAGTCCGAGGATTTCTGGATGGGCCTGCAGGACGACTACGACCGCGCCATGATGCGCCCGCAGCTGGCTGAAGCGGTCGCGGCCATCGTGCCCTGGGCCGAGACGAACGCACCGGTGAAAGCCACGAGCAAAGGTCGCGCGCGCCCGGTGCGCCGTTGAGCCACCGCTACTTGCCGTCCTTCGTAAACGGAAACATCTGCTGCTTCACGAAACCGTCGGGCATGTAGTCGCCCACCACGCCGTATTGCTCGGGGAATGCCTTTTTTGACTTCACGGCGGTGCCGAACAGGTAGTCGAGGAACGCGTAGTGCGCGGCGTAGTTCCTGTCGATGGCTTCGTCATCCGAGGCGTGGTGCCAGTGGTGGAAATCCGGCGTCACCAGCACGTATTTCAGCGGGCCCCACGGCAGGTGCACGTTGGCGTGGTTGAACACGGCCTGGAAGCCCACGACGATGATGTAGGCGTTCATCACGGCTTCGCTGAAGCCAAGCACGTACAGCGGCGCCAGCACGCACACGCGGGTGAAGATCAGTTCCAGCATGTGCTGGCGCGAGCCCGCCAGCCAGTCCATCGTTTTCACGCTGTGGTGCACGGCGTGGAAGCGCCACAGGAACGGTACCTCGTGGTACGCGCGGTGTGTCCAGTATTGCGCCATGTCGGCCACCAGGATGCACAGCAGCAGCTGCGGTACGAACCAGATGGACGCCACCATGCGCTGGAAACCACTGTTCACCAGCCACCCGAACGCATGGTGGATGAGGAAGTTCACGATGAGCAGCGCCAGGCCCACGATGAAGTGGTTCACGGCGAAGTGCTTCATGTCGGTCTGCCACTCGAAGCGGAACAGCGACTGGCCCTTGTAAAGCGGGAACAGTTTTTCCAGCACCACGAACACCAGCGTGGAGCCGAGCAGGTCGAGGATGAACCAGTCCAGGCCGATATACGGCGTGTGGTCGGGGAACGTGCCCACGGGCACGCGCGAGCCGCCCAGCGCCACGGCGGCCAGCACCAACACGAACGCGCCGATATTGACGTTGCGCTGGCGGCCCAGGATCACGTTGGCGAGCGAGAGGCCGCCGGCCACCAGCAGGCCGCCCAGCAGCACCTGGCGCAGCACGTCCACGGAATATTTGTGGCGCAGGTCGGGGGTGGTCAGGTATTCAGGGAAGTGGAACGCGGTGACCGCCAGCAGCGACAACACGGCCAGCGATAGCGCGATGGCGGTGCTCACCATGGCCTTGCGGGGGTCGAGCGAGCCGCTGCGGTGGAGCAGGTCGACGGTTTCACCGACCACGGCTTCCGCGCGGCGGGCGGGGGCGGTGGCGGCGCGGCGGGCGGCGGCCCGCTTCTTTCCCAGGCTCATCGGGTTCCTTTCCTTGGTGGATTCGGGCGCCATCCTAGCAATTCGCCAGCGGCGCCGCCGGGGTTTAAGCTGGGCCCTTCCAGCCCCATATCGGGGCTTTGACGTTACCCACCGGCAGCCTTGATGGATTCCCTGATCACCCTCGCCGAACGGCGCCTGCTTACCCCGGGCGGCCTCGCCTCCACCGACCTCGATCGCGTGTTCTCGCAGCTGATGGGCCCCTCCATCGATGCGGCCGACCTGTACTTCCAGCATTCGCGCAGCGAATCCTGGGTGCTGGAAGAGGGCATCGTGAAGGACGGCAGCCACTCGATCGAACAGGGCGTGGGTGTCCGCGCCATCTCGGGCGAGAAAACCGGCTTCTCCTACTCCGATGAAATCGTGCTGCCCCAGCTGCTAGAGGCGTCGCGCGCCGCGCGCGCCATCGCGCAGGGTGGCGCCGGCGCGGGCAAGCCGCTGGCCATCGCCACGGGCCGCGGCCTTTATCCAGCCATCGACCCGGTCGAAAGCCTGCCGAACGAAGAGAAGATCGCGTTGCTGCGCGAGGTGGATGCCTACGCCCGCTCGCGCGATCCGCGCGTCAAGCAGGTGGTGGTCAGCCTTGCCGCCACGATGGATACCATCCTTGTCGCCGGTTCGGACGGTACGCTCGCCGCCGACGTGCGCCCGCTGGTGCGCCTGAACGTCCAGGTCATCGCCGAGCAGGGCGGCCGCCGCGAGCAGGGCCATTCCGGCGGTGGTGGCCGTTACGGCTACCGCGAGCTGCTCGAGAACGGCCGTGCGCATGCGTTCGCCGAGGAAGCCGTGCGCCAGGCGCTGGTGAACCTCGACGCCGTGGATGCGCCGGCCGGCACCATGACCGTCGTGCTTGGGCCGGGCTGGCCGGGCGTGCTGCTGCACGAAGCCATCGGCCATGGCCTTGAGGGCGACTTCAACCGCAAGGGCAGCTCCGCGTTCGCCGGCCGCATCGGCCAGCGCGTGGCCGCCGAGGGCGTCACCGTGGTCGATGACGGCACGCTGCCGGGCCGCCGCGGCTCGCTCAGCATCGACGACGAGGGCACGCCCACCGAGTGCACCACGCTGATCGAGAACGGCATCCTCAAGGGCTACATGCAGGACAAGCTCAATGCCCGCCTCATGGGCGTGAAGCCCACGGGCAATGGCCGCCGCGAGTCGTTCGCACAGCTGCCCATGCCGCGCATGACCAACACCTACATGCTGGCCGGCAACCGCGAGCCGGAGGAAATCATTCGCTCGGTGAAGAAGGGCCTCTACGCCGTCAACTTCGGTGGTGGGCAGGTCGATATCACCAACGGCAAGTTCGTGTTCTCCGCCAGCGAGGCTTACCTCATCGAGGATGGCAAGGTCACGCGGCCCGTCAAGGGCGCCACCCTGGTCGGCTCGGGCCCCGAGGTGCTCACCCGCGTCTCCATGATCGGCAACGACCTGGCCCTGGACGAGGGCGTGGGCGTGTGCGGCAAGGATGGCCAGAGCGTGCCCGTGGGCGTGGGCCAGCCCACGCTGCGCGTCGATGGCATGACCGTGGGCGGCACGGCGGCCTGATCAGCCGGGTGCTGCGCTGGTAGTCGCGAAACCTGTGGGAGCGCGCTTGCGCGCGATGGGTGTGCCGTAAACCCCATCGCGCGCAAGCGCGCTCCCACATGATTAAGCAACGTTCTATCAGTCTTCCGACGCCTCGAGCTCCTTGAGGATCTTGTAGATCTCGCGGAACGCATGCAGCGGCTTGTTGGCCTCGCGTTCGGCGCGGGCCTGGCGCACCAGCGAGCGCAGGTGCTGGCGGTCGAGCTCCGGATGCTGGTCGAACAGCTCACCCAACGCGGCGTCGCCGCCTTCGAGCAGTTTTTCGCGCTTCGCTTCCAGGCGGTGCATGTGGGCGGCCTCCTGGCGCTGGCGATCGCGATCCTCGCCAAGCGCGGCACGCGCGTCGGCGAAGGCCTCGTCGCCGTGCCGGCGCATCATCTTGGCAAGGTAGGCGAGCTGGCGCTTGCGGGCGATGTGCGCCGTGACCTTACGCGTGCGCGCGATCTCGTCGATGATGTCTTCGGGCAGGTTGAGCTTGGGAATGCGCGAGGGCGGCAGTTCCACCAGCTGGCCGGCCAGCTTCAGGATATCGAGCGCGTTGCGGCGCTGTTCGCTGCGGCTGGGGCCGAAATCTTCTTCTTCCTCATCGCGCGGGCGTTCGTCCCAGGGCCTCATGGCTGTGCCTCCTCGCTTTCGAAGGCGAAGCGCGGCTGCACGCGGCCCTCGTGGTCAACGGTTTCCGCGAACATGGCGGCGGGGCGCACCCACAGGCCGTGCTCGCCGTAGAGGGCCTGGTACACCACCAGTTCCTCCATGGTTTCACTGTGCCGGGCGGTGCCCAGCACGCGGTAGGGCATGCCCTTGAAGTGGCGGTAGTAGCCGACACGGATGCTCATAAGGTTTCCATGGCACCATGGGCGGTGCGTTGCTTTGGAATCGGGCGGCGCGCCCCCAAGTAGGGATATCGGCCGCCAGCGGCCTGCCATTCTAACCGCCAGCCCCCGGGAAGCCCACGTGAGCCAAGTTGCCACCCTCGACACCAGCCACCAGGACCTCGACCGCCTCGCCAGCCTGGCCGAGGATACGATCCGCCGGGCGCGCGCCGCGGGCGCCACCCAGGCCGAGGTTTCCGCCAGTGTCGACGTGGGGCTGAACGTGAACGTGCGCCTGGGCGAGGTCGAGACGGTGGAGCACACCCGCGACCGCGGCTTTGCCCTCACGGTGTTCTTCGGCAAGCGCAAGGGCTCGGCCAGCACGGCGGACCTCAACCCGGAGTCCATCCAGGCCACCATCGACCAGGCCTGCGCCATCGCCCGGTTCACCGAGGAAGACCCCGCCGCCGGCCTGGCCGACCCCGACCGCATGGCCACGTCGTTCCCCGACCTCGACCTGTGGCATCCGTGGGATATCGACGTGGACTCGGCCATCGCGCTGGGCTGCGATATCGAAAACGCCGGTCGCGACCTCGAAGGCATCACCAATTCCGATGGCGCCAGCGTCAACGCCGGGCAAAGCCTGTCGGTCTACGCCAACTCCCATGGTTTCCTGGGCCGTGAGCGCGGCACCCGCCATTCGCTGTCGGTGGCGCTCATCGCCGGCGACGACGACGGCATGCAGCGCGATTACTGGTACGACAGTGTCCGCGATGCCGGCCAGTTCATGGATGCCGCCGCGCTGGGCCGCAAGGCGGCCGAGCGCACGCTTTCCCGCCTGGGCGCGCGCCGCCTGGGCACCCGCCAGGCGCCGGTGCTGTTCGCGCCCGAGATTTCCCGCTCGCTCATCGGCCACCTGCTGGGCGCCGTCAGCGGCGGCTCGCTGTATCGCCGTTCCAGCTTCCTGCTCGACCACGTGGGCAAGCCGGTGCTGCCGGCATGGCTGCAGATCGACGAGCGGCCGCTGGTGCCGCGCGGCCTGGGCTCGTCGGTGTTCGACGCCGAGGGCGTGGCCACCGCCGATTCCTCGCTCATCGTCGATGGCGTGCTCGCCCGCTATATCCTGGGCAGCTATTCCGCCCGCAAGCTGGGCCTGCAATCCACGGGCAACGCCGGCGGGGTGCACAACCTGGTGGTCAGCCACGGTGGGGACGACTTCAAGGCCATGCTCAAAAAGCTTGGCACGGGCCTGTTCGTCACCGAGGTTATGGGGCAGGGCGTGTCCATCGTCACGGGTGATTACTCCCGCGGCGCCTCGGGTTTCTGGGTCGAAAACGGCGAAATCGCCTACCCGGTGGAGGAAATCACCATCGCCGCCAACCTGCGCGACATGTACCGCAACCTGGTCGCCGTGGGCGCCGATGTCGACCACCGCTCGCACATCCTCACGGGCTCGTGGCTCATCGAGAACATGACCATCGCCGGCGAGTGAGGGGTGCCGCAAGTCGCGGTTGACAGCAAGGGCTTGCGAAGGGAGAGTGGGGCCCACATCGCCCAGGGAGTTGCGCCATGAGTACCCCGTCCGATCAGGTCCCGCCGCCGCCCGCCCCGCCGCCCTACGGTGCCCCGCCGCCGTACGATCCGGTGCCGCCCGCGACCAACACCGATGACAAGAACATCGCCATGCTCACGCACCTGTCGGGCATCCTGTTCAGCATCATCATGCCGCTCATCGTCTGGCTGATGCACAAGGATCGCGCCGACAAGGCCTACCTGGTCACGGAGGCGAAGGAGGCCCTGAACTTCCAGATCACGGTGCTCATCGGCTACGTCATCTGCTGGATCCTGACATTCCTGCTCATCGGCATGATCCTCACGCCGCTGCTGTGGCTGGCGAACCTCATCTTCTGCATCATCGCGGCAGTGAAGGTCAGCTCCGATGGCACGTACCGGTATCCGTTTGCGCTGCGGCTGATCAGCTGATCCGTTGCGCTAACGTCGCGTAGGAAAGGGCCCGCATCGCGGGCCTTTTTCTTTGGCGAATGCCTACCGAAGCCGACTAATGCCCGCGCGCCGCCGAATACCGCGCCAGCTCCGCCAGCCACTCGCCACGCTCGCCCAGCGGCGCGATGGCATCGAGCGCTTCGTCCACCAACGCAACCAGCCGCGCACGCGACGCGTCCAGCCCGATGATGGACGGGAACGTCGGCTTGTCGGCGGCGGCGTCCTTGCCGGCGGTTTTGCCGATGACGGCCGATTCGCCTTCGATGTCGAGGATGTCGTCGCGCACCTGGAAGGCCAGGCCCACGGCGTGGCCGTAGCGGTCGAGGCGGGCCAGGAGGGCTTCGTCGCGGCAGCCTGCCGCGAGGGCGCCGAGGCGTACCGATGCGCGGATGAGGGCGCCGGTCTTGTAGGCGTGCATGCGCTCGAGTTCCTCGAGCGTGAGCTTGCGGCCCACCGCCGAGAGGTCGAACGCCTGGCCGCCGGCCATGCCTTCGGCACCGCAGGCAGCGCCCAGTGTGCGCAGCATGGTTATGCGCTGGGTCGGGTCGTCGCCCGCGGGCGACTGGGCCAGGATCTCGAAGGCCAGCGCCTGCAGGGCATCGCCCGCAAGGATCGCCATGGCCTCGCCGAACACGATGTGGCAGGTGGGCCGGCCACGGCGCAGGGCGTCGTCGTCCATGGCCGGCAGGTCGTCGTGCACCAGCGAATAGGCGTGGATGATTTCGACGGCACAGGCCGGGGCGTCGAGCACCGGGCCATCGCTGCCCAAAGCGTGGCCCGCGGCGTACACGAGGAGCGGGCGCAGCCGCTTGCCACCGCCCAGCACGGCGTAGCGCATGGCACGGTGCAGTTCGGCGGGGGGCAGGTCGTCGCCGGGCAGGGCGCGCGCGAGCGCGTCGTCGGCCCGGCCGGCCAGCGCCTTCAGCGGCGCCGGCAGGTCAGTCGATGCGGGAGTCAAAGGGTTCGGCGGTATCGGGGGCTTCGGGGTCGAGCAGCAGGCGCACGCGCAGTTCGGCCTGCTCCAGCGCCGCCTGGCAGTGCCGGTAGAGGCCGATGCCGCGCTCGAAGGATTTCAGCGATTCGTCCAGGCTGAGCTCGCCGCCTTCCATGCGCGTGACCAGTTGCTCGAGTTCATCGAGCGAATGCTCGAATTCGGCGATCGACGACGCTTTGGCGGGGGTGGCGGGGGCTTTCGGCATGGCGGCAAAACTAGCTCACATGGGCGCGTGGATCAATCGGCGCGATGCCACAGGGGCGTGGTACCAGCTGCGTCGAACAAGGGTTTGCCGGCCTCGCTGACCCAGCGGTCGGCGACGGCGAGCACGGTGTCGCCATCCACCACCAGGGGCATGCGTCGGCGCTCCCACGGCGGCACGGCCGCCTGCTGGAACAACAGGCGAAGGTCGCGGGTGTGGCGGTCGCCGACCGGCTTGAGCGTCTCGCCGCCGCGGCGGTAGCGGACAGTGACCGGCGCCGCGAGGCGGTGCGTGCCGAGGGTGAGCGAGCCGCCGCCGGGCAGCGCCAGCGGTTCGCCGTGCCACGCGGCCGACCACTCGCTGTCAAAGGCGCGCTGGCGCGGCATCGCCCACAGGCGGCCACGCCACGCGCGTACCTCGGTATCAAGCCAGCCCACCAGCGGCAGGCGCTCGGCCGAGGCCTCGCGCGCCTGGCGCTCGAGCGTCACGCGCTGCGCCGTGGTCGGCGCCGAGAGGCCGGCCGCGTGCAGCCAGTGATCAAGCAGGGGGCCGCGCCAGGCATCCGGCAGCGCCAGCCACGCGGGCGCGTCCAGGCTGCCGTCGGCGCCGCGCAGGCGCGTGTAGGCGTCCAGCCAGCCGTCACGGAGGCAGGTGGCGGCTTCGCCACACAGGCGGGCGCTGTGGACGATGCTCTGGCCCGCGTGCGGCCAGTGCTCGCGCAGGGCCGGCAGCACCGTGCCGCGCAGCCAAGCGCGCGCCACGCGCGGGTCGTCGTTGGAGGGGTCGTGCACGGTATCGAGCGCGTGGATGGCCACGTGGTCGAGCAGGGCCGCGCGCGGCAGGTCGAGCAGGGGGCGCCAGAGGTCGCCCGCACCCAGCGGCCGCAGCGGGCGCATGCCGGCCAGGCCCTCGGGCCCGGCGCCGCGCATGAGCTTCAGCAACACCGTTTCCACCTGGTCGTCGCGGTGGTGCGCCACCACGAGCCGCTCGCCACGGCGCAACGCCGCGGCGAAGGCCGCCCGCCGCGCCCGCCGCGCCGCGCCCTCGACGCCTTCGCCGCGGCTGAGGTCGACGCTGACGCGGACGGATTCGAACGGCACGTCGAGCGACTCGCAGAAGCGCCGGCAGTGCACCGCCCACAGGCCGCTTTCCGCGTGCAGGCCATGGTCGATGTGCAGCGCGCGCAGCGCAGGGCGCGCGGGTTGCGTCGCCAGTGCGTGCAGCAGCGCCGTGGAATCGGGGCCGCCGCTGTAGGCGACGACCAGCGGCGTGTCGTCGAGCTCGGCCAGCGCGGCGGCGAGGTGGTCGCGGAGCGAGGGCATCACTTGGCCCTGGCGCGGACGTACACGTGCTTCGCGTTGCCGTGCTGGCGCTCTTCCACGTCGAACAGGCCGATGCCGTGGATGAGGCCGCTGAGCTTCGAGTAGCCGTAGTTGCGCGAATCGAAGTCGGAATTGCGCTTGTTGAGGATGCTGCCCACGCCGCCAAGCGCGGCCCAGCCGCTTTCGTCGGAGGCATCCTTGATGGCGCTGCGCAGGTTGTTGAGCAGCTTGGTGTCGCTGCGCAGTTCCTTCGCTGTTTTCGGCGTGGTGGGCGCGTCGTCTTCGTCCTCGGTGCTGGCCAGCACCTCGGTGTAGATGAACTTGTCGCACGCGGAGACGAACGGCTTGGGTGTTTTCAGCTCGCCAAAGCCGTACACCACGAGGCCGGCTTCGCGGATGCGCGAGGCCAGCCGCGTGAAGTCGCTGTCGCTGGAGACAATGCAGAACCCATCGAAACGTTCGGAGTAGAGCAGGTCCATCGCGTCGATGATCATGGCCGAATCGGTGGCGTTCTTGCCCGAGGTGTAGGCGAACTGCTGGATCGGCTGGATGGAGTGCTCGAGGAGGGCCGTTTTCCAGCCGTTGAGGTGGGGGCTGGTCCAGTCGCCGTAGATGCGCTTGACGTGCGCGGTGCCGTACTTCGCCACTTCGGCGAGCAGGCCGTCGACGATCGCTGGCCGCGCGTTATCGGCGTCGACCAGCACGGCGAGCTTGTCGGTGTTGTCGTTGGCCATGGCGGCTCCCCTGGGGGCGAGCCGCCATGGTAGCGCCTTACTCGGTGTAGGCGCCGTAGCCGCGAAGGCGCTGGTAGCGCTTTTCGAGGAGGGCCTCGACGGGCAGCTGCTCGAGGGCATCGAGCTGGTTGAGCAGCACGGCCTTGAGGCGCGTGGCCATGCTCTGCGGGTTGCGGTGGGCGCCGCCCAGCGGCTCGCGGACGATCTTGTCGATGAGGCCGTTCTCAAGGATGCGCGGGGCGGTGAGGCCCATGACCTCGGCGGCATCCTTGGCCTTGTCGGCGCTCTTCCACAGGATGGAGGCGCAGCCCTCGGGCGTGATGACCGAGTAGGTGGAGTACTGCAGCATGTTGGTGACATCGCCCACGCCGATGGCCAGCGCGCCGCCGGAACCGCCTTCACCCGTGACCGTGCAGATGATCGGCACGCGCAGCTCGGCCATCTCGAGCAGGTTGCGCGCGATGGCCTCGGACTGGCCGCGTTCCTCGGCGTTGATGCCCGGCCACGCGCCGGCGGTGTCGATGAAGGTGAACACCGGGATGCCGAAACGCTCGGCGAGCTTGAACAGGCGCAGCGCCTTGCGGTAGCCCTCGGGGCGCGGCATGCCGAAGTTGCGCTTTACCTTGGTCTTGGTGTCGCGGCCCTTCTGGTGGCCCACGACCATGATGGAGCGGCCGTTGATGCGGGCCAGGCCACCCACGATGGCCTGGTCGTCGGCGAACATGCGGTCGCCCTTGAGCTCGTGGAACTCCTCGCACATGCCCTGGATGTAATCGAGGGTGTACGGGCGCGCCGGGTGGCGCGACAACTGGCTGATCTGCCACGGCGACAGGTTGCGGAAGATCTCGGCCGTTTTCAGCTTGAGTTTTTCCCGCAGCCGCGCGACTTCTTCATCGATGTTGAACGCCTGGCCGCTGCTGGCGTGGCGAAGCTCTTCGATCTTCGCTTCGAGCTCGGCGATGGGTTGTTCGAATTCGAGGAAGTTGGGATTCATGAATACGGAGCGTCGGGGCAAGACTGAACATTATAGCCGGGCCCGTGCATGGGTGGTGTGCGCGGCAGTACGGTGGGGTGGCTCGCGCTAACTGCATGATAGACAAGACATCGTGGCAAGGGCGCCGGGCTTGGCAACGCCGTGTAGGAAAAACCCTTCAGCCCATGTAGGCCTGCGCCCCGCTGCGTGTAGTCCCAGCGCCGCGGCGTTCATCGGCGGGCTATAACGACCACGCCCTGCACGGCATCGGCCGTGAGTGGGGCTGCACGCGAACTGCGTGCCTTCACACGACAAGGAGTCCACCGTGAATCATTCTGGCTTGATCCCCCGCGCCATCCCGCTTGGCCTGGCCCTCGCGGCCTTCGCGCTATCCGCCCCGGTGGCGGCCGGCGAGGGCGGCAACCTGGCTGGCCTGCCGGCCTGTAGCAGCCAGGGCAACCCCGGCGCTTGCCGCCTGCCCATCGTCAACGGCGATTTCACCGCCGACCCCTACACCGGCTGGGAACGCGACGGCACCGTCAGCCATGCCGACGGTGCCGCGATGCTCACGCCCGGCAGTTCGATCCGCCAGGCGGTGGCCATCAACACGCTGGGCGACCCCGCCGAGGCCGGCTACGCCGTGCAGTTGCGCGTCCTGGGTGAAAGCGACGACGGCGAGGTCGAGCTGCGCCTCGCGCTCAGTGACGACCAGGGCGGCCACGCCGTGCCGCTGGCCTCGACCCGCGCCACCGTTCGCAGGCACGCGTGGACCACGGTGGACCTGAGCGGTGCCGGCGTGCCCTTCGCGGCACCGGCCCACGTCCTGGTATCCGTGGCCAACCTGGGGCCATCCACCCGCGTGCAACTCGATGACGTCCACGTCGTCGAGTCGGTCGACGCGTTCTGATCGTGGTGGTGTGAGTCAGTCTGCCGGGCGTACGAGGCGCAGTTCGGTGCCAAGGACGCCCGGCAGCGTGCGCAGCGTGCGCACCAGGTCGGGCAGGGCGCGGACGCGCCACTCGTCGCCGAGCTCGAAGCTGGCCTGGCCCACCCGGTTGCGGTAACCCGACAGCATCAGCGGCGTGCGGCCGCCGCGGAACCCCATCAGGGCGTGCTTCAGGTGCTTCGGGAAATCCTCGTCCACGCCGTTGAGCTTCAGCGTGAGCAGGCGGCCGAAATGCTCCATGGCGTCGGAGAGCGAATAGGCCTTGCGCGCGCGCAGCTGGTAGCCGCCGGCGAAGTCGTCGATGCGCAGGCCACCTTCCACGACGATGATGTTGCCGCGCGTGAGCAACGGCGCCGCGTCGGTGAACACCTCGCGGAAGAAGCTGGTTTCAAGCAGGCCCGTGGCGTCCTCGATCTGCACGAACGCGTCGCTGTCGCCGCGCTTGCGCATGCCCACGACCATGCCCGCCACCGTCCACGGTGTTTCCGGGCCGCGGCGGAAGCGGCCGCCATCGTCGTCGTCGCTGCGCCGCGGCTTGGGTGGCTGGTAGCGCTGCGGGATCTCGCCGATGGGGCAGCTGCCCAACTGGGCCAGCTCGGTGGTCCATGGGTCGGTCGGGTGGCCCGAGAGGTAATGGCCAAGCGTGTCGTGTTCGCCCTGCAGCAGCTGTTCCAGCGGCCACTCGGGGACCGAGCCCGAGAGCTCGATGATGCTGGGCGCCTCGGCATCGCCGAAGGCGTTGCCGAAGATATCCACCTGGCCCGAGGCGCGGTTCTTCGCCTCCTGGTCGGCAGCGCGCATGGCCTCGGGGATGTGCATCACCAGGGTGGCGCGGTTCTCGCCGAGCGCATCGAGCGCGCCGGACTGCACCAGCGCTTCCATCACCCGCTTGTTGAGCTTGTTGGAGCCGATGCGCTGGCAGAAATCCACCAGGCCCTTGAACGGGCCGCGCGCCTTGCGCTCGGCGGCGATCTCTTCGCAGATGCCCTGGCCCACGCCCTTGATGGCGCCCAGGCCATAACGCACCACGCGTGGCTCCACCGCCTCGAACATCCACGCCGAGGCGTTCACGTCCGGCGGCAGCACCTTGATGCCGATGGCGCGCGTCTCGTCGAGGAAGGTCACCGCCTTCTCGGTGTTGTCCATGTCCGACGAGATGGTGGCGGCCATGAACTCGGCGGGGTAGTGCGCCTTCAGCCATGCCGTTTGGTACGAGACCAGCGCGTACGCGGCGGCATGCGATTTGTTGAAGCCGTAGCCCGCGAATTTTTCCATCAGGTCGAAGATGGAATCGGCCTTGTCGCCCTCGATGCCGTCCTTGGCCGCGCCCTCGCGGAAGGTGGCGCGGTGCTTCACCATCTCCTCGGCTTTTTTCTTGCCCATGGCGCGGCGGAGCAAGTCGGCGCCGCCGAGGGTGTAACCCCCCACGATCTGCGCCATCTGCATCACCTGCTCCTGGTAGACCATGATGCCGTAGGTCTCCTTCAGGATGGGCTCGACGCGCGGGTCGGGGTATTCCACCGCTTCCTTGCCGTGCTTGCGCGCGCAGAAGCTGGGGATGAGATCCATGGGGCCGGGGCGGTACAGCGCCACCAGCGCGATGATGTCCTCGAAGCGGTCGGCCTGGGCCTCTTTCAGCATGCCCTGCATGCCGCGCGATTCGAGCTGGAAGACGGCGACGGTCTGCGCCTTCTTCAGCAGCTCGTAGACCTTGGGGTCGTCGAGCGGCAGGGTGTCGATGTTCAGCGGCTCGGTGCCTTCGCTGGCACGGCGCCTGTTGATGGCCTTGACGGCCCAGTCGATGATGGTGAGCGTGCGCAGGCCGAGGAAGTCGAACTTCACCAGGCCCACCGCTTCGACATCATCCTTGTCGTATTGCGTGACGACGCCTTCGCCGCTGGGTTCGCAGTACAACGGCGCGAAATCGGTGAGCGGCGTGGGCGCGATGACCACGCCACCGGCATGCTTGCCGGCGTTGCGCGTGAGGCCTTCGAGGCTCAGCGCCAGGTCGATCAGCGTGCGCGACTCTTCTTCCGTTTCATAGATGTCGCAGAACTCCTTGACCACGCGCTCGGGTTCTTTCTTCGACTTCTCGGTGCGGCCCAGGGCGTCGCCGAGCGTGAGGTCGAGCGGGCGCGCGGGGATCAGCTTGGCGTGGCGGTCGACCTGGCCGTAGCCCATGCCGAGTACGCGGCCGGAATCGCGCAGCACCGCCTTCGCGGCCATGGAGCCGTAGGTGATGATCTGGCTGACGTGGTCGCGGCCGTACTTGCGCGAGACGTAGTCGATGACCTCGTCGCGGCGGTCCATGCAGAAGTCGATGTCGAAGTCGGGCATCGACACGCGCTCGGGGTTGAGGAATCGCTCGAACAGCAGCTCGAACTGGAGCGGATCCAGGTCGGTGATCTTCAGCACCCACGCCACGAGCGAGCCCGCGCCCGAGCCGCGGCCCGGGCCCACGGGGATGCCGTTGTCCTTACCCCAGCCGATGAAGTCGGCCACGATGAGGAAGTAGCCGGGGAACCCCATGCGGATGATGACGTCCACTTCGCGGTCGAGGCGCGCCTGGTAATCCTCAAGCGTCTTGCCCGGGGCGAGCGGGTTGGCGGCCAGGCGTTCCTCCAGGCCTTTCTGCGCCTGCTCGCGGATGTACGTATCGAGGTTGTGGCCCTCGGGCACCGGGAAATCGGGCAGGTAGTACGTGCCGAACGAGAGTTCGAGGTTGCAGCGCCGCGCCAGCTCGACCGTGTTCTCAAGCGCTTCGGGGATATCGGCGAAGAGCTCGGCCATCTCCTCGGCCGACTTGAAGTATTGCTCCTCGCTGTAATCGCGCGGGCGCTTCGGGTCGGCCAGGACGCGGCCCTGGTGGATGCAGGTGCGCGCCTCGTGCGATTCGAACCCCGCGCGCTCGATGAAACGCACGTCGTTGCTGGCGATGACCGGCAGGCCGTGTTCGCCCGCCAGCGCCAGCGCGGCCCGCACCCAGGTCTCTTCGTTGGGCCGGCCCGTGCGGGTCAGCTCGAGGTACAGGCGCTGGGGAAACAGGCGGGTGAGGAAGCCGAGGCGGGCCGACGCGGCCGGCAGGCCCGCGCCCAGCGCCACGCGCGCGGTTTCGCTCTCGCGGCCCACGATGGCGATGAGGCCGGCCACGGCGCCGGCGGTGAGCCAGCTGGCGTCGACCAGCGCGCGGCCCGTGCCCTGGCCCTCGCGCCAGGCGCGCGAGACCAGCCGCGAAAGGTTGAGGTAACCGTCGCGATCCTGGCAGATGAGGGTGAGCCGCCACGGGCGCGGGTCGTCCGGGCTGCTCACCCAGATATCGCTGCCACCGATGGGCTTGATGCCCGCCGCCACGCACTGCTTGTAGAACTTCACCAACCCGAACATGTTGTTCTCGTCGGTGAGTGCGACCGCCGGCATGCCCGCACGGACGCACGCGGCGATCAGCTGCTTGATGCGGATCGTCGAGTCGACCAGCGAATACTCGCTGTGGAGGTGGAGGTGGGCAAAGCGGACGGTCATGCGGGGTGCCGGTTCAGGCCATGGGAAAGGCTAACCGGGGGGAGGGGGCGGGGCAAGATTGACAGCGCGAAAAATCCGCCTGCCCCCTGTGGGAGCGCGCTTGCGCGCGATGGGGCTTGCCGCGAGCACATCGCGCGCAAGCGCGCTCCCACAAGGGCGGCGCGTGGCCTAGCGCGCGTGCGCCTCCGGGTGCTCGATGAACCACAACCCGGCAAAAAGCTTGGCATCGATCGAGAACCCCTCGGCGGCCCTGTCGAACAGCCACTTGCCCGCCTCGGCGCGGGGCACTTCATGGACGATGATGTTCTCGGTCTCGTCGCCGCCGCCCTTGCCCACCTTCGTCAGGTCCCAGGCGCGGGCGAAGGCGATCATCTCGGTGCTCATGCCCGATGACGACGGGCCCTCGTGCACGAACTCGATGCGGCCGCACGCATAGCCGGTTTCTTCTTCCAGCTCCCGCGCCGCGGCGATCAGCACGTCTTCATCCTCGGCCCCCGCGAGGTCGCCGACGAGGCCTGCCGGCATCTCGATGGTGTTGGCGAGGATGGATACGCGGTATTGCTCGACGAACACCACTTTGTCGTCGGGGGTCACCGCCAGGATGATGACCGCGCCGCCGGGGTTGTTGCGCGCCGCGTATTCCCACCGCCCGCGTTTCTTCAGCGTGAGCCACTTGCCCGCGAACAGGGTTTCCTCGGGCAGGCTGGCGTCGTCGGGGATCGGCGAGGCGTGCGGCAGCGGGCTGGTCTGCATGGCGGGCTCCTTAAGGCGATCCGCGCAGTATGGCGGAGAAACGATATCTGCCGTGTGACTACCCGCCCCCTCCTGTGGGAGCGTGCTTGCGCGCGATGGCCGCTACAGCAAGGCCCGCAGCCGCGACCGCGTCATGGGCCCGAACCGTATCCGCTCGCAAAGCGCATCCACCGCCCCCGCATCCCCCTGCCGCCGGCTCAGTGCATCCGCCGTTTCCGCCACCGCCACGTCGAGCGCGATGCGCGTGAGGCGGCGGTAGAGCAGGGCCAGCTCCGCGTGCTCGCGCAGGCGCGCCGCGCATGCCGCGGCGCCACGGATGCGCAGGTACGGCACCTCGTCGAGGCGGTCGAGCAGGTTGTCCAGGCTGCCGAAATGGGCGAGCAGCGCGGCGGCGGTTTTCGCACCCACGCCCGGTACGCCCGGGATGTTGTCGACGGCATCGCCGCATAGCGCGAGGTAATCCGCCACCTGGTGCGGGTGCACGCCAAGCTTGTCGAACACGCCCGTGGGGCCCCAGCGCAGGTCCTTCGCGAAATCCCACTGCTGGTCGTGTTCGCCGAGCAACTGGCCGAAATCCTTGTCGGCGGAGACGATGACGCCGCGGAACCCGTGCACGCGCAAGCCCCACAACGCGCTACCGATCAGGTCGTCGGCCTCGTACTGGTGGTCGTTGAGCACCGTGAGGCCCAGCGCGGCGGCGATCTCGCGGCACAGCGCGAACTGGCGCACCAGTTGCGGCGGCGGCAGCTCGCGGTTGGCCTTGTACGCGGGGTAGATGGTGTTGCGGAACGACGTGGTGAGCGAGGCATCGAACGCCACCGCGATATGCTCGGCCTTGCTGCGTTCGAGCAGTTCACACAGGAAGCGGGTGAAGCCATGCACGGCGTTGACCGGCTCGCCGTCGTGGTCGTGGAACTCGTCCGGCATGGAGTGCCAGGCGCGGAACACGTAGAGGCTGCCGTCCACGAGGTGGACGGTATCGCCGCCGCTCACGGCTGCCACGGCGCCACGATGTCGTCGTACGACGGGCGCTCGCGCTCGGGCGCCTCCATGGCCGGCGTGCCGACGTGGATGAAGCCGACGACATGCTCGTGTTTCTTCATGCCCAGCAGCCTGGCCACGTCGCGATCGTAGGCCGCCCAGCCGGTAAGCCACTGCGCGCCATAGCCAAGCGCCTGCGCGCCCAGCAGCAGGTTGTAGGCCACGCAGCCGGCGGTGAGGTTCTGCTCGAGCTCGGGCACCTTGCTATCGGGGTCGACCTTGGCCGACACGACGAGCACCAGCGGCGCGTACTCATAGCGACGCTGCTCCTTGTCACGCTTGGCGTCGGAGAGGTCGGGGTTGGCCTCAAGGGCCATGCTGGCCAGCGCCTTGCCGAACGCGTGCTTGGCATCGCCGCGCAGGATGCGGATGCGGAAGGGTTCGAGCTTGCCGTGGTCGGGCACGCGGATGGCGGCCTCGATGAGGCGGCGTAGCGTGGCATCGTCGGGGGCGGGTTCGCCGAGCTGGCGCGAGGGCACGGAGCGGCGGGCGTTGAGGACATCCAGGGTGGGCTGGTTCATCCCGCCATTTTACCACCCTTGTGGGAGCGCGCTTGCGCGCGATGGGGTGGGGTGGCAAGGACATCGCGCGCAAGCGCGCTCCCACAGGCGAGAGGGGGGAGCTAATGCTCGCGCGGTGGTGGTGGCGGCGGCAGCGCGTCGTTGGGCCCCAGGTGATCGAGCGCCTGGCGATGCTGGTCGGGGCTCTGGCTACGCCATTGCTCCATCAGCGCGCGGCGCTGGTCGGGGGGCAGCGAGCGGAAGCGCTCGAAGGCATCGTGCAGCTTCTGCCGTTGCTCGGGGGTCAGGTCGTTGAATTTCTGCCGGTTGGCACGCGCCTGGGCGCGTTCCTCCGGCGTCATCTGCTGCCAGTGCGCGATGCGGTCGCGGATTTCCGCACGGCGGCCGGCCGGCAGGCCACGCCAGCGCTGGGCCTTGTCGAGCATGCGCGACTGGCGCTGGGCGGGGAACGTGTCCCAGTCGTGCGCCAGCGGCGCCAGGATGTCCTTCTCGTCGGCCGAGAGCTGTGCCCAGGGGCGCGGCGCCGGCAGGGGGTGATCGTCCGGCACGCGGCCGCCCGGCGGCGGGGGCGGCGCGGCCTGCGCCCCGACGGCGAGCGGCGCGGCGAGCGACAGGATGGCGGCGAGGCAGAGGGTAAGGCGGCGCACGGTGCTCACTTGCGGTCCCGGCCCTGTGTGTCGTTGTAGGCGAGCCAGCTGTAGAACTGGAGGTCCTGGTAGAGCGTCGGGTCGGTGCTGTCGGCATCCGGCGGCAGGTCGCTCGGGTCGGCGGCCACCTCGGCAGTCGGCACGGCGGCGGGCGGCGCCGATGCCGGGCCGCGGCCCGGCTGCCACGCGATGAGCGAGGCGAGCGCCACCATGGCGAAGGCGCTGGCCGGGATCAGCACGCGGCGCACGGCATGGTGCCCGGTGGGGCGGGCCAGGGCCGTGCGGCGCGCGGCGCGCAGGCGCCCGGCCGTGGCCGGGTCCACGTCGCGGCTGGCGCGCAGGTACAGATCGCGCGCCCGGCGTTCGAGTTCATGATCGTGCTGGCTCATCGCCATGCCTCCAGTTGCTCGCGCAGCGCATGCATCGCGCGCGAAAGATGTGTCTTGACGCTGCCGTCGGAGCAGCCCATGGCCGCCGCCGTCTCCGCCACGTCGAGGCCCTCCATGACCCGGAAGGTAAACGCCTCGCGCTGGCGGCGGGGCAGGTTGCGCACCGCCGTGACGATATCGCCGTAGGCCTGCGAATCCTGCAGCCGGCCCGACGGGTCGGGCGCGTCGTCGGCGGGCTCCCACGCTGGGAGCTCGGCGCCGTCGTCGTCGTGGCCGCCGCCGATCCAGCCCACCACGATCGAGCGCACCTTGCGGCGGCGCTGCAGGTCGACGATGCGCCGGCGCAGGATGCCCCAGAAAAGCGGGGTCCACTCCTGGGCGGGCTTGTCTCCGTAATGCCGTACCAGCCGCATCATGGCGTCCTGGACCGCGTCGAGCGCGTCGTCTCGGTTGCCAAGGTGGATCTCGGCCATGCGCCACGCGCGGCGTTCGATCGCCGCGAGGAAAGCGTCCATGCTGGCGGGGACATCGCGGAGGTCGTCAAGCGCGGCGCTGTCGAGCGCGAGCGAGCCGTTCACGGCTTTCTCCGCGTCGTCGTGCTTGCCATCCTCGTGCTCCATCAGCCTGGTTCACCCCGGTAAACGCGGTCGGCCACCGCTGGTTGACTTGCCATGGACGGGTATCTTCCGGCCCCGTGCTTTACCGGGTGTGAAGTCGCTCAGCGGCGCCGGCCAAGGGGCCAGGCGACCAGCGCGGCCAGGAGGGCGCCGGCCACGTAGAGCGCGATATCGCCCGGGCCCTGGGCCAGGCGGGCCAGGGAAAGGAGCATGGCCGCACCCGCGTCGGCGATGGCCTGGGCGAACCCAACGCCCATCATCCCGGCGATGGTGGCGGCCGCCACGAGGCAGCAGACGTATACCGAGGCCAGCAGGGTGGCCGCGACGGCCAGCAGGGCCCCCGTGGCGCCGTCGAAGCGTAGCCAGCGGCGCACCACGAAGCCGATGCCCCAGCCGACGGGCAGGGCCAGGGCGGGCAGGGCGCGGCCGAACATCATGGAGGGCACCATCCACACGGCCCCGGCGGCGAAGCCGAACAGCACGGCACCGAGGAGGCCTGGCAACAGGTTGGCGAGACGGCGGAGGGGGTTAGCCGCCATGGCACGGAATGGGAGGGCGCATGGCCGCATGATACCGGGCCGCGCGCTCTTGAGGGCGGGGCCGGGCGCCCAAACCTTGCGGGGTGGATGCCATAATTGACTACTTTGCGGCCTGCGGGCCGCCTCCACAGGACACCCATGAGCGGTTTCAGCCTCAGCAGCGAGCCTTTCACCCTCGAACGTGACTGCCCGGCGGTCATGGTGCCGCAGGGCGAGACGGTGACGCTCCCGGCCGGCCAGATCGGCTACATCACCCAGGCCCTGGGCGGCAGCTTCACCGTATACGTGGAGGGCAACCTGTTCCGCATCGCGGGCAACGATGCCGACGCGCTGGGCAAGGAACCGCCGCGGCCCATCGAGCTGCCGGCCGATGCCTCCGACGACGACGTGGAGAAGCTGGTCTGGCAGCAGCTGCGCACGTGCTTCGACCCCGAGATCCCCATCAACGTGGTGGAGCTGGGCCTCGTCTACGATGTCAGCCTTGAGAAAAGCGACGAAGGCGCGCGCAAGGCGTACGTCAAGATGACGCTGACCGCACCCGGTTGTGGCATGGGCGATATCCTCGTCGACGACGTGCGGACGAAGCTGGAATTGATCCCCACCATCATCGAGGCCGATGTCGATCTCGTGTTCGATCCGCCCTGGAACCACTCCATGATGTCGGACGCGGCGAAGCTCGAAACCGGCATGCTCTGAGCGCGGGCTAAAGCTCGCGCAGCGCTACGCTGCATGCGGCGTGGTAGGCCGCCATCGCCGCGATCGTCGCCGGCGATGCATGCAGCACCGGCAGGTGGCCAGGCGCCACCTGCACGTCGATGCATACGTGCACGTCCACTTCCATGAGCCCCACCACCTGCAGGATGGCATCGCGTTGCGGTGCCAGCGCATGCAGCAGCGCGCTGATCGCGGTATCCACCGAATACGTGCGCTGCGGTGGCAGCGTCACCGCCCAGCCGTGCGTGCGCCGGGCTTGCGCCGCCTCGTCGTCCACGTCGCCCTTCTGCCAGCTGGCGCCCCCCTCGATGCCGAAACCGCTTACAAGGTGGTCGAGCACGTGGTGCTCGGACGTGAGCCGGAACGACGCCGTGACCACGGGCGTGCGTTGCGCAAGGTCGGTGTCGATATCGAGCGTGCCGGTGGCCATGCGGGTTCCCCTTCGGTTTCGTGCGTAGCATCGCGTTTTTTCGCGACCTAGGGAAACCCCTAGGTAGGCGCTCGCCAGTTCTTGCGATAGGTTGGCAAGGACTTTCGGTCTGGGGGGATTCGGAAGTCACACGGGCATTCGCGCTGCGGCGCGAAATCATCATCGTTCGGAATGTGGTCCTTCACGGCCGCAACGGCCTCGTGTTGCCCATTCCCGGAGGAGGAACGTAAATGGCACATCATGTTCGTTTGAAACTGCTGGCGGCCGCCGTCGGCATCGTCGCCACGTCGGCTGCCTCGGCGGCCACCGAGCAGGCGCTGCGCGCGCAGAACCTCGGCGCCGCGCCGGCCAACCAGCTGGCCACCAAGCTGGGCCTCACGGCCGATAACGCCTTCGTGGCGAAGAACGCGCTGCCCACGGTGAAGGGCACGCAGACCGTACGCATGCAACAGACCTTCAAGGGCGTGCCGGTCTATGGCCGCAGCATCGCCGTGGAGCAGGATGCGCAGGGCAACGCGCTGGTCGCCAACGGCGTCGTCGCCTCCGACCTGCAGGTGGATATCGCCTCGGTGTCGCCGAAGCTCGACCAGGCCGCCGCGGTGGCCGTGCTCACGAAGCAGGGCAAGACCCTGCGTGGCGTCGCCACCGTGAAGCCGGAGAACCCGAAGGCCGATCTCTACGTCTACCCGGTGGACGGCGCGCCCGCCCGCCTTGTTTACCTCACCTCGTTCTTCAGCGGCGGTGACCACCCGACGCGCCCCACCGCCATCGTCGACGCCAACACCGGCGAAGTGATCAAGCAGTGGGAAGGCCTGACCTACGCCGACGCCACCGGCCCGGGCGGCAACGGCAAGACCGGCCAGTACACGTGGGGCGCGGGCGGCAAGCCGGCGCTGAGCGTCACGCAGTCGGGCACCACCTGCACGATGCAGAACAGCAACGTGAAAACGTACAACATGAAGAAGGCGACCTCCGGCAGCGGCACGCTGTGGAGCTTCACCTGTCCCACCTCCAGTGGCGACGCGGTGAACGGCGCTTACGGCCCCATCAACGACGCCCACCACTTCGGTGGCGTGGTGCATGACATGTACAACTCGTACACGGGCGCGCCGCCGCTGAACCAGGTGCTGATCATGAAGGTGCACTACGGCTCCAGCTACGAGAACGCGTTCTGGGACGGCAGCTCGATGACCTTCGGCGATGGCGCCAGCACGTTCTACCCGCTGGTGGCGCTGGACGTGACGTCGCATGAAATCAGCCACGGCTACACCGAGCAGCATTCGGGCCTGGAATACGACGGCCAGTCGGGCGGCATGAACGAAGCCTATTCCGATATCGCCGGTGAAGCGGCCGAGTACTTCGACCGTGGCTCGAACGACTTCCTCGTCGGCGCCGACATCGTCAAGAGCAGCGCTGGCATCGGCGACGCGCTGCGTTACATGTGCGATCCGCCGAAGGATGGCGGTTCGATCGGCAATGCCTCGGACTACACCAGTGGCCTCGACGTGCATTACTCGTCGGGCGTCTACAACAAGGCGTTCTGCCTGCTGGCCAAGACCAGTGGCTGGGATACCGTGAAGGCGTTCAAGGCCTTCGCCCGCGCCAACGGCGTGTACTGGACGGCCACGTCGGACTTCAACTCCGGTTCGTGCGGCGTCGCCAGCGCGGCCACCGACCTCGGCTATTCGGCCACGGATGTCGCCGCGGCGTTCACCAAGGTGGGTGTCACCTGCTCCACCGGCGGTGGCGGTGATGGCGGCAGCGCCAGTGCGCTGAAGAACGGAACCGCGAAGACGGGCCTCACCGGCTCGGCGAATCAGGAGCTGAGCTACACCGTCACGGTGGCGGCTGGCGCCAAGAACCTGGTCATCGCCACGAGCGGTGGTTCCGGTGATGCCGACCTCTACGTGAAGTTCGGTTCGGCCCCGACCACCTCGAGCTACAACTGCCGCCCGTACAAGACCGGCAACGCCGAGTCGTGCAGTTTCGCCACGACCCAGGCCGGTACCTACTACGTGAAGATGCGTGGTTACTCGTCGTTCTCGGGTGTCTCGCTCAAGGCGACCTGGACGCCGTAAGCGAACGCGCCAATGCAGTACTCCCGGGGAGGGGGCCAGGCTTGTCCTGGCCCTTTCCTTTTTCCACGCCGTGGTAGGAGCTTGCTTGCAAGCGATGCTCTTTGACCGGTTCATTCGCTAACGCGAATGAACCGATGTCGTAGGGCGCGGCTTAGGCCTACAGGTTTTTCAGCCGCCGGCCATAGGCCCATGCTTGCGATGTGCCTAACGTGGGTGGTCCACCCACCACGGAGGGCACCTCGCCATGCGTTACCTCGTTCCCTGTTTTCTTCTTCTCGCCGCCATGCCCGCACCCGCGGCCACGCGCTTCATCGTGCGCTTCGCCGACCAGGCCTCGGCGGAGGCCGCGCGTGTCGCCTCCACGCCGCCGGCGCCATCCGCGCGCGCACGCCGCGCGGCTCGCCTCGTCGATCCCGGCCAGCCGCGCCACGTCGCCACGCTGGCGACCGGCGCGCAGCTGTTCGACGTCGACGATGGCAACCCCGCGCATTTCGTGCGCCTGCCCGGCGTCGTCAGCGTCGAGGAGGATCGCATGGCGCGGCCCTTCGCGCTGCCCGATCCGCTCTACCCGCGTCAGTGGTCGTTGCACGATGCCCGCGCGGGCATTGACGCGAACGTGGCGTGGGCACGCACGCGGGGCGCGGGTGCCCTCGTCGCCGTGCTCGATTCCGGCATCACGGCGCATCCCGAGCTCGACGGCCAGCAGGTGCCGGGTTACGACTTCGTCAGCGACGCCGACCGCGCGCGTGACGGCGATGGCCGCGACGCCGATCCGCGCGACGAGGGCGACTGGGAGGATCCGGGCGAATGTGGGCGGCGCCGCGCGGCCGCGCCGTCGACGTGGCATGGCACGCACGTGGCGGGCCTTGCCGTCGCACGGCGTGGCAACCAGTTGGGCATCGTGGGCGTGGCGCCGGAGGCGAAGCTCATGCCCGTGCGCGTGCTCGCCGCGTGCGGTGGCCGCCTGTCCGACATCATCGACGCCATCGCCTGGGCGTCCGGTGGCCACGTGCCGGGCGTGCCGGCGGCGTCGCGCCGCGCCGACGCCATCAACCTCAGCCTGGGCCTGGAGGGTGCGTGTGGTGCCGCGCTGGGTGATGCCATCGCGCAGGCCAGGGCACGCGGTTCGGTGGTCGTCGCCGCGGCGGGTAACGAATCGGTCGCCGCCACCACGTTCGCGCCGGGCAACTGCCCGGGCGTGGTCGCGGTCGGTGCGCTCGATCGCCGCGCTGGGCAGGCGTGGTATTCGAACCACGGGGCAGGGGTGACGCTCGCGGCCCCGGGCGGTGCGCTCGCGCGCCAGCGCATCGACGACCTCATCTCGGCGGTGGACCAGGGCAGCCGCACGCCCTGGCGCAGCGTCTTCCGCTACATGGCGGGCACGTCCATGGCGGCGCCGCTGGTCAGCGGCACGGTGGCGCTCATGCGCTCGCTCGACCCCGACCTTGGCGTGGACGAGGTGGCGCGCCACCTCGTCGACAATGCGCGGCCGGCACGTTGCCCGAAGGGCTGCGGCGCCGGCTTGCTCGATGCGGGCGCCACGCTCGACGCGGTGGCGCAGGGCAGGCCCTAGACGGCTTCGAAGCGGTTGGCGTCGCGGTTCTTGCGCACTTTCTTCGGGTCCCACACGCGGCCGTTCATGGCGATGTACACGCCATCGGCCAGCGTCTGCACCGCGCCCACCGCACAGCCCACGTTGAACACCGCGTCGGAACCCTGGAAGCGCGCCGGGTTCAGCGCGCCGGTCAGCACGATGACCTTGCCGGGGATGCCGTCGAGGATGGCGGCGGTCTCCACCATGGTGTCGGTGCCGTGGGTGACCAGCACGTGGCGGTGCGGCTGCGCCTCGATGGTGCTGCGGACCAGGGCGCGGTCCTCGTCGGTCACGTGCAGGCTGTCCTTGCGCAGGATGGGGATCACGTCGAAGCGGAACGCGACGCCCAGCTGGGCCAGGATCTCACCGATCTGCGGCGCACCGATCTGGTAATCCGACTTGTCGTCGAAGTAGATCTTGTCGATGGTGCCGCCGGTGGTGACGATGGTGAGATGCTGCATGGGCTGACCTGATGGCATGGATCGGGGGGCGCCTAGTCTAGCGCCCCCGGCCCCTCAGGTCGCGGGCTGCCCCGTGGCCAGCAGGGTGTCCTCGTCGTTGGCCGGCAGCGCCAGGCGGTCAAGGCCGCGCGCGAAGAAGCGGCGGCATGCCGCGGCGGGGCGCCCGTCGCCGGCGGCCTCGCCCCACGAGGCCGAGCGCACCAGCAGGGCACCGGCCATGCACCGGGCGAGGGTGAAGGCGATGGCGCGCGCACTGGCTTCCAGCGCGGCACGGTCGCCAACCACGTCGCCGAGCAGGGATTCGGTGGTGTCCAGGGTGGCGTTGATCGTGGCGAGCTCGGGCGCGCCAGCCGGCACGAGGTTTGCCACCGCGGCACGCAGCGGTGCAAGGCCACTGGCCCCCAGCGCGCGCAGCATGTCGAGCGAAAGCACGTTGGTGGTGCCCTCCCATATCGCGTACACCTGCGCATCGCGCAGCAGTTGTGGCAACCCCGTGTCTTCGATGTAGCCGGCACCGCCGAAACATTCCAGGGCTTCGGAGGCGATGCGGATCGATGCCTTCGCCGTCCATAGCTTGGCCAGCGGCGTCAGCAGGCGCAGCAGCGCGGCGCCGTGCGCATCCGCCGCGCCGCGTTCCACGTGACCCAGCAGTTCCGCGACATGGAAGGCCAGCGAGAACGCACCTTCGTACTCGGCCTGCATGTTCGCCAGGGTGCGTGCGTGCAACGGCTGGTCGATGAGCCGCGCGCCGAACGCCGTGCGCCGCGTGGCGTAATCGCGTGCCAGTGCGATGGCGCGCGCCATCGTTGCCACGGCGCACACGGCGTTCCACGTGCGGGTGACATTGAGCATGGGCGCCACCTGGCGCACGCCATGCTCCAGTGGGCCCACCGGCGTGGCCGGCACGCCGTCGAGCGTGACCTCGGCGGTCGGCAGCTCATGCGTGCCCAGCTTCTTCTTCAGGCGGTCGATGGTGAGGCCCTGCCAGCGGCCTTCCTCGTCTTTCGTTTCGACGTAGAACAGCGCGAGCGCCGACGTGCCGGGGCCCGCGCCCTCGGGGCGGGCCAGCGCCAGCGCGGCTTCGCCCACCACGGCCGAGCTGAACCACTTGCGGCCATACAGGCGCCACTGCCCGCGCGCGTCGCGGCGGGCCACGGTTTCGGTGCGCCCCACGTCCGAGCCGCCCGGCGTTTCCGTCATCCACTGGCCCGAAAGCCAGAACGTGGCGGCGTCGCGGCTGAGGAAGTGGGGCAGGGCGCGGTCGATCAGTTCCCGGTTGCCGGAGGCTTTCAAGGCCGTCGCGGCGCCATCGGTCATCGCCAGGGGGCAGCAGTAGAACTCGCTGGCCGGGTGGTAGAGGTACACCCGGGCAAAGGTTTCCACGCGCGACCAGGGCGACTCGCCATGGCCCGCGGCGAGCACCGCGTGGCGGGTCGTGATGTCGGCACCTTCTTCCCATGCAGACGTCAGGGCGATGCGATCGACACGGGCACCCCAGGCATCCCACTGCGTGAGCACGGGTTCCGTGCGCGGCGTGCGCATGCGGCGGTCGTACGCATCGAGCGCATAGTCGCCCAGCGCATCGAGGTCGGCCGCGCTGTCGGCCAGCCGGTCCACCGGCAACGCATGGCCAAGCCATGCATCGAGCACGCGGTCGTCGCGGAACGGATGCGCCAGGCGCGGCGCGTCCTGCAGGAAGCCCATCGTGGAACCCTCTATCGTTTGCGCACCCCGGCGCCAAGCGTACCAATAAGCAGCAGGCACAACGCGAGTTCCACGAACGCGAGCCAGCGGTCGCCGGTGGAACTCCAGGCCTCGGCCACCCCGTGGCAGAAATAGAACAGCGCCAGGATGCCCACCCACAGCAGCGCGCGGGTGATGTTGCGCAATGCCAGCAACGGCAGGAGCAGGGGCGGCACGGTGATCAGCAGCGCCACCCATGCCGGGATCGAAACCGGCGGGTACATCGTGTACCACAGCAGCTGCACGCCGAGCAGCGCCGCCCATGCGTATAGCCCGGCTTTCTGCAGGCCCGTGGGCCGTGCCGTCATGCGGGGGTACCCAGGCGGCGCGCGATGTCCGCGAGGCGCTTGCCCAGTGCGCGGGCCAGCTCGCGTTCGTCGGCCGTGATGGCGTTCTCGCCCTTGGGCCCGGCCACATGGCTGGCGCCGTAAGGCGTGCCGCCCGAGGTGGTCGTCGAAAGCAGCGGCTCGGTGTAAGGGATGCCCACGATCAACATGCCGTGGTGGAGCAGGGGCAGGGCCATGGTGAGCAGGGTGGATTCCTGCCCGCCGTGCATGGTGCTGGTGGAGGTGAACAGGGCGGCGGGCTTGCCGGCGAGCGCGCCGGAGGCCCATTCCGCGCCGGTGGTGTCGAGGAAATGCTTGAGCGGCGCGGCCATGTTGCCGAAGCGGGTGGGGCTGCCCATCGCCAGGCCCACGCATTCGGTAAGGTCGGCGCGCGTGACATAGGGCGCGCCTTCTTCCGGCTCGGGCGGCATGGCGGTTTCGGTGGCTGGCGCCACGGGTGGCACCTGGCGCAGGCGGGCACGCATGCCGGGCACTTCCTCGATGCCGCGGGCGACGAGGCGGGCAAGCTGGGCCGTGTGGCCATGGCGGCTGTAGTAGAGTACGAGGATGTCGTGAGACATGGACGGGCGCCTTGTGGAAGGCCCTAGTCTCGCAGAACCACGAGCACGTGCCCAATTGCCTGGCACCAACGAAGGATGCCCATGCCGCTGCGCTTCGATCGCGACCGCGCCCTGAGCTTCACCCGCTTCACCTGGCTGCGCTTCGTCGACGACAAGTGCTTCGAAACGGCCGGTGCCCTGTCGTACACCACCCTGGTGTCGCTGGTGCCGCTCACCGTGGCGGTGTTCGCCATCCTGTCGGCGTTCCCGGTGTTCGCCGAGTGGCGCGGCAGCCTGGCCAACTACGCGTTCCAGAACTTCGTCCCCGCCACGGGCATCAAGATCCAGGAATACATGCTCGCGTTCGCCGACAAGGCCAGCCAGCTCACCGGCATTTCCATCCTGGTGATGCTGTTCAGCGCCGTGTCGATGATGGTGAGCATCGAGGATCGCCTCAACCGCATCTGGCGCGTGCGCAAGCCGCGCGGCTGGACATCGCGGCTGCTGTTGTACTGGGCGGCGCTCACGCTCGGCCCCATCCTGGTGGTGGGCGGCCTCGTCGCCTCGTCGTACCTCACCGCGTTGCCCATGCTGCACGAGGCCGCCGACCAGCTCGCCACGCAGGGCGGCCTGCTGAACCTGCTGCCGTTCGTCATCACGTTCGTTACCCTGGTGCTCATGTACACCATGGTGCCGAACCGCCGCGTGTCGTGGCGGCACGCGGCCATCGGCGCGTTGCTCAGCGCCATCCTCTTCGAGATCGCGCGCTGGGGCTTCACCGAGTTCATCCGCCATGCGCCTACCTACGAGGAGATCTACGGGGCGCTCGCGGCCATCCCCATCTTCCTGCTGTGGATCTACCTGTCGTGGATCATCGTGATCCTCGGCGCGTCCATCGCCGCGTCCATTTCGGCCTTCGAGTACACGCGCCCGCACGATGCCCTGCCCGAGGGCGCTGAGTTCATCGGCCTGCTGGTGGTGTTGCAGTATTTCGTCGAGGCGCAGCGCACGGGCGATAGCGTCGACCCGGCCAGCGTCCGCGTGGGCGAGCCCTACCTGCCGTCCAACGCCATCGCGGGCTATTTCGAGGACCTGCAAAAGGCCGACATGATCCAGCGCGGCGAGGCCGGCGGCTGGCTGCTGAGCCGCAGCCTCGATGCCACCGAGCTGCTGCGTGTGTACCGTTGCACCCATTACCGGCTTCCGCTGCACCCACGCCAGCAGGTGGAACGGCTGGGCATCCGCCTGCCGGCCAGCCTGCTCGTGCTGCTCGACCAGCTGGCCGCGGCGCTCGACGCCACCCTGGGCGCGCGGCTCGATACGCTGTTCCCTCCCCCCATCGCCCCCATCGAGGATGCTTCCCCATGATGTCGCGTCTCATCACCGCCCTGGCGCTCGCCGTCGCCGTGCCCGCCATGGCGTCCACCACCACGCCCGAACTGAAAGTGAAAACCCTCGACGGCAAGCCGTTCGACCTGGCCGCGCAGCGCGGCAAGTGGGTCATCGTCAACTACTGGGCCACGTGGTGCGTGCCCTGCATCAAGGAAATGCCGGATATCTCGAACTTCGTGAAGTCGCGCAAGGACGTCACGGCCATCGGCCTTGCCTTCGAGGACAGCGAGGCGAAGGACATCCAGGCGTTCGTCGCCAAGCACCCGGTGGTGTACCCCATCGCGCAGGTCGACGTCATGGCGCCGCCCAAGGATTTCGACAGCCCGAAGGGCCTGCCCACCACCTACCTCATCGCACCGGATGGCCACGTCGCCAAGCGCTTCGTCGGCCCCGTGGATGCCGCCAAGCTCGGCCAGGCCATCGGCCAGGGGAAATGACATGAACGCCGCGCGATTCGTCGTGAGGGGCCGGGTGCAGGGCGTGTTCTTCCGGGCCAGCACCCGCGAGCAGGCCGTGGGGCTTAAGCTCACCGGCCATGCGCGCAACATGATCGACGGCAGCGTCGAGGTAGTCGCCTACGGCGATGCCACGGCGCTCGACCAGCTCGAGGCCTGGCTGCATGACGGGCCGCCGACGGCGCAGGTGGAGGAGCTGTACCGGGAGGAGATCACGGTGCACGACGTGCCGGGCGATTTCCTGACGAAGTAGGTAGGAGCCCACCCTGTGGGCGACATCTTTTCGCGTGGCGTTGCAGGGCCTGTTGCTTTGTCGCGAAAGGCATCGCCCACGCAGTGGGCTCCTACAAATGGAGCACTAGGGCCCGGTGGCGTTCGCCGGCTTCGCGACAAAGGTGACCGGCAGCTTGCTGCCGTCGGAAAGCTCGAACGTCACCACCACCTTGTCGCCCGGGTTCACCGGGTGCTTCGGCTGCATGAGCATGACGTGGAAGCCGCCGGGCGAGAACGCGACCGTGCCGTTGGCCGGCACGGCGACCTTGTCGACCATCTCCATGCGGCCCATGCCGGTCTCGGTGCTGCTCTTGTGGATCATGGCGTCGCCGTAGTCGGCGCTTTCGGCACCCGTGATGGCGAGGCCCTCGGCCGAGGTGTTCTGCAGCGTGACATAACCACCGGCTGGCAGGCCGCCGGGTAGCACGCGGATCCATGCGCCTCTGGCCTTGATGGCGGTGGGCTCGGCGGCGTGCGCGGCGCCCGTGGCGAGCAGGGCGGCGAGGAAGAGGGTGCGCGTCATCAGGGCTCCAGGGACGTCAGCAGGTGCAGGTCGTGGACGATGTCGTCCTGCGAGGCGGATGGCGTGGCGAGCAGGCGGGCCTTCCCCTTGCCGTCGAAGATGTAGATGGCCGAGCTGTGGCTCACCTCGTAGTTGCCGTCGCCGCGATCGGGCTCGCGCGTGAACGCCGAGCGGTAACGCTTGGCCAGCGCCTCCACGTCGGCCTGGGAGCCGACGAGGCCAACGGCGCGCTTGTCGAACGCATTGACATAGGTGTGCATGATGGCCGGCGTATCGCGCGCCGGGTCGACGCTGACGAAGAGGATGCGGACCTTGTCGGCCGGCGCGCCAAGGCGGTCGAGCACCACGTGCAGCTGGGTGAGCGTGAGCGGGCACACATCGGGGCAGTGCGTGTAGCCGAAATACATGATGGCCACCTTGCCGCGGTAATCGGCGCCGGTGACGGGCTTGCCGTTATCGTCGGTGAGGCGAAAGTCGAGGTCGGGCAGGTGGCCGGCCACGTCGTTGAGCCGCCACGCCGGCTGCGCCTCGCGCTGGCAGGCGGCCAGGGGCAGCAGGGCGGCGAGGGCGAGCAGGGCCAGGAACACCCGGCGGCTACGAAACAGCTTCATGCGACACTCCGGAGGCGAACCGCCGAAGCATACGCCACCCATGCCGGGCGCACGGCATGGCCACCACCGGAAACCCCTTCATGCGACAACCTGTCAGCCGCCCCACCGCGTTCCTCGCCGGCTTTGCCGGCGCCACCGCCGTCGCGTTCGGCGCCTTCGGCGCGCACGCGCTGCGTGGCAAGGTCGACGATACCGCGCTCGCCGTGTGGCACACCGCTGTCGAGTACCACTTCTGGCACGCGCTGGCGTTGTTCGCAGGCATCATGGGGTTGCCCGCTGGCCGCGCACGCCGCGTGGCGCTCACGCTGTTCGGCGTCGGCATCGTGCTGTTCTCGGGCAGCCTTTACGCGCTAGCCCTGGGTGCGCCGCGCTGGACGGGCGCGATCACGCCGCTGGGCGGCGTAGCGTTCATGGCCGGCTGGGTGGCTGCCGCGATGTCACTGCGAAACATCTCAGCCCAGCGCGAGTAGCAGCGCTCAACCGCCGCCACCCTTGCCGCCAGCCTGGCCGGCGAAGGGGCTCATCTCTGAACTCGGTGCAGGCATGTCCATGAGCGAGGACGCCGCCGTGGCCCTTTCGATCCGCAGGCTGCCCAGCACGCTCATGGAGTGGAAGAACCGCCACGGGTCGCCACTGCCCACGCCAAGCGCGATGTGCGTGGAATCGAAGCGGCGCTGGGCGGAATCAAAACTCACCCAACGATTCTGGATCCAGGCCTGGGTCCATGCATGGGGCACGAAGACGCGAGCCGCGCCACCGTACCGGTCCACGTAAACGATGCCCGTGACGACCCGTGCCGGGATGCCCAGCGCACGTGCCAGCGCCGTGAGCAACACGGCATGCTCGGTGCAATCGCCGCGGCGCGTGTGCATGGTTTCCAGCGCGGAGGCGTAGCCCACGTCCAGTCCCTTTTCCGAGATGTAATCGGAAAGATAGGAGCGCAGCCGGCGCATGCGTTGCAGGTCGCTCGCGGCATCGCCGACGATGCGTCGCGCCATCGCGATGACCTCGGGTGATTCGGATTGCACCCATGGATTGGCCGCGGTGTCGTCGACACCCGGGCCGGCCTCGGTGCTGTCGGGTACCGCGAAGCCGACATCGATCTGGTAAAGCCCATCGCCCAGCGGGTGCACATGCTGCTCGTCGGTTTCGATGAACGGGTTAGGCCGGTCGCCACGCACGGTGATGAGGTAGCGCACGGGCGCCACGCGCATGCTGGACACCATGGGGCGGGGCGATTCCACCATCGCCGCGCGGAGAAGGTCGACATCTTGGTCCGGTGCGTTGGCACACGCCTGGTCGCAGGCGGCCATTTCCATGTGGAAGCCAAGCAAGGGCGCGATGCCACGGCGCACATTGCCGTTGTCGTCCACCCAGGTATCGACGTACTGGCTGCCGTTGGCGCCGGCAAGGCTCTGCCGCAGGTGGTGCAGGGTTTCGCGGCCCTGCGGCAGGTCCACTGTCTCGTCGCCGATGACGACCACGTCGACGGTGGCCACCTGCTGCTTCTGCGGATCGAAATTCCGTGTCTGGTACGTGGTGCCGGGCTTGAATCCCCGCCGTACCATGTTGAGCCGCTGGCCTTCGACCATGGCGGCGCCGGTAGGCCAGATCAGCAGGTTCACCCGCGACTGGCCGCCTACCGTGTTGGCGACCTGGAACGCGCCGTCGTCGCGCCGCTCGCCTTCCACCAGGTTTTCCTGCGACGACATCGACGACTTCGCGAAAAAGCCCAGCGGCACGCCCGCGGCGGACTCGACCGACTGGATCTCGGTGCGCATGGCCAGCGGGGTCTTGATCCGGGTGAGCCGGAAATCGAGCACCTGCGAGGTGGTGACCTTGTCCTGGGCCACCTCGCGGTCGATTTTCAGCTTGCCCACCTTGCGGCCGTCGAGCATGACGGTCATCCAGGTTTCCGTGGCCAGCGCGCACGCCGGGGCCAGGCACAGCAGTACGGCGAGAACAGCGCGTGAGCGTCTCATGGGCGTACTTCCGGATTGTCGGGGACAGCTGCATAACACCACGTTCGCGGCCCGAGTCAAGCCCCCCATTCGTTGGGTGCCCGGCCCGCTAGAATGGGCGCTTTCCCACCCTGGACCCGCCTCCCATGCATACCTTCGGCACGCCCCGCACCCCCACCGCCCTGAAGGTGCTCCTGCTTGGCTCCGGCGAGCTCGGCAAGGAGGTGGCGATCGAACTGCAGCGGTTCGCCGTGGAGGTGGTGGCGGTGGACCGTTACGCGAACGCCCCGGCCATGCAGGTCGCCCACCGCAGCCACGTCATCGACATGCTCGACGGCGCCGCGCTGCGCGCGCTTATCGAGGAAGAAAAGCCCAACCTCGTCGTGCCCGAAATCGAGGCGATCCACACGCCGACCCTCGTGGCGATGGAACAGGAGGGCCTGAAGGTGATTCCGACGGCGAAGGCCGCGTGGCTCACGATGGACCGCGAAGGCATCCGCCGGCTGGCCGCCGAGGAGCTCGGGCTGCCCACGTCGCCCTACCGCTTCTGCGACACACGCGAGGCCTTTGACGAGGCGATCGCCGCCCTGGGCACGCCATGCGTGGTGAAGCCGGTGATGAGTTCATCGGGCAAGGGCCAGAGCGTGGTCCGCACGCCGGCCGATGCGGGCAAGGCGTGGGACTACGCGCAATCCGGTGGCCGTGCCGGCAAGGGGCGCGTCATCGTCGAGGGCTTCATCGATTTCGACTATGAGATCACCTTGCTGACCGTGCGCCACCGCGATGGCGTGTCGTTCTGCGCGCCCATCGGCCACCGCCAGGAAGACGGCGATTACCGCGAATCGTGGCAGCCGCAGCCGATGAGCGATGCCGCGCGTGCGTCCGCCGAACGCCAGGCCGATGCCATCACGAGCGCGCTCGGCGGCTGGGGCGTGTTCGGCGTGGAGTTCTTCGTCCGCGGCGACGAGGTCATCTTCTCGGAGGTGAGCCCACGCCCCCACGATACCGGCCTGGTCACGCTTATCTCGCAGGATCTTTCCGAATTCGCGCTGCACGCCCGGGCCATCCTCGGCCTGCCCGTGCCCGAGATACACCTGTTCGCGCCGGCCGCCTCGTGCGCCGTGCTGGTGGAGGGCGAGGGCCACGCGCCCACCTACCATGGCGTGGCGGAGGCGCTGGCGGAAACGGGCACCATGCTCCGTATCTTTGGCAAGCCCGAGGTGCGCGGGCGCCGGCGCATGGCGGTGACCCTCGCCCGGGCCGCCACGGTGGACGAAGCCCTGGACAAGGCCAAGCGGGCGGCCGGCCGCATCCGGGTCGTGCTCTGACGGCCTCAACGTCCGTTCACGCCTGAATGTTAAGCTGGCCCGCTCCTATGGACGACGCATGGCCATGAGCGGACGCCGCGACCCCCACGAACGCACCGAGCCCACGCTCGGTCGCCTGGATGACCTCGACAAGCCGGCGGCCCCGCCGGTGGACGACGGGCTGCCGCGCATCGTCGTCGACGAGCCACGTCGCGGGGGCGCCACGCCGCCGCCGCGGGCCCGCCGGCCGCAGCCGCCGCGCAAGCGGGGCTGGCTCATCCCGCTGCTGGTACTTTTGCTCATTGGCGTGGCCACCGCGCTGTACCTGCAGCAGGATCGCCTGCGCAACATGGTGCCCAGCACCGAACTCAACGACACGCTGGCCCAGGCCAACGCGGCGCTCGATGCCGGCAAGCTCGACGGCACCAACGGCGACAGCGCCCGCGAGCTGTTCGAGAAGGCGCGCGACCAGCAGCCCGATAGCGACCAGGCCCGTGATGGCCTGCGCCGGGTTGGCCAGGCCGAGGTCAGCCGCGCCGATGCCGCGCTCAATGCCGGCAACCTCGACGAGGCCGAGGCGGCCCTCAACGTGGCGCGCGAACTCCTCGGCGGTGGCAACGACATCGAGCAACTCGCCCAGCGCCTGTCGCAGGCGCGCAACCCGCAAAAGCAGACGGAGTCCCTCGTCGACCAGGCCCAGCAGGCGTTCGCCGCGGGCAAGTTCGATGGCGACGATGGCGCCGGCCCGCTGTACCGTCGCGTGCTCGACGCCGACAAGACCAACGCCGTCGCCGCCCGCGGCCTCGACAAGGTGGGCGACGCGCTGGCCGCCCAGGCCCGCCAGGCCATCGCCGCGAACGATCGCGCCAAGGCCAATGCCATCGTCGACCGCATCGCCATCCTGGTGCCCGGCTACGGCGACCTGCCGTCGCTGCGCGCGGCGCTGGCCGAGAACCGCAAGCAGGATGACCAGGCCGTGGCCACGCTGGTGCAGCAGGGCAACGAAGCCATGCGCGCCGGCCGCTTCACGGGGGAGGGCGACGACAACGCCCTGGCACGATTCCGCGCGGCGCTGGCCGCCGACCCCGATAACGCGGACGCGAAAGCGGGCCTGGGCCAGGTGGCGCAGGCCCTCATCGTGCAAGCCAACGCCGCCATCGACAGCGAGGACGACGACCAGGCCAACCGCCTGCTCGACCAGGCGGCGAAGCTGGCGCCGAAATCCGCCGAGCTGGCGGCGGCCCGCGCCCGCATCGCGGGTGGTGGCAAGCCCGGCGGTGCGCCGGCCACCGCGGGCGGCGGCACGTTGCCCGTGGCGGGTGACGACGGCGCGGCGCAGGCCTCCATGGAGGTGAGCCCCGAGCAGAAGGCCCGCGTGCAGCAGCTGGTGCGCCGCGCGCAGCAGGCCGCGTCCCGTGGCGACATCATGGATCCCCCGGGCGACAGCGCGTACGACCTTTACCGCAACGCCCTCGCCATCGACGGCAACGACCCGACGGCGCGCGCCGGCCTGCAAGCCCTGCCCACGCAGGTCGAGAAACTGATGCAGCAGGCGGTGGCCAACGGCAACGTCAGCCGCGCCGAGAACCTCTACGCCACGCTTTCCGATCTCGCGCCGGGCGACGCGTCGCAGGGCGACCTGCGCCACAAGCTCGGCAGCGCGTACATCGACAACGCCTTGCAGCGGGCATCGCAGGGCGATCGCCAGGGGGCGTTCCAGGCGCTCGAACGTGCCCGCCGCTACGCGCCGGACGACCCGCGCCTGCAGGCCACGTATGAACGCATCGCGACGGGTCGCTGACGCCCCATGACGGTGTTGGTCATCGGTGCGTCGAGCCAGATCGGGCGTTTCCTGCTCCCGCGCCTGGATGCCATCGGGTGCGAATGGGTGGGGCTTAGCCGCGCCGCGCCCGCGGACGACGCGCGCTGGTTGCGCGGGCACGTGCCCGACGCCATGCCTGCGCTACCGCCGGTCACCGCCATCCTCTCGGCGGGGCCGCTCGACCACCTGGCCACCTGGCTGGCCACGACCCGGCTTGATGGGCGGCCACATATCATCGCCACCTCGTCGATGAGCGCGGAAAGCAAGCGCGACTCCGACGTGCCGCACGAGCGGGAACTCAGCCGGCGCCTGCGTGACGCCGAGACCCGCCTCGCCACCACCTGCGCCTCGTGGGGCATGCCGTGGACGATCTTTCGCCCAACCCTGGTGTACGGGGCGGGGATGGATCGCAGCATCACGCCGATCGTGCAGGCCGCCATCCGCCGCCGGGTGTTCCCTTTGCCCGCGGCCCGCGGCCAGCGGCAACCGGTGCATGCCGATGACATCGCCGCCGCCTTCGTCGCCGCGCTGGGCAACGCGCGTGCCCGGGGCAAGACCTTCCCGATCGGCGGCGGTGACCGTCTCAGCGCCGGCGAGATGTTCCGCCGCGCCCGCCGCAGCATGGGTGTCGCCACGCTGCCGGCCCCCGTGCCACGGGTGGCGCTGGCCCTGGCGGCCGCGCTGCGGCCCGAGCTGCGCGGCGCCCTGCAGCGGCTGGATAGCGACCTGGTCGCCGATAACGCCGAGCTCGAGGCGGTGCTTGGCGTGCATCCGCGCCCGTTCCGCCCGGAGCCCGCCACGTGGCGCACGCCCGCCTAGCCATGGCTTTGCCAGCGTTCGTTCAGATGCCCGCCGGGCGCATGCCCCTATCATCCCACCACGTCATTCTCCCCAGGACCTCCCCGCGTTGGCTTTCCTCCACCGTCTAGGCTCCCTCCTGCGCGCCAGCTGGCCCTGGCTGCGCATTCCCTTCTGGCTAGTGATGGGCCTGCTGTTCGGGTTCCTGCTGCCGTACACGCTCATCCTCAACTCGCGGCTGCAGGATCGCTTCACCGACCTCGTGTTCGCGGTGCCGACGCGCGTCTACGCGCGCCCCCTGCTGCTGGAGCCCGGCCGCGCCATGACGCCGGCCACGCTGGAGCTCGAGCTCACGTTCGCGGGCTACACCGTCGATGCCGGTGGCAAGGTGCAGGGTAGCTACTCGAAGAACGGCTCGCGGTTCATCATCAACTCGCGGGGGTATTCGGGCCCCGACGGTGGCGAACTCTCGCACCGCCTGCGTGTCACGCTGGCCGGTGGCGAAGTGGCGTCCGTGGTCGACGACGTGAACGGCAAGCCGATCAAGGCCATCCACCTCGACCCCGCCCGCATCGCCACGTTCTACGGCGCCGAGCAGGAGGAGCGCCGCATCGTGCGCCTCGAGAACGTGCCGCCGTTGCTGGTGCAGGGCCTGCAGGCCGTCGAGGACCGCGACTTCAACCACCATATCGGCCTTGATTTCTCGGCCATCGCACGCGCCATGTTCGCCAACCTGCGCGCGGGCCACACCGTGCAGGGCGGCTCCACGCTCACGCAGCAGCTGGTGCGCAACCTCTTCCTCGACCGCAGCCAGAACTACCTGCGCAAGGTGAACGAGGCCATCCTGTCGTTGCTCATGGAGGCGCATTACTCCAAGCACCGCATCCTCGAGGCTTATGTCAACGAGGTGTTCCTCGGCCAGCAGGGCAACCAGGCGGTACATGGCTTCGCGGCCGGCGCCGAGTTCTTCTTCGGGCGCCGCATGGAAGACCTGCGCCCGCAGGAGATCGCCCTCCTCATCGGCCTGGTAAAGGGCCCGAGCTACTACGATCCGCGGCGCTACCCCGAGCGCGCGCTGCAGCGACGCAACCTGGTGCTGCAGCAGTTCAGCGATACGGGCCTGCTCACCGCGGCCGAGGTCAAGGCCGCGCAGGCCACGCCGCTGGGCATCGCGGGCAACGCGCAGCTGCCGCACAACCGCTTCCCGGCGTTCATGCAGCTGGTGCGCTCGCAGATCCTGGCCGACTTCGACGAGCAGGCGCTGCGCGACGGCAGCCTCAGCATCTTCACCACGCTCGACCCCGCCGCGCAGCTCTACACCGAGCAGGCGATCCTCACCACCACGAAGGCCCTGGGCAAGCGCGGTGCGGCGGCGCAGGCCGCGGCGGTGGTCACCGACGTCGCCGACGGCAGCGTGCTGGCCGTGGTCGGCTCGCGCGACCCGGGCGAGCAGGGGTTCAACCGCGCGCTAGATGCGCGGCGCTCCATTGGCTCGCTGGTGAAGCCGCTGGTATACCTCGTGGCGCTGGCGCAGCCGTCGAAATGGTCGCTCGCGTCCATCGTCGACGATTCGCCGATCAACATGCGCCAGCCCGATGGCAAGCCGTGGACCCCGCAGAACGACGACCGCGAAATCCACGGCCAGGTGCCCATGCTCGATGCGCTGGTGCACTCGTGGAACCTGGCCACGGTGAACCTGGGCATGCAGGTGGGCATCCCGCGCATCAAGGGGTTCCTTGAGTCGTTCGGGCTCGAGAACGTGAACCCCAGCCCGTCGCTGTTGCTGGGCGCCATCGATCTGTCGCCGCTGCAGGTGGCGCAACTCTACGAGTACATCGCCGCCGATGGCCACGCGCTGCCGCTGGTGGCCGTGCGTGGGGTCATGGATAACAAGGGCCAGGCCATCAAGCGCTACGACGTGAAGGTGGGCGAGGGCGAATACCAGGAAGCCGCCCGGCTCACCAAGTGGGCCATGCAGCAGGTGGTCACGAGCGGCACCGCCGCCGCCATCGGCAATTCCAGCCTCGGTGCGCTGCACGCGGCCGGCAAGACCGGCACCAGCGACAGCAACCGCGATAGCTGGTTCGCCGGCTTCACGGGCGAACACCTCGCGGTGGTGTGGATGGGCCGCGACGACAACAAGCCCTCGGGCCTCTACGGCGCCACGGGCAGCATGCGCGTGTGGCAGGAACTGTTCCGCAAACTGCCCACCACGCCGCTGTCGGCGCAGCCGGGCGATGGCCTGGAGATGGCGTGGATGAACACCCGAACCGGCAAGCGCACCGACCCCTCGTGCGAGGGCGCGCGGCAGTTCCCGTTCATCTCCGGCTACGTGCCTGAACAAGAGCAGGGCTGTTTCTGGCAGCAATTCAAGGGTATGTTCGGCGGCGGCGACAACGGTCAGCAACAGCCGGCCCAGCCGCCCGTCCCTAGTAATCCCACGGATTAACCATGCTTCGTCTTCGCTATTGCGCCATCACCGCCGCCGCCCTCGTCGCCGCCTGCAGCCAGCCCGCTCCGCCGCAGGCCACCCGCCCCAGCCCGCCCGCCTACGACATCGTGGCGCAGATCCGCGCCGCGGGTGAGCGCGAGAAATCGGCCATCGAAGTGGCCCCGCTGCGCGATCCGGGCGTGCAAGGCCTCGAGAAGGCCGCCATGGACGACGAGCGCGCCGGCAAGTACGACGACGCCGACGCCAAGCTCCAGCAGGCCCTGAAGCTCGCGCCCGAGGCGCCCGAGCTCATCCAGGACCGCGCCGAGATCGCGGTGCGCAAGCAGGATTTCGCCTCGGCCGAGAAGCTGGCGAAGCAATCGTTCGAGATGGGCCCCAAGTCGGGCAGCCTGTGCGCCCGCAACCAGCAGACGATCTACGAGATGCGCATGCAGGCCGGCGACCAGGCCGGTGCCATGGCCGCGCGCACCGAACTGGGCAAGTGCCACATCGCAGGCCCGAACCGGTTCTGAGCCAGGACTTGCAACAGCTTTTGTAGGAGCCCGCTCGCGGGCGACAGCTTTCGCGACAAGGCCCCAGGGCCTGTGGCGTTTGGGCGAAAGATGTCGCGCACGAAGTGCGCTCCTACATGGCGTTGGTATCAGGCTGCGCGGATCTTGCGGCCGTGCGCGTGCACGGTATCGACCAGCACCTTGACGTTATCCGGGTCCACTTCCGGCGTGATGCCGTGGCCGAGGTTGAACACGTGGCCGGGGTGGTTGCCGAACGCATCGAGCACCGCGCGCGCCTCGCGTTCGACGATGGCAGGCGTGGCGCGCAGCACCGCCGGGTCGAGGTTGCCTTGTAGCGCCACCTGGTGGCCCACGCGCTGGCGTGCCTCGCCGATGCCGATGGTCCAGTCCACGCCCAGGCCATCGCAGCCCGTGTCGGCCAACGCTTCGAGCTGACCGTTGGCGCCCTTGGAGAACAGGATGACCGGGATGCCTCGGCAGGCCGGGTCGGCCTTCACCGTGGCGACCACCTGCGCCATGTAGCGCAGCGAGAACTCGCGGAACGGGGCAGGGCCCAGCAGGCCGCCCCAGGTATCGAACACCATCAGCGCCTGCGCGCCTGCGTGCGCCTGCGCGACGAGGTAGGCGGCCACCGCGCGCGCCAGCGTATCGAGCAGCGCGTGCGCAAGCGCGGGCTCGCTCCACGCCATGGCCTTCACCCGCGCGAAATCACGCGAGCCCTGGCCCTCGACCATGTAGCAGGCGAGCGTCCACGGGCTGCCGGAGAAACCGATGAGCGGCACGCGGCCGCCCAGCTCCTTGCGGATGAGGCGCACCGCGTCCATGACATAGCGCAGCTCGCCGTCCATGTCGGGCACGGCCAGCGCGTGGATGGCGGCGGCATCGCGCACGGGCCGGGCGAAGCGCGGGCCCTCGCCGGCCTCGAACGACAGGCCCAGGCCCATCGCGTCGGGGATGGTGAGGATGTCGGAGAACAGGATGGCCGCATCGAGGTCGAAACGCGCCAGCGGCTGCAGGGTGACTTCGCATGCGAACTCGGGGTTCGTGGCCAGGCCCATGAAGCTGCCGGCCTTTCCGCGCGTGGCGCGGTACTCCGGCAGGTAGCGGCCTGCCTGGCGCATCACCCACAGGGGCGTGGTGTCGGTCGGCTCGCGGCGGAGGGCGCGGAGGAAACGGTCGTTGCGCGGTACGTCAGCGGCCATGCGCCGACTCCTGTCCCTGGCTGAACATGACTTTGAAACCTTTCTTGATCTGGGCGTCGCGGGCCTTTTCGAACGCGGCCAGCGCGGCATCGCGCTCCAGGTAGATGTCGCGCTTCAGCGTGGCCTTGCCGCCCTGCGTGCCGCTCTCGCGGTAGAGGGTCCAGCCGCCGAGCAGATCCTGCTCGAGCGTGATCTGGACATAGCGGGGGGCTTCACCGCCCGCCGCCGGCATGGTTTGCATGTAAATCCGCATTGCATCGACCTGGATGACGCAGGAACCGCCGATTGTAAGCCAACCACCCCGTGGGAGCGCGCTTGCGCGCGATGCTTCCAGCAGGTCAGCCCCCCAACACACCCAGGATGGCGTCGTCAGCCACGCCCGGCACGATCTCCGCGCGCCCCACGCCACGCCACAGGATGAGGCGCATGGTGCCGGCCGTGTTCTTCTTGTCCAGGCGCATCAGCTCAAGGATGCGGCTGGCGGGGTGGGCGCGCGACGGTTGCGTCGGCAGGCCCAGGCGCCGCAGCAGCGCGAGCAGGCGTTCGGTATCGGCGGCGGGCGCCATGCCCAGCTGCGCGGAGAGGCGGGCGGCCAGCACCATGCCGATGGCGACGCCTTCGCCGTGCAGCAGTTCGCTGTACCCGCCCGCGGTTTCCAGCGCGTGGCCGAACGTGTGGCCGAGGTTGAGCAGAGCGCGCTCGCCCTGTTCGGTTTCGTCGCGGGCCACCACGCCGGCCTTGTACGCGCACTTGCGCGCGATGGCCTCGACGAGCACGCCGGGCTCGCGCGCGGCAAGGGCGTCGGCGTTCGCCTCCAGCCACGCGAAAAAGGGTTCGTCGCCGATGGCCGCGCCCTTGACGATCTCGGCCACGCCGGCGAGGAACTCGCGCTGTGGCAGGGTGCGCAGGACGTCGATGTCGGCCACCACCGCGCGGGGCTGGTGGAACGCGCCGACGAGGTTCTTGCCCGCGGGCAGGTTCACACCGGTCTTGCCGCCCACCGAGGAATCGACCATGGACAGCAACGTGGTCGGCACCTGGATGAAATCGATGCCGCGCATCCAGCACGCGGCGGAGAACCCGGCAAGGTCGCCGACGACGCCACCGCCGAGCGCGATGACGCAGGCATCGCGGGTGGCGCCCATGGCGGCGAGTGCCTCGAGCACCTTGCCCACGTTGGCGAAGGTCTTGTGCGTTTCGCCGTCGTCGATGAGGTGCGTGGACCACGCGAGCCCTTCGAGGCCTTGCTCCAGCGCACCGAGGTAAAGCGGTGCCACCGTGGTGTTGCTCACCACCAGCACGTGGCGCCCGCGGATGCGCGCACGCCAGCGAGCGCTGTCGCCGATGAGGCCGGGGCCGATCCATACGGGGTACTCGCGGCCAGCGAGTTCGACGTCGACGGTCTGCATCAGGCGCGCCTCCAGTGGCGGTCGAGGAGTTCGATGGCACGCGGCGCGGCGTGCGCCACGTCTTCGTGGCGGCCGCGGAAGATGAGGTCGGCCACTTCTTCGTACACGTGGTTGCGTGCGCCGGCGAGGGCCTCGAGGCGGCTGCGGCGGTCGTCGCCCGCGATCATCGGGCGCGCCGTATCGTGCGCCAGGCGGTCGAGTTGTTCGTCCACGCCCACCGACAGCATGAGCACCGTGCCGCGCGTCATCAGCGTTTCGCGGTTGGCGGCGGCCATGACGGCCCCGGCGCCCGTGGCGAGCACGATGCCCTGGTGCAGGCTAAACTCGTCGAGGTGCGCGCTCTCGCGCGCGCGGAACGTGGCTTCGCCCTGCGTCTGGAACATGTGGGTGATCGTGCAGCCGTAGCGCTTTTCGATCTCCACGTCCAGGTCGATGAAGGGCAGGCCGTAATGCGCCGCGAGGCGCTGGCCGATCGTGGTCTTGCCGGCGCCCGTGGGGCCGACCAGGAACAGGTTGGGCGAAGGATTCATCGCTGCCATGCTAGCAACAAGCCCATCGCCCGTGCATGCCGCCGTGCTCATCGCGGGCGCGGGCGATGTCGGCCTGCGCGCCGCGCAACGTTTTGTCGCGCGCGGCCACCCGGTGTTCGCGCTGCGCCGGCACCCACCGGGCGCGCCGCCGCCTGGCGTGGCGTGGGTGCGGGGCGACCTGACCGAGCCAGCCACCCTTGCGGGGCTGCCCGCCGCGGGCATCGTGGTGTTCGCCCCCACGCCCGGGGCGCGCGAGGCGGCGGCCTACCGCGGCGTGTTCGTGGATGGCCTGCGCCACTTGCTCGCGGCGTTACCCGCGGTGCCGGCACGGCTCGTCTTCGCCTCGTCGTCCGCGGTATACGGTGAGCACGCGGGCGCATGGGTCGACGAGGCCACGCCCACCGATCCGCCCGGCTTCAACGGCCGCGTGCTGCTCGAGGCGGAAGCCATCGTCGCCGGCCTCGCGGGTGGCGTGACCGTGCGCCTCGCCGGCCTCTACGGGCCAGGCCGCACGCAGTTGCTCGATCGCCTCCGCGAGGGCAAGGCAGCGGTGCCACACGGGCAGGGCGTTTACGCCAACCGCATCCATGTCGACGATGCCGCCGCGGCACTCACGCACGCGGCCCTGCTCGAAAGGCCAGCCCCGTTGTACCTCGGCGTGGATGACACGCCGCTGCCGATCGACGCGCTGTATGGCGAGCTGGCACGGCGGGTGGGCGGCCCCGTGCCACCCGAGGGGCCTGCCCCCGCGGGCGTGGGCAACAAGCGCCTGAGCAACGCGCGCTTGCGTGCCAGCGGGTTCACGTGCGAGTGGCCCGATGCGCGCAAAGGCTACGCCGCGCTGCTCGCGTAGGAGCCCACGCCGTGGGCGACAGCTTTTCGCGGCAAGGCAACAGGCCTTGCTGCGGGTCGCGAACAGCTGTCGCCCACGCCGTGGGCTCCTACACCGGCAACTGGGGGGTTCGGTGTTCGTCGAGGGGGATGAGCAGGTCGGCCCTGGCCGGCAGCGTGGCCAGCGCGTGGCGGCTCAGCCGCTCGTAGTGCTGCAGGAAGCGCGCGAGCGCGGGGGCGTCCATGGCCCGGGGTTCGCCGCGAGCGCGTAGGGGTTGTTCGGCCTGGTCGCGCCAGCGCGCCACCACCTCCCACGAAGGGGCTTCAAGCACCACCAGCGCATCAAGCTGGCGCCACAGCGGCTGGTAGCCCGCGAGCTGTTCGTTGACATAGCGGCGCCACGTGCCGTCGGCGTCCTCCTCGCGTTCGAGCGTGTTGACCGGTTCCGCCAGCGCCGCCTCGTCCTGTGGCGCCAGGCCCAGGCACCAGCCTTCGAGCACCACCAGCGCCGGCACCTCGGGCTCGGTGGGCCACAAGGCCGGTTCGTAGCGGTCGTCCTGGCCCTTGTTGAAGCGGGGGATGGGCACGGGCCGCGCGGGCGACGCCTTCGCCAGCGCATCGAGCGTGCTGGCCAGCAGCGCTAGATCGTGCGTGCCCGGCACGCCGCGCGTGCGCAGCAGCGGGTGGACCGTGGCGCTGAGTGCCACGCGCTCGGCATGGGTGAGGTAGGCGTCGTCGAGCGACAGGGCCACGGCGCCCAGGCCCTGCGCGGCGGCCGCGGCGACCAGCCCGGTGGCCAGTGTGCTTTTCCCACTGCCCTGCAGGCCGGAAACACCGAGCACGAACGGCCCGGGCGCCCGCGCGATGGCCGCGGCGAAACGCCCGAGGACCCCCTCGGCGAGCGTGCTAGCATCGTTGGCTTCCATGGTGAACGAGCTTACCCCACCATCATGCTGACCCCAGAGATCCTCGATACCTTCCGCGGCCTGCTCGACGAGGCAAAGGCCAGCGGCGACCGCGAGCCCACGGCCATGAACCTCGCCACGGTGGACGGCACCGGCCGCGTGCATTCGCGCATCGTGCTGCTCAAGGCGGTGGACGAGCACGGCCTGCAGTTCTTCACCAACTACGAGAGCGACAAGGCCGCCCAGATCGGCGCGCACGACCAGGTGGCGCTGTGCTTCCACTGGAAGGCCATCCGCGAGGGCATCCAGGTGCGCTTCGAGGGCCGCGCCACGAAAACCTCGGCCGAGGTCTCCGACGCGTATTTCGCCAGCCGCCCGCGCGGCAGCCAGATCGGTGCGTGGGCGTCGAAGCAGAGCCGGGAGCTGCCCGACCGGCAGACGTTCGACGAGCGCGTGGCGCACTACGAGAAGGAGTTCGAAGGCCGTGACGTGCCGCGCCCACCGCACTGGGGCGGGTTCCTCGTCGTGCCCGATCGCATCGAGTTCTGGTACGGCGCCACGTTCCGCCTGCACGAACGCATCGTGCACACCGACCACGGTACAAGCTGGAGCAGCCAACTGCTCTATCCGTGAGGACGCCATGAGCCGTGCCCAGCCCGTGCAGCACATCGCCCAGTCCACCTTCACCATCCATACGCGGGGCCGCTCGCTCAGTGAGGTGACCTCGCGCATCGCGGATGCCGTGGCGGCCAGTGGCGTCGGCACGGGCCTGGCCAACGTGTTCGTGCAGCACACCAGCGCGTCGCTGCTCATCGGCGAGAATGCCGACCCGACGGTGGTGGCCGACATGGAACGGTTCTTCGCCCGCCTGGTGCCCGATGGCGACCCGCTGTTCCGCCACCAGGACGAGGGCCCGGACGACATGCCGGCGCACGTGCGCTCGGTGCTCACCGGTGTGTCGCTATCGCTGCCCGTGCATAACGGCCGGCCGCTGCTGGGGACGTGGCAGGGGGTGTTCCTCTACGAACACCGGCACGAGGCGCACCAGCGCAAGGTCACCGTGACGGTGACGGGCCACTGAGGGAAGGAACCCGCCCGCCGCGGAGGCCACCGGGGGTGGTGGTGGGCCAATGTTTTCCATAAACGCGGCGGGCGGGGGTTAACTCACCCACGCCGATGGTCGCGCGATGGCCATGGCCGCGCATCCGTACATCTACGGCTTTTTTCCGGCTAGAACAGCAGGCCGAGATCCTCGGCGCGACGCACCAGCTCGAGCGTGCTGTGCACGTCCAGGATCTGCATGATGGTGTACTTGTGCGCCTCCACCGTGCGCACCGACAGGCCCAGCCGCTCCGCGATCTGTTTCGAGCGCAGGCCGCCCGCCACGAGGCGCAGCACCTCCAGCTGCTTGGGGGTGAGCTCCTGCATGCCAAGCGCATGGGCCTGCAGGGCGGGGTTGCCGAGCGAGGGGGTGATGTATGTGGCCCCGCCCAGTACCTGGCGCAGCGCGCTGAGCAGCTCCTCGCCAGCGGCCTCCTTCAGTACATAGCCATTGGCGCCGGCCCGCATCGCCGTGGCGGCGAGGGCCGGCTCGGCGTGCATGGTGAGGAACACGAACGGCGTGCGGTCGCCTTCGGCGCGCAGTGCCTTCAGCACGTCCAGGCCGTTGCCGCCCGGCATGTTGACGTCGGACAACACCAGGTCGGGTTTTTCGCGGCGTACCAGCTGCAGCAGGCCGGGGCCGTCCTGGGCGATGCCCACCAAGTCCGCAGTGCCGGCCAGCAGGCGTTCGATGCCCTCGGCCACCATGCGATGGTCGTCGGCGTACACGACGCGGGGCAGCGGTTCGTTGGTCACGGCGGGTCCAGCGGCAGGTGCATCCAGAGGTCGACGCCCTTGCCGGGCGCACTGCGTAGTTCGAAACGGCCACCGAGCAGCTTGGCGCGCTCGTTCATGCTGATCAAGCCGAGGCCGGGGCGTGCGTGCGCCCCGTGGACGGGATCGAAGCCCCGGCCGTTGTCGAAGATCCACAGCGACGCGCCATCGCTGTCGAGCGACGCCTTTACGGTAAGCCGCGTCGCGGCGGCGTGGCGGAGCGTGTTGGCGATGGCCTCCTGCGTCACGCGGTAAAAACACAGCGCCATGTCGTTGGGCAGTCGGTCGACGCCGCGATCGGCGATGAGCACGATCTCCAGGTTGCCGTGGCGCCGCGGCGCATGGCAGAGGGCCTCGAGCGCCTCGACCAGGCCGGCATGCTCGATGACGCTGGGGTGCAACTGGCGCGAGAGCTGGCGGACATCCTCCGACACCGTGACCAGCACGTCGCGCAGCTGGCTCACCTCGCCCTGCAGGGCCGGCTCGAGCTGCCGCTTCAGGGCGGAGAGGCCGATGGACGACGCGGCCAGGCGCTGGTTGATGTCGTCGTGCAGGTCGCGGGCCAGCCGCGCGCGCTCCTGCTCCTGGGTGGCGATGAGCCGACCGGCCAGTTCGCGCAGATCCTCGTGCGCGTGGCCGAGCGCGCGGCGGCTGGCGTAGCGCTGTTCGACCACCACCGACAGGATGAGCGCGCACAGTGCGGCCAGCAGGCTCCACAACTGCACGGCCAGCGTGCTGTTCGGCGGGGTATCGGCGATGAAGGGGCCGTGCCCATGCACGCTGAGGTGCGCGGCCAGCAGCGCGATGATGAAGATGACGAGCGAACTGCCGGTCATCTGCGCGCGGACGATGGCGAAGATGACCACGGGGGCCGGGGCAAGGCACATCACCGGCACGAGCCCGGCCCAGTTGCCGAGGAAGAACCACAACGCGCCGAGCGCTGCGAGGCAGGCCGCCATGAAGGCGACATAGGCCAGCGATACCGGGCCCGAATGGCGCACGGCGGCATCGGGGTTGCGCAGGCTGATCCACACGGGCAGGTAGAGCGCATACCCCAACGCGTGTGCCATGCCGATGTTGGGCCAGTCGCTGAGCACCGTGCCACGGAACACCGTAAAGCGGCTGGCGTATTCGACAAGCGCGGCGCCGAGCGCCGGCAAGGCGGCGACGGTGACGATGGCCAGCGTGGCCAGCCGCCCGTAATCGTCCAGGTTGGGCAGGGCGCCGGGCACGTGCCGCAGCACCCACGCGGCCACCGGCACGAGCAGCAGGGCCGCGGCGATGACCAGCATGGTATCGACGAGGGGCAGGCCGAAGGCCACGCCCGTGGTGACCAGGCCCGTGAAGGCGCTCGCGACCAGCATGGCCCAGCGCCGCCATGCGTTGGCGAGCAGGGCGCCGAGCAGCACGGCGCCGGGGAACCACACGATGTGCGTGCCGTACTGGTGGTTCCACAGGGCGGCCGATAGCACCTGCGCGATGCAGACGCCCGCGAACACGCCGCCACACCACACGGTGAGGCTCCGTGTCGAGTACGCCGGGATGTCCGCCACCGTTCCTCCCGCGACGCTTCGAGCGCGCTTGCCACGACGGCTTGCAGGGCCGGGGATGGCCCCCTCGGCGTCCCGCGACACTATACGTTGCGCCGCGATACCGCCTTCGCCTGAAAGCGTGATGCCTATCACAGTTTCACAAAAGTGAAACCGTGTATTGCCGTTTCGGCGTGGCGATAGCTTGACCGTCGACGATCCTGCCCGGCTTCGCGTCAGAAGGCGGTGATCACCACTGGTTGTCGTCGGAGCCGCCGCTATCGCCGCTATCCCACGAGCTATCGTCGTTGCCCATGTCGATCGGGTCGTCGCGCAGGTCGTCGTAGGCGCTGGTCGAGGTGTCCTCGCGCGGCGCATCCACCCCGAAGGCACCCGGGTCGCGCAATGTCTCACCCGTTCCGCGGTTCTCGTGCGAGCGCAGCGCCTCGTCGAGCAGGGCGCCGGCCGCGAGGCCGCCGAGGCCCGCGGCGATGGTCGAGCCCATGCCCGAAGAGGGTGGCGGGGCGTAGCCGGGGTAACCCGGGCCGCCGTTGTAAGGGCCACCGGGCGGGGGCGGCGGCATCTGCCCGTAGCCCTGGCCCTGGTACGGGTTCGTGGTACGGCGGCGGCGCGACCACAGGAAGGCCACCACCACGATGATCAGCCCGACGAAGACGATGGTGCCGAGGCCGATGCCGCCGCCGCCGCGTTCACGCTCGGCAGGCCGGGGCTCGCTATAGCGCACGGGTGGCGCGGCGGCCGTGCGGTTGGCCGTCGCGGGGGCGAGCGCCTGGCCAAGCTTCTGTCGGAAGGCCTCGAACTTCGCCGGGTCGGTGAAGTGCGTGGCCGGGTCGAGCGTCGCGGCCTTGTCGGCCTCCGCCTTCGCCTCGCCGATGTTGCCCTCGTGCGCCAGCACCTCGGCCAGGATGTAGTGCGCCTTGGCGCTCTGCGGGTGGTCGCTGATGGCCTGGCGCAGCGCGGCTTCGGCAGCCGGGTAGTCGCCGCGCGCGATCATCGCCTGGACATCCTTCGGCGATTCGGCGGCCGCCGCCACCGACGTGGCGACGAGCAGGGCAAGGGTGAGCAGCAGCTTGGGCATGGGTCGTTTCCGTTCGCGGGCGGTGGGGACCGCCCTGGCACCCCCACTCTGGGGCGGCCGCGCCGCGCGTTCAAGGGACAGGTGTCATGCGTGCGGGAGGCAGGAAATTACGATTTTGACGGCGTTAACGCAGCGCCCAGCCGTGGATGATGCGGCGCAGTTCGGCGAGGCCATCGGTGAGCGCGGCCGGGCCGGGCTGCAGGATGAGCGGCGACTTCACTTCATGCACTTCGCCGTCGCGGACGGCCGGCACGTTTTCCCAACTGGGCCGCGTCGCCACCTGCTCGGGGCGGAACCGCTTGCCGCACCACGAGCCGATGATGATGTCCGGTGCCGTGGCGATGACCTCGGCCGGATCGGCGATGATGCGGTCCTTCGCCAGCGGCTGGCTGGCGCGGTGGGGCAGGGCCTCGCGACCGCCGGCGATGCCGATGAGCTCCGATACCCAGCGGATGCCCGAGATCAGCGGTTCGTCCCATTCCTCGAAATACACCGTGGGGTGGCGTGGCAGGCGTGAGGAGGCTTCGCGCACCTCGTCGAGGCCGCGCGCGAGCGTATCGGCCAGCGCATCGGCCTTCGCCGCCACGCCCACCAGCGCGCCCAGGCGGCGGATGTACGCGAGGATCTCATCCACGCCGCGGTGGTTGGCTATCCACACCTCCACGCCGGCCTTGATGAGGGCCTGCGCGATATCGGCCTGGATATCGGAGAACCCGATGGCGATATCGGGCTTGAGCTCGAGGATGCGATCGACCTTGGCGCTGGTGAAGGCGCTGACCTTGGGCTTCTCCTTGCGCGCGGCGGGCGGCCGGACGGTGAACCCGCTGATGCCGACGATGCGTGCCTGCTCGCCGAGCAGGTAAAGCGTTTCGGTGGGTTCTTCGGTGAGGCAAACGATGCGGCGGGGGCCCATCAGGCGTCCTGGACGGCTTCAAACCCCGATTGTCGCCGCTCAGGGCATTTCGATCCAACGCCCGTGGCGGCGTACTTCCAGCGGATGGAAGCGGCGCTTGTAGTCCATCTTGGGGTGCCCGGCGATCCAGAACCCCAGGTACACGTAGGGGATGCCGCGGCGGTCGGCCAGCGCCACTTGCTGCAGGATGCCCCACGTCCCGAGGCTGCGGGCACCCTCGTCGGGGTCGAAAAACGTATAGACGGCTGAAACGCCGGCCAGCGCCACGTCGGTGACGGCCACCCCAAGCAGGCGGCCCTCCTTGCGGAACTCGAGGAACAGGGTGGGGCTCCACGGCGCGGCGAGGAATCGCTGGAAATCGTCCGCGTCCGCCGCGTCCATGCCGCCGCCGCTGTGGCGGGCCTGGAGGTAGCGCCCATACAGCGCGTGGCGCTCGTGCGTGAAGCCGGGCGCCGCCTCGGCGACGGTGAGGTCGGCGTTGCGTGCCATGCAACGGCGCTGGCTGCGGTCGGGCGCGAAGCGTTCGACGTCGATGCGGCAGGGCACGCAGGCCTGGCAGGCCGCGCACTGCGGCAGGTAGAGGTGGCCGCCGGCGCGGCGGAAGCCCTTGGCCAGGGCCGGGCCGTAGAGCTTGTCGAGGTTGGGCGCGCCCGGGTCGACCACGAGGTTCTGCGCCGTCCGCTCGGCGAAATAGCCGCACGTGTGCGGCAAGGTCTGGAACAGGCGGACGCGGTCGGTCATGGCCCCATGTTATAGCCCGGTTGCCGTCCCCGTGGCGTTAGCCGCCAGGGGGCAGGTCGAGCGAGGCGCGCAGCTGCTCCAGCTGCTGCTGGTAGTGCTTGCGCTCCATCATCTCGATCAGCACGCGCAGCCCGCGGGCGGAATCCAGGTGCTGGCGCGACCATGGCCGCGACCGGCCACGCACCGTCTCCTGCCACGCGGCGAAACTCTGCCGCGGCGACAGGCGCGCACCGGGGATGTTCTCGAGCTTGGCCAGTGCCGGGTTACCGGCCCAGCGCACGTTGCGCACCTGCTCCGCGCGCGTCCACACCACGGCGTTGTGCGCATCGGCCTGCAGTGGCATGAAGATGACACCGGCGGCCAGCATGGTGATCGCGGGGTCGCCCAACGCCTCGAACGAACGGGCGATTTCGTCGGTGTGCTCCACGCCGGCGATGCCATCGGCCGACGCCTTGTTCTCGTGCGCGGCGACGACATCGCGGATACGCAGTAGCGCCTCCGCCTCGGGCAGGTTGCCGTGGCGCATGACGCGGTCGCCCGAGAACACCGCCACGCCGTCGGCATCGACCACCTCGAGCAGCTCGGGCGCCAGCGAGGCGAGCAGGTCGGCATCGATGCGCTCGCTCTCGTTGAACGCGGTGATGAGTTTCTCGCGCACCGTGAGCAGCGTGGATTCCACCTCGATCTTGGCCAGCTCCTCGATGGCCGAGACGCGCGACGCGAACGCGCGCGCCATGGCGTCGGTGACTTCGCGCATCTGGTGGTCGGCGAAGAACGGGCTGTAGTGGTGGCAGGCGATGAGGCCCCACAGGCGGCCGCTGGTGACGATGGAGGCGACGAGCGTGCCGGTGACGCCCATGTAGCCCAGGTATTCCAGGTGCACGGGCGAGACGCTGCGCAACGAGACATCTGAGAGATCGGTCGATTCGCCGGTCTGCGGATCGAGGCCGGGCAGGATCCGCGCCGGCACGTATTTGCAATCGCTGATCTGGCGGACGCGGTTGCGCAGGTACAGCGCGCGCGCCTGCACGGGGATGTCGGTGGCGGGGTAGTGCAGGCCGAGGTAGGCCTCGAGTTCGTCGGCGCGTGCCTCGGCCACCACCTCACCGTGCCAGTCGTTGTCGAAGCGGTAGACCATGACGCGGTCGTAGCCGAGCAGGTTGCGCACGGCGCGGGCGACGCGCTGCGCGGCGCGCTCCACGGTGACGTCGTTCTCGAGCTTGTGCGTCAGGTCGTAGGCGACGCGGATGGGGTCGTCCTCGAAGTAGGCCTCGCGGGGCTCCACCTCGATCATCCAGCGCGTGTCGTAGGCATGCACGGTGGCATGCCACGTGCCGCCCCGCTGGCCGAGCGGGAACGACACCGGGCCCCACGGGCTGTGCGCAGGCCGCTCGTCGTCGTCGAACAGCACCGCCGGCAGCGTGATCACCTGGTTCAACGGTGCGCCGAGCAGCGTGTCGAGGTCGAGGCCGAGCAGGTCGACGGCGTTCTCGCTCACCTGCAGCACCTGTTTCGTCGCGGCGTCGGCCACGATGAGCACGCCGTGCGGTTGCACGGAGCCAGGGATATGGATGGGTTCGCGGTCGCAGGCGGTAAGGTCGGGCAGGTCAGACATGGTGGCCGGGATCCTCGAGCGTCCTTTGGTAGCGCGCGAACATGCGTTGCGCGCCGGCGATGGCGGGGTGTTGCGTGGCGGGGCCCGGTAGCGCGGCATCGAGCGCCTGCTGGAAATGCCGCCACTGGCCCGTTGCGCGCTCGCCCATGGCGTAAAACGCGTGCGGCAACGCGGGGAAACGTTCGCGCAGATAGCGCACGATGACCTGGCCACCAAGCGTGGAGCCTTCGATGACGTAGAGCTCGCCCCAGAAGGTCGGGTCGACAGAGCGGGCTGCCTCATGCCCTTGTAGGAGCGCGCTCGCGCGCGACATCTTTTCGCGAGGCGCAACAGGGCCCGTGGCGTTTTCGCCAACGGCTTCGCGCACGGGGTGCGCTCCTACAGAGAGATCTGCCGCCAGGCTGGGTATGCGGGATGCGTACGTCCACGCGCCGGCCACCGCGGCGATCTCGCCCGCCCGCTCGGCTTCCCACGCGCGGAACAGCCGCAGCTGCGCCGCCAGCAGCCCGCGGTAGCCGGCCTCGTCCAGGGCGCCGCCAAGGAGCGCCCGCATGCCCGCCGAGGCCTCGGCGGCATCGTGCGCGGCGCGGGTTTGCTCGCGGAGCAGGCGGTGGGCGGGGAGGACGTCGGCGGCCCCGTCCATTCAGAGGACCTGGGTGGCCTTCAGCACCACCACCAGCATGACGCCGGCGACGATGGCCAGGGCCATGAGGCGGAACCGCGCCGCCGTGCGTTGCTGGGGCGGGTGGAAGCTAGGCGCGCGGTGCACGCGCAGTTCTTCCTGGAAACGCACCACCGGCTCGATGCCGATGCCCTTCAGCAGCTCGCGGGCCTTCGTGAAGTCGTCGGCATGCTTCACCCACACCTGCGGCCACGCCGAGCGGTCGGTGTTGCGCTCGGAATAGCTGAAACGCTGGTAGGTGGGGCGGTTGAAGCTGGTCCGGTTGGTGACCGTGGTCTCGATGCCGTGCTCGCCCAGCAGCGCGACGACGCGGTCGATGTTGTCCTGGCGGGGGGTGGTATAGATCTGGCGCATGGCCCGATTCTACGGCATCCGCCCCGCCAGCGACGGGGCTCAGCGCAGGGCCGCCTTCACGTCCTCCAGGTGCCCATCGTTCGGCAACGGCGCGAGGCCGAGCAGGTGGGCCAGCAGCGGATAGACGTCCACGTTCTGGAACGGGGGCAGCAACGCGCCGCGGGCGAAGGCAGGGCCGTGGGCCACGAACAGCGCGCGCATGCTCGGGTCGAGGTTGTCGTAGCCATGCTCGCCGCGCGACATCGGATCCTTTCGCTTTGCGAGGTCCGCGTGGCTGATGATCGACCAGCCGATGTCGGCCATGCACAGGAACGGCGGCACGCGCGGGTTCTTGCCGTAATCCAGGCGTGCCGGCAGGGCCTCCTTGCGGTAGCAGTGCATGTGCGCATGGGGGCCGAGCAGGCGGGCGATGGCCTGCGTGGCGTCGCGGCCCTCGCGCGGCGCGAAGCTGGCCATGACGCCGTACGACACGGTGTCGAGGTCGTCGAGATTCGTCTCGTCGTCGGAGAAGACGATGTTGCCCTTGGGCACGTCGGCCATGCCGTGGTCGGAGACCACCACGAGGTTGGTGCCCTCGTACATGCCCCGCTGGCGGAGTTGGGCCACGAGGTAGCCCAGCGCATCATCGACCTCGCGCAGCGCGGCATCCACTTCCGGTGAATCGGGGCCATAGCTGTGCCCGGCATGGTCCACCGCATCGAAGTACAGCGTTTCGAACGCGGGCTTCGGGCCGGGCTCGTCGATCCACGACATCAGCTTGTCGACGCGGGCGCGCGACGAGAGCGAATCATCAAACGGTATCCAGTGGTCGGGGCGCACGCCGTGGATCGCCGCCTCGGTGCCGGGCCAGAACATGGTGGCCGTGCGCAGCCCGTGCTTTTGCGCCGTGACCCAGATGGGCTCGGCTTCGGCCCACCAGCGGCCATCGGCCGTGGCCGCACGGTTGCCGAGGCTGAACTTGCCCAATGCCGGGTCGCGCATCGTGTTGTTGACGATGCCGTTGCGGTCGGGGACGCGGCCCGTCACCAGGGTGTAGTGGTTGGGGAACGTCAGCGACGGGAACGAAGGCAGCATGTAGGCCGCACGCGCGCCGTCATCCGCGAGCGCTTGCAGGTTGGGGGTGATGTGGCGGTCGAGGTAATCGGCGCGGAAGGCGTCGATGGAAACCAGCAGGACAGGGTGGGCGGGGGGCTTCACGGGCACGGCGGGGCGCGTCGCGCAGCCCGCCAGCGCCACCAGGCACAGCACCGTGAAGAGATGCTGGAGGCGGGGCAACATGGCATTCATGGGGTTAAGCGTAGGCTCGGATCGAAAGACAATCCCGACATGATGGACGAGTCAGATGACCAAAGCATCACGCAAGTTCATGCTCTTCCTCCTCGCGGCCCTGCCCGCCGCCGCCATGGCGCAGACCCAGCCGTCCCGGCCCGCGGCCGCCACGCCGCCGCCCAAGCCCAAGGTCTATACGCCCGTGCCCAACGCCAGCCAGCAGTGGCAGCGCCAGGCCGACCAGCAGCGGCTGATCAACCGGCAGAACCAGAACGCGGTGCAGGAGCAGAACCGCCAGAACACCATGAACCAGCAACGCAACGCCGCCACCGACCCCAACCTGCAGAACCAGCTGGATAACGCCGACCGGGCGCAACAACAGCAGTACCGCGCGCGCCAGGACGCAGCCGCACAGCGCTACCAGGACCAGCAGAACCAGCAGAACGCCCGCCCTGCGACGGGCTCAACCCGCTAATCGCTTTTCTGTGGCAGGGTTCTCCCACATGACCCGGGCGGGTTTCTGTTGCGATGCACATGGCCCAGCCTTGGGTGCGCGGCCCATAATCGGGGATTCGCTTCCACACCCCCATGGAGCCCCCGATGACGGCCTTCACGCGCATCGACACCACCCGCACCGTCCGCGCCCCGCGTGGTACCGACCTCACCTGCAAGAGCTGGCTCACCGAGGCCCCGTTCCGCATGCTGCAGAACAACCTCGACCCCGAGGTGGCCGAGAACCCGGCCGAGCTCGTGGTGTACGGCGGCATCGGCCGCGCTGCACGTAACTGGGAAGCCTTCGACGCCATCCTGCGCAGCCTGCGCGAGCTCAACGACGACGAAACCCTGCTGGTGCAGTCGGGCAAGCCGGTGGGTGTGTTCCCGTCGCACCCCGACGCCCCGCGCGTGCTCATCGCCAACTCCAACCTGGTGCCCGCGTGGGCCAACTGGGAGCACTTCAACGAACTCGACCGCAAGGGCCTCATGATGTACGGCCAGATGACGGCCGGTTCGTGGATCTACATCGGGTCGCAGGGCATCGTGCAGGGCACGTACGAAACCTTCGTCGAGATGGGCCGCCAGCACTACGGTGGCAAGCTTGCCGGCCGCTGGGTGCTCACCGCCGGCCTGGGCGGCATGGGTGGCGCGCAGCCGCTCGCGGCCAGCCTGGCGGGCGCTTCGTCGCTCACCATCGAGTGCCAGCAGAGCCGCATCGATTTCCGCCTGAAAACCCGTTACGTGGATGAGCAGGCCACCGACCTCGACGACGCGCTGGCGCGCATGGCGCGCTACGCGAAGGAAGGCCGGGCCGTCTCGGTCGCCCTGCTGGGCAATGCGGCCGACGTACTGCCGGAGCTGGTGCGCCGCGGCGTGCGCCCCGATGCCGTCACCGACCAGACCAGCGCCCACGACCCGGTGAACGGTTACCTGCCGTCGGGCTGGTCGGTGGAGGAATGGTTCGAGCGCCGCAAGAGCGACCCGGCCGGCACCGCCAAGGCCGCCAAGGCCTCCATGCGCCGCCATGTCGAAGCCATGCTGGCGTTCCATGCGCAGGGCGTGCCCACCTTCGACTACGGCAACAACATCCGCCAGGTGGCGAAGGACGAGGGCCTCGCCGAGGCGTTCGCGTTCCCGGGCTTCGTGCCGGCGTTCGTCCGCCCGCTGTTCTGTCGCGGCGTGGGCCCGTTCCGCTGGGTGGCGCTCTCGGGCGACCCGGAGGACATCTACAAAACCGATGCCAAGGTGAAGGAACTCATCCCCGACGACCCGCACCTGCACCGCTGGCTCGACATGGCCCGCGAGCGCATCAGCTTCCAGGGCCTGCCGGCCCGCATCTGCTGGGTGGGCCTCGGCCAGCGCCACCGCCTGGGCCTCGCGTTCAACGAGATGGTCCGCAACGGCGAGCTGAAAGCCCCGGTGGTCATCGGCCGCGACCACCTCGATTCCGGCTCGGTGGCCAGCCCCAACCGCGAGACCGAGGCGATGCGTGATGGCAGCGACGCCGTGAGCGACTGGCCGCTGCTCAACGCCATGCTCAACGTCGCAGGCGGCGCCACCTGGGTGAGCCTGCACCACGGCGGCGGCGTGGGCATGGGTTACAGCCAGCACAGCGGCGTGGTCATCGTCTGCGACGGCAGCGAGGCGGCCGACAAGCGCATCGCGCGGGTGCTGTGGAACGACCCCGGCACGGGCGTCATGCGCCACGCCGACGCCGGCTACGACGAGGCCATCGCCTGCGCGAAGGAGCAGGGCCTCAACCTGCCCATGGCCTGAAAGCCCAACCTGTGGGAGCGCGCTTGCGCGCGATGCTCTTTCGCAAGAGCCATCGCGCGCATGCGCGCTCCCACACCACAGGTTGCGTCCTTTAGCGGCCGTTGGCCCAGCCGGGCGTGTAGATCTCGGGGTAGATGCGCGCCAGGGCCAGCACCTTGGGCCGGTCATTGATGGCGATGTACATGGTGTCGGGGTTGAGCCGCATGTAGTCCTGGTGCTCATCCTCGGCCTGCCAGAAGCCCTTCAGCGGCACCACCTGGGTGACGATGGGGCCGGTGAAGGCATGGGCCGCGGCCAGCTGGGCCACGTAGGCCCTGGCCAGTTTCTCCTGCTCCGGCGTGGCGTAGAACACGGCCGAGCGGTACTGGGTGCCCACGTCGGGGCCCTGGCGGTTGAGCAGGGTGGGGTCCATGGCCACGGAGAAGAACACCTGCAGCAGCTGGCCGTAGGTGACCTGGGCCGGGTCGTACACCACCCGCACGGATTCGGCATGGCCGGTATCGCCCTCGCTCACGTCGTCGTAGTTGGCGTGGGCTGCGTCCCCGCCCGCATAGCCAGCGCGGACGCTCTTCACGCCCTTTACATGCTGGAAGACGCCCTCTACACCCCAGAAGCAGCCCCCCGCGAACACCGCCGTGGCCTCGCCCGGTGCCCGGGCGGCATCCATGGCGGGGGCGGGCAGTTTCACCCCGTCGCCGCGGGCCGAGGCGGCCGAGCAGGCGGTGAGGGCGGCGAGCAGCAATACGGACAAGACAGGGCGGCGCATGGCGGGTTCTCCGTCGGGGGACATGCCATTAGACCGGGGGCGGCGTGGTTTTCTTACGGCCGCCGCCCTACAGTACGCCGCCAACCGGCCGATAGGTACCGGACGAGAATGGGTTTCCCAGCGACAGGAGGCAGGGAAAGGTGGCGTACGACCTGGTAGAGCGACGCGTCTTCGTGTCCGACCTTGAAATCGGCATGTTCGTGAGTCGCCTCGATTGCGATTGGTCGGACACGCCCTTTCCATTGCAGGGGGTGCCCATCACCTCCCGCGAGGATATCGAAAGCCTTGCGCGCTTCTGCAAGTACGTGTTCGTCGACACCCAGCGCCACGTCACCGTGCAGCGCGTGGCGGCCCCGCCGCCACCCGGCGGTGGCGCGCGCCCCGCACGCCCGGCGGCGAACAACCGACTCGTCACCCAGCATGCCTACACCGACACGGCGACCTTCGACGACGAGATGCCGCGGGCCCGCGAGGCCTTCGATACCGTCTCGCGCTTCGCCGAGCAGCTGGTGGCCGATATCCACGCCGGGCGGGCCATCGACCCGGGCGCCGTCGAGGACGCCGTGAAGCCCATGGTGGCCAGCGTGCTGCGCAGCGGCGATGCCTTCTTCTGGATCGAAAGCCTGCGCCGCCACGACAGCTATACGTTCCAGCATGCGGTGGGTTGCAGCACCCTGGCCGCCGCGTTCGGCCGGCACATGGGCTTCAATGGCGATGCCATCGTCAGCCTCGCGGCCGGCGGCCTGCTGATGGACATCGGCAAGGCCCAACTTCCCGCCGAGATGCTCGAGCGCCAGGGCCCACTGGAAGATGGCGAGTGGGCCCTGGCGAAGCACCACGTGGAGGAGGGCATGGCCATCCTCGATGCCTCGCAGGTCGAGGACCCGGAGGTGCGGGACATGGTCCTGACCCACCACGAACGGTTCGATGGCACCGGTTACCCCGAGGGGCTGGCGGGCACCGCCATCCCGCTCGCGGGCCGCATGGCCGCCATCATCGATACCTACCACGCCATGTGCACGCCGCGCCCCTACCGCCCGGCGGTGTCGCAGCACTTCGCCTTGCGCCAGCTCTACCAGGGCCGCGACCGTGAATACCAGGGCGAGCTGGTGGAGCAGTTCCAGGCGTGCCTCGGCGTTTACCCCACCGGCTCGCTGGTGGAGCTCAACACGGGTGAAGTGGCCGTCGTGATGGTGCAGAACCAGTCGCGGCGCCTGCAGCCGCGCGTGGCGATCCTCACCAACGCCGAAAAAGAACAGCTCGACGACTTCCGCATCGTCGACCTCATGCGCCAGTCCGAGGGCGTGCACCGCGAGATCCAGCGCACGCTGGCGGCCGGCAGCCATGGCATCGACCCCGCCGAGTTCTTCCTGTCATGAGCGACCGCGCCCACCTGCTTCCCGCCGTCCAGGGGCGGCTGGACCGCGCACGCCCCGACGCGGGCCTGTGCGCGCTGCTGGTGGTGCGCCTGCGCGGCATGCGCGAGGCCCAGCTGCGCTTTGGCTACGAGTTCGGCGATGAGGTGATGCTCGCCGCGCGCGAACGCATCGTCTCGGTGCTTCGCCACGTCGATACGGTTTACCTTTCGGGCGACGATAGCTTCGTCGTCGTGCTGCCCACCATCCGCAACCGCACCCATGCGCTGCTGGCCGCCACGCGCATCGTGGGCGCGTTCGATGACGCCCCGCTGGCGCACGGCGACCGCAACTGGCATGGCCGCGTGGTCGTCGGCGTGGCGCTGTGCCCCGAACATGGCACGGACGCCGAGCTGCTGTACCGCCGCGCCGAGCTGGCCCACGACGAGGCCGTGCGCATCGGCGAGCCGTTCGCCATCTACCAGCCGGAAATCACGCCGGTGGAGATCCTCTACACCGAGCTGCGCGAGGATATCGCCGCGAACAAGCTCGACGTGATGTTCCAGCCGCTCTACGACCTGCGCAAGGGCGAGATCGTCAGCGTGGAATCGCTGGCGCGCTGGCATACCGCCGCCTACGGCAACGTGCCGCCGTCCGATTTCGTGCCCTTCGCCGAGCGCAGCGACCTCATCGTGCCGCTGACGCGCTGGAGCCTCAACGCATCGCTGCGCCACGCGGCGGCGCTACACCGGGGTGGTTGCCCCCTCGACGTGGCCATCAACCTCTCGCCGCGCGTGTTCGCCGAACAGGGCTTCGCCGAACAGTTGCTGGGTGCGCTTGAAATCTGGGGCGTGCCCGCCGAGGCCACCATCGTCGAGATCACCGAAACCGCGTTGCTTACCGACCTCGACATGAGCGTGCGCGTGCTGCGCCGCCTGCGCGACCGGGGCGTGCGCGTGGCCATCGATGACTTCGGCACGGGTTACGCCTCGTTCGCGTACCTGCGCCACTTCCCGGCCACCGAGCTGAAGATCGACAAGAGTTTCGTCGATGCGATGCTCACCGATCCGCGCACCGAGCAGGTGGTGCGCGCCATGGTCGAAGTGGCGCACCGCCTCGACCTGGAATGCGTGGCCGAAGGCGTGGAGAACGAAGAGACCCTGCTGCGCCTGGTGGCGATGGACTGCGACATCGTGCAGGGCTACCACATCGGCCGCCCCATGCACGCCGAAACGTTCGTCGCCGAACGCCTCGCCGCCGCCGCGATGGTGTGAGCCATGCAGGCGCGCCCTGTGGGAGTGCCCTGTGGGAGCACGCTTGCGCGCGATAGCTCCTAGCGCGATAACCCAACATAACGCAGGTGCAATGCCCGCACCTGCCCATCGAGGCTTGCCTCGTCCCCCTCATTCACGACCACATCATCCGCAATAGCCAACCGGGCCTCCCGCGATGCCTGCGCGGCGATCATCTTCTGCGCCAGCGCCTCATCGATGCCATCACGCCGGACCAGCCGCGCGACGCGCACGTCTTCGGCCGCATCGACGACAAGGATGCGATCGACCCACGCGTAGTGCGCACGGTTTTCCACCAGCAATGGAATGGAAAGGATGCAGTAAGGCCCCGTGTCCGCGGCGGCCGCGTCGCGCAGCCAGGTGCGGATGCGCGGATGGAGGATGCCTTCGAGCGTGGTGCGCGCCCCCGGGTCGTCGAACACGCGCTGGCGCATCGCCGCGCGGTCGAGGCGCCCTTCGCCATCCAGCGCGGTGGCGCCGAACACCCGCACCACCTCGGCCAGGGCCTCCGACCCCGGTTCGACCACGGCGCGCGCGGCGGCATCGGCATCGTACGCCCGCACGCCGAGGGCCTCGAAGCGCCGCTCGACGGCGCTCTTGCCCGAGGCGATGCCCCCGGTGAGGGCGACGACGTAGTGGGTCACTGCACGCCCGTGAGACGCAGGTAGGCGCCAAGGATATCGTTGCCGGCCACCAGCCAGACCCAGCCGGCCGCCGCGATGTAGGGGCCAAACGGGATGGGCACGTCGCGCTGGTGCTTGAAGAACAGCATGAGCGAGCCACCGACGATGGCGCCGATGAGCGACGACAACATGATGATGGGGAGGAGGGCCACCGGGCCCATCCACGCACCCAGCGCGGCCAGCAGTTTGAAATCGCCGTAGCCCATGCCCTCCTTGCCCGTGAGCAGGCGAAACGCCTGGTAGACGCTCCACAGGCTGAGGTAGCCGATAAGCGCGGCGAGGATGGCGGCCGCGGGCGACACGGGCAGCGGCTGCCACGCGGGGAGCAGCGACAGCCCCAGGCCGATCCACAGCAGCGGGTAGTTCAGTTCATCGGGCAGCAGCTGGGTGCGCGCGTCGATGCCCGACAGGGCAACGAGGAACCACGTGAGTACCAGCGCCGCCAGGGCGCCAGGCGTGGGCCCGAACCGCCACACGATGGCCGCGCTGGCGAGCCCGGTGAGCAATTCCACCAAGGGGTACTGGATCGAGATGGGCTCGCCGCAATAGCGGCAGCGGCCGCGCAGCATCAGCCAGCCCAGCACCGGGATGTTGTCGCGCGCGGCAAGCCTGTGCTTGCACCTGGGGCAGTGCGAGCCCTCGACCACGATGCCCGGCGGGCGCGGCTCGTCGGCCTCCGGCAGCTCGAGCACCTCGCGCGCCTGCCGGCGCCAGTCGGCCTGCATGCGCGCGGGCACGCGCAGGATCACCACGTTGAGGAAGCTGCCGACCAGGAGGCCGAGGGCGGCGGCGAGGGCGGTCCAGGCAGCGAGGGGCAGGTCGGGCATGGCGTGTCCGTGGTCCAGAAAAAAAGCCCCCTGCCGCGGGGCAGGGGGCTCTCATTGTGCCTTGCGTGGCGGACGGTTGCTTAGACCGTGCCAGCGAGCTTGAAGATGGGCAGGTAGAGCGAGATGACCATGCCGCCGACGAGGACACCGAGGATCACCATGATGAACGGCTCGAGCAGGCTGCTGAGCGTATCCACCGCGGTATTCACCTCTTCCTCGTAGAACTCCGCCACCTTGAACAGCATGTGGTCGAGCGAGCCGGATTCCTCGCCGATGGCCACCATCTGCACCACCATGTTGGGGAACAGGTTCACCTGGCGCATCGACAGCTGGAGCTGGTGGCCCACCGAGATGTCATCGCGCATCTGCATCACGGCCTCGCCATACACCACGCTGCCGGTGGCGCCGGAGACCGCGTCCAGGGCTTCCACGAGCGGTACACCGGCGTGGAACGTGACGCCCAGGGTGCGGGCGAAGCGGGCGATGGCCGATTTGTGGAGCAGGTCGCCGATGACCGGGATGCGCAGCGAGAAGCGGTCGAGGAAATGGGCGAATTTCTGCGAGCGTTTCTTGGCGAAGATGAGCGCGAACACCGAGCCGATGATGATGCCGATGACGACCCACCAATATGACTGCATGAACTTGGAGGCGGCCACGACGAACTGCGTGGGCGCAGGCAGCTCCGCCTTGGCCTCGGCAAAGGTCTGCTCGAACACCGGCACCACGAAGAGCAGCAGGATCATCGAGACCAGGAGCGCCACCACGAGCACCATGATGGGGTAGAACAAGGCCTTCTTGATCTTGGCCTTGATGCTCTCCATGCGCTCTTTGTAGGTGGCCACGGTATCGAGCACGGTATCGAGCACGCCCGCGGATTCACCGGCGTGCACCAGGTTGCGGTACAGCTCGTCGAATTGCACGGGATACAGCGCCAGGGCCTCGTGGAGTGCCGAACCGCCTTCGATGCTGGTCTTCACGTTGACCAGCATGTCCTTGAACTTGGGGTTCTTCTGGCCGTTGGCGATGATATCGAAGGCCTGCACCATGGGAACGCCGGACGCCATCATGGTGGCGATCTGGCGGCTGAAGATGGCAACGTCCTTGGGTTTCACCGTTTTGCCGGACGAGCCAAACAGCGGCTTCGCCCGCTCGCGCACCTGCTGGGGGTTCATGCCCTGGCGGCGCAGCTCGGCCTTGACCAGCGAAGCGTTCTTCGCCTGCATGTCGCCCTTCATGCGCTTGCCACGCTTGTCGAGGGCGGTCCAGTCGTAGGTGGTGAGCTTGTTGACATCGGCGCGCGCGGTGCCCACGGCGCGCGCGTTCTTGGTGGCGTTGGCAATGGCCATGACGCGTGTTTCCCCCCGGATGGTTTTACGCTTTTATTCTAGTGTGAAGCTTTGGTGAGCGGCTTTCTGCCGCCTGGCGCACAGGAACGGTATCAGTCCTTGGTGACGCGGTTGATCTCCGCCAGGCTGGTGACGCCATTTTTGACCTTGAGCAGGGCCGAGGCACGCAGGTCGTTGATGCCGGCCTTGCGGGCCACCTCGGCGATCTGCAGGGCGTTGCCGCCCTCGAGCACGATCTTCTGGATGTCCTCGACCATCGGCATGACCTGGTAGATGCCCACGCGGCCCTTGTAACCCTCGTTGCAGCCATCGCAGCCGACCGCCTCGTAAATGGTCATGCCCGCGTCGATTTCATCCTGGGTATAGCCCTCGGCGAGGAGGGCAGCGGCGGGAAGGCTGATCTGGCGCTTGCAGTCGTGCAGGCGGCGGGCCAGGCGCTGGGCGATGATGAGCGTCACCGACGACGTGATGTTGTAGGGCGCGATGCCCATGTTCATCAGGCGCGAGATGGTCTGCGGCGCGTCGTTGGTGTGCAGCGTGGAGAGCACCATGTGGCCCGTCTGGGCCGCCTTGACGGCGATCTCGGCGGTTTCCAGGTCGCGGATTTCGCCGACCATGATGACGTCCGGATCCTGGCGCAGGAACGAGCGCAGCGCGGCGGCGAAGGTCATGCCGCGCTTGGTGTTCTGCTGCACCTGGTTGATGCCCTCGACGCGGATTTCGACCGGGTCTTCCACCGTGGAGATATTGCGCCCCTCCACGTTCAGGATGTTGAGGGCCGTGTACAGCGACACTGTCTTGCCCGAGCCCGTGGGGCCGGTGACCAGCACCATTCCGTAGGGCTTCTCGATGGCATCGAGGTAAAGCTGTTTCTGGACATCCTCGTAACCCAGCTTGTCGATGCCGAGCTTGGCGGACGAGCCATCGAGGATGCGCAGCACGATCTTCTCGCCAAACAGGGTGGGCAGCGTGCTGACGCGGAAGTCGATGGCGCGGGTCTTGGTGAGGTTGAGCTTGATGCGGCCGTCCTGCGGCACGCGGCGCTCGGCGATATCCAGGCCGCTCATGACCTTCAGGCGCGAGGCGATGCGGGTGCCCAGCTTTATCGGCGCGCTGGCCACGATGCGCAGGATGCCATCCATGCGCAAGCGGACGCGATAGACGGTTTCGAACGGCTCGAAGTGGATATCCGAGGCGCCGCGCTTGATCGCGTCCACGAGGATTTTGTTAACGAACTTGACGATGGGGGCATCGTCGTTCGCATTGGCGTCGATGCCCGTGGCGACATCGCCGTCGTCACCACCCACGTCCAGGGCCAGCTCATCCAGCGACGAATCATCGAAGGCCGGCACGGTGGCATTGAGCGCCGACAGCGCCGAATCGATGATGCGGCGCAGCTGGCCGCGCTCGACCAGCACAGGCTCCACCATGTGGTTGGAATGGAACTTGATCTCGTCCAGCGCGTGCGACTGCATCGGGTCGGCGATGCCGACGAACAGGCGCTTGCCGCGCTTGAACAGCGGCAGCGCCTGGTGCTTGGTGATGAGGGCCTCGGTGACCAGCTCGAGCGGCATGTTGCCCGGCACCATGCTGCCGATATCCATCAGCGGCATGCCAAATTCCGCCGAGGCCACCTGCGACAGCTTGCTGCTGTCGACCAGGTGGTGGTCAACCAGCCACGCGGAGAGCGAGCTGCGCTTGTCGGCGGCATCCTGGACGGCCTTGCGGACCTCTGCCTCGCCCAGGACACCCTCGGTGACGAGCCGCCTGGCCATGCCGGTCAGGCCCGCTAGCGTGGGCTGGTGCATCTGAGTTGCCATGGTCAGTCTGATCCCCGGTATATGGTGCTGAATCTACTCCAGAATGTGGTATCGGTCACGTCGGAATCGTGAAAACTGCGATTCGGCCGGGCTGGCATGCCCCGGATGTGGCCAATGTCTTATGATGCGTCGGCCAACGGGGACAAACCTTGAGTCGTATCAGCATCATCCTGCCCGCCAAGAACGAGGCGGCCGCCCTAAAAGACCTTCTGCCACGCCTCACCGCCGCCCAGCCGGGGGCCGAGATCATCGTGGTCGACGATGGGTCGACCGACGATACCCGGGCCACCTGCGATGCGGCGGGTGTCCAGTGCCTGTCGTCCCCGTATTCCATGGGCAATGGCGCGGCGATCAAGCGCGGTGCCCGCGCCGCCACGGGCGAGATCCTCGTTTTCATGGATGGCGATGGCCAGCACGACCCGGCCGACATCGCGCGCCTCCTCGCGCGCCTCGACCAGGGGTTCGACATGGTGGTCGGCGCCCGCGACTGGGAAAGCCAGGCGGGCGTGGGCCGCGGGGTCGCCAATACGGTCTACAACTGGCTGGCCAGCAAGATGACAGGCCAGAAGGTGGCCGACCTCACTTCAGGCTTCCGCGTGGCTCGGGCCAGCCGCTTCCGCGAGTTCCTGCACCTGCTGCCCAATGGGTTCTCGTACCCCACGACCAGCACCATGGCGTTTTTCCGTAGCGCCTATGGCGTAGCCTATGAACCCATCAAGGCCGCCGAGCGGGTAGGGAAGAGCCACATCAAGCCGGTCAAGGATGGGGTGCGCTTCCTGCTCATCATCTTCAAGATCGCCACGCTGTATTCGCCGCTCAAGCTGTTTTTCCCAGCCAGCGCATTATTCTTCATGCTTGGCTGCGCGAACTACGCGCGCACGTTCTTCCTTGAAGGGCGGCTCACGAATGGCAGCGCGCTGATGTGGAGTGCCGCCGTCATCGTCTTCCTGATTGGCCTGGTATCCGAGCAGATCACGGCGCTGACCTACCGGCCCGTCGACGGGCGTGAGCAACCATGACCCATTTCACGCCGCAGGAAGAACGCGAACTTGAGACGATTCGGTCATTTTACGACAGGGAGTACTACGGCAAGGAGCAGGGCATTGGGTCGCTGCCCTGGCACTGCCGGGTGGCCGCCTCCGACCTCGCAAACGTACGTGGCGGTGACGTCCTGGACGTGGCGTGCGGAACGGGCGCGTGGCTGGGCCACTTCCTGCGCATGGGTGCCAAGAGCATCAGTGGCATCGACCTCTCGGCTAAAGCCATTGAAGCCGCGCAGCGTACGTATCCGCTAGGCAATCTGCGGGTAGGTGCAGCGGAGATACTCCCCTTCGATGACGCCACTTTCGATGTCGTGACCTGCATGGGTTCGCTGGAGCACTTTCTCGACAAGCCGGCGGCCCTGAGGGAGATGATGCGCGTGGCGAAGCCAGGCGCGGAATTCCTTTTGCTCGTGCCGAACGCGGGTTTCCTCACGCGGCGGTTGCGGTTGTATGGGGGAACGCACCAGGTCAAGGTGAAAGAGGATGTACTGTCGCTCAATGCCTGGGCCGAGCTGTTTAGCTCCGTCGGCCTCGATGTAACTCATCGGCGACGCGACCTGCACCCGCTGGGTATCGGCTGGATCACCCATGCGCGCTGGTACACATGGCCTGCGAGGGCGATGCAGGCCCTGCTTCTTGCATGTTGGCCTATCAAGTGGCAGTACCAGGTCTATCACTATGCGACCCGTCGGCAAAGCATGGATCAAGCGACGCGCGGCCGATGAACCGGTCGTCGTTGCTCATGGTGACGCGGAACCTGCCTCCGTTGCGTGGCGGGATGGAGCGCCTCAACGATGAGATGGTTGCTACGCTGTCATCCACGTTCGATGTCACGGTGATCGCGCCCAAGGGTACGGATCCCGGTTCCGGCTGGCACCCGTCGACCCGCCTGCTCACAAGCCCGCTGGGCGGTGTTGGCGGGTTCCTGGCCTGGGCCTTTTTCGCGGCCACCTGGTGTGCTTTCCGGCGTAGGCCGCGATGGGTCGTCGGCGGTAGCGGGCTGGTTGCGCCGATCGTGTGCATGGCCGGCCTGTGGGCATCGGCGACCGCACTTTACCTACACGGGCTAGACATCATCGTAGACCACGCGCTGTACCGGCGCGTGTGGTTGCCCTGCATTCGCCGGGTAACGCTGGTCCTTTCAAACAGCCGGAACACGGCGTCGCTCGCCCAGGACGCAGGCATCGCACGGAGCCGCATCCGCATTATCAATCCCGGCACGAGCCTACCGGCACATGCCAAAGGCGATGGGTCATTCCGTCGGGCACATGGCTTGGGCGACGGCCCGCTGTTGCTCTCTGTAGGGCGTCTGACACGTCGCAAGGGCTTGACTGCGTTCGTTCAGGATGTGCTTCCCGCCTTGGTGGCGAGGCATCCCGGTATGCGCCTTGCGGTGGTCGGTGGTGATGCTGTCGATGCCCTAGTGGGCGGCACGGGCCACGTAGAAGCGCTGCGCGCCGCGGTGTCGACGGCCGGCCTCGGTGCGCACGTCGCCATAGTTGGCCCGGTGGATGAAGCCAGCTTGGCGGCGGCCTATCGCGACGCCGATGTGCATGTGTTCCCTGTCGTGGCGGTGCCAGGCGACGTGGAGGGTTTCGGCATGGTCGCCATTGAAGCCGCCGCCCATGGCTTGCCGACTGTCGCGTATGCCGTGGGCGGCGTGCCTGACGCAGTCGCTCAGGGCGAGTCGGGGATCCTGGTGGCGGCGGGCAACGCATCGCTGTTCGCCGCGGCCCTGGACGATGTCATCCGGCGCGGGCGCGCCGGCTATGCCGAAGGTTGTCTGCGCTTCGCGTCCGGTTTTGGCTGGCCACGTTTCGGCGCGCAAATGACACAGGCATTGGCGGCTTCCACCTCGCGAGCGGCGGCAGAGCCATGAGCGAGGCGACGCTTTGGCGCGGCGGCGCGCTCGCGCGTGTCGACGCATGCCCTGCGTGCGGCGCGCGGGCTCGCGTGCTTCACGCCTCGGGAGTATTCGATCATCTCGACCCGGCCGACGCTGATCGATGGCAGGTGTGGCGGTGCGCGGGCTGCAAAAGCCTCTATCCAGATCCAAGGCCGTCCGACGAGTCACTCGCGGCCGCTTACGCGCGCTACTACACGCACCTAGCGCACCCGGAATCGACTGGGCGGAGCGTATCCACGGACCGTGCAGCCCCTTACGTGAACGACTATCTGAACCGTCGCTTCGGCGGCCATCGCGCGCCCGCCGCGTGGCCGGGCCATGCCCTGTTGACGCTCATCGAGCCGTGGCGCCTGCAGCTGGACTATTTCGGCGCCCATCTTTTCCTGAAAGGCGAGGGCAATAACCGCCGTGTGCTCGACGTGGGTTGCGGAAATGGCCTCTTCCTCCGCCGGGCCGAATCACTGGGCTGGCAAGCGACCGGCCTGGATCCCGATCCATCCGCTGTCCAGGCGGCGCGGTCACAAGGCCTGGATGTTCATCAGGGATTCGTGGATAGCGATGCGGTACCGATCGCTCCTTTGTTCGATGTGATCATCTTCCGTCACAGCATCGAGCATGTGACGAACATCCATGCCAACCTTTGTTGCGCACTGCGGCGCCTCAGGCCCGGCGGCATGGTCTGGCTTGCGTGGCCAAACCCGACCGGACCAGGTGCGCGGTATTTCCGCGAATCGTGGCGCGGTCTGGAAGTGCCGCGGCACCTTTGCATCCCCAGCGGTATGGCCATGGCGCGCATGTTGAGCGACGCAGGTTTCGAGCGTGCCGCGCTGCGCCGCCGCGGGCGCCATGCACGCGAGATCGTGCGAGAAAGCGCGTCGATCGCCGTTGCGCACGGTGACGCGATCAACCGAAAGCGCGCCCGTCGTGCCGGCTGGATCCGCCGCTGGTCGAATTTCCTGGCGACGATCGTGCCGGGCGGCGGCGAGGAATTGGTGATGGTCGCGTTTGCACCGATGCATCGCCGAAAGGAAGTTGCGCGATGACGGGCACGCCCGCGGCGCGACTCAATATCTGGCTGCCCGCCATCCGCGCTGGCAGTGGCGCGGACGTCTTTACCCAGCGGTTGGCGGACGGGCTCGGCCGGGCGGGGCACCAGGCGACCATCCGGTGGTTCCCGCATCACTGGGAGTTCGCCAGCTGGATGTTGCGGGGGGTACGGCTGCCGGACGGCATCGATGTCATCCACGCATCCACGTCGCTCGGCCATGCCTTCGCGCTCCGTGGCGTGCCGCTTGTCGCGACCGAGCACCAGTACCTGCGCCATCCTGAATTCATCCCGTGGCGGAGCCGTGCCCAGGCGATCTACCAGACCTGCGTGACGGGCCCCGCGGGCGATGCATCCATTCGTCGGGCCGACGCACTCACCACCGTGAGCGAGCATGCGGCCGCCGCAATCTTTGTGGCCACCGGGCGGCGCGCGGCGGTCATCCACAATTGGGTCGACACGGATATCTTCTCGCCATCGCCAGCGGGGGACTCTCGGCGCGCCGGTCCCTTGCGCCTGCTTTTCGTGGGCAACCCTTCAAGGTGGAAGGGCGTTGACATCATCCCCGAGCTGGCGAAGCGGTTGGGACCTGGATTCGAAATCCATTGCATGGGTGGCCTTCGCAAGCCGTTCCCCTCCGCATTCGCCACGATACCGGGCGTCAAGGTGTTGCCAAGTCTCCCCATGGCCGCGATGCCGGGCCTCTACCGACAGTACGATGTTGCGCTAGTGCCCACGCGCTACGAGGCGTTTGGCTATGTCGCACTTGAGGCCATGGCGTGCGGTATACCGGTGGCAGGTTTCAATACCACCGGCACGGCTGAAGTTTGCGCGGACGGCGAAACGGGTTTGCTGGTCCCCCGGAACGACGTGCCGGCCCTGGCCGATGCGATCCGCCGGCTCGGCGATTCCGGATTGCGGCAGGCCATGGGCCATTCGGCGCGCGCGCGCGCGGTGGCGCTGTTTAGCGAACCGCGAAACATACAGGCTTATGTCAGCGTGTATCGCGACGTCATGCGAGGCACGTCCCGTGGCCGGCACTGAGGTCGTGGCGGTCGTCGCGATCGTGCTCAACTTTCGCGATGCGGAGCGCACGCAGCGCTGCATCGCATCCGCCCTGCGCGAAGGCGTGGTAGGCGCGGTGGTCTGGGATAACTCGGCCGACGGTGCCGTTTCCGCGGCGCGGCTGCGCCCAGGCTTGGGCCCTCGCGTTGAACTGGTGGTAAGTGAAGCAAATCTCGGTTTCGGCGCGGGTGTCAACGCGGCCCTTGCCACCATGCAGTCACGCTGGCCCGGCGCGGCGGCTTTGCTTTTGAACAATGACGCAGTCCTGCGCCCGGGTGCCCTCGATTGCATGCTAGCGCGGCACCGCGGCGACACCGTGGTCGTGCCGGGCATTGACCATGCGGGGCATGTCGTCCACATGCGCCACATGCATCGATGGTTCGGTTCGCAGTCGGATCGGCCCGGCCCGGGCACCTTTGCGTTCCCCAGTGGTGCGTGCCTCTTGCTTCCCCCTGCGCTTTCCGTAGCGCCCCTCTTCGACGAAGCCTTCTTCATGTACGGCGAGGATGTCGACCTCGGCTGGCGTCTGCTGCGTTCGCCGGATTGGCGCGTCCAGCCGACGGGCAGTGTACTCGTTGACCACGAGGTCGCCGCAAGCAGCGGTGCGCGCACGCTATTCTACGAAACGCATTTGGCGGCGTCGCACTGGCTCCTCGCTAAGCGGCTGGCGACGAGCCCGCTGGAGCGCATGGGTATCAAAGCGTGCCGTGCCCTCTACCTGTTGGCGCGCGCCGCTTGGCGATCATTGCGCTATCGAAGTGTGGCGCCCTGGCAAGGACTGTGGGCGGGGTACCGGCTCGCCGTCAGGCAGGATCGTGCGATGGCATCGCAGGCCGCTGGTCGCCGCCCGTAAGCGCCGTAAGCCGGCGATGCGCCTGCATGACAATCGCCCACCCCGTCGCCGCCATTACTGCTTCGGCGCCCGCGAGCCCGAGTGCCATGCCACGGGCAGCCGCAACATGTGCGCCGATGCCTAGCAGCATGACCAGCACGGCGATGCCGGCGAGCTCAAACGCCATGCGATGCATGGGTTTGCCAAGGGCGACGAGGACTGTGCCGGCGGCCAGGCGCAATGCCATGAACGGGGCCGCTGCGCATACCCAGGGCATGACCGACGCGGCTTCGTCGAAGCGAGGGCCCAAAAAATGAGGTAGCAAGGGCGCACACACGGCCAGGGCTACGGCGCTAACCACACCCCACGCCGCACTGGCCAGGGCGATGGTACGGATGAGACGGGTGCCACGCACCGCCGGATTGGCGCCGTGACGAAACAGCGACTGCTGCGCAGCAAGCAGCATCCCCATAACCGGCGTGATGACAGCGTTCAAGACACGCGCCGTGGCCGAGTAGATGCCTGCGGCATGGTCACCGAGCAACCGTATCGCCAGGACTTTATCGAGCTCGGAAGGGTTCGCCGCCACGACGTTCATCGCGGCATACGTCGCGCCACTGGTCAATTCCCCTCGCGTCGGCAGGCGGGGGCGCCAGGGCGTGTGCGTCGTGCCCCAGGTCACGGCGATGCCTGTCGCCAGGCCCACGGCGCCGCCGACCGCCTGTAGCAGCACAAAGACGCCGAGCGAGGCATCGACGATCCCCATGTAACAACCTAGGGTCACGATGAGGCGCACACCCAACGGCAGCCATTGCACCACCTGGCCCCTTGCCGCGCGGTGCTGGGCTTGCAGCGCCGCGTTGCAAATCATCAATAGGGGCGCGACCAAGAGCTCGGTGGCGCCAATGGTGAAGATCGCTGCGGCTGAAAGCGCGTTGCCGCCGATGTGGGTCGCAACAAGCGGGAAGAGGATGCATAGCAAGAAACCCAGGAGCAAGGCCAGTGGCCAGGCATAGCGGACCACGTCCGCTCCCGTCCCGGGCTCACGGGCTTCGCGCGCCATTAGGACGAAACCAGCACCGAGGCTGGGAATGAGCGACGCGACGACCGCCAGTGATGCCACCGCGGTGTACTGGCCGTAGATCGCGGGCCCCATCCAGCGCGTGAGCAGCACCAGATTCGCAGCTTGGGTGACTAGCCGCACAACAAGCATCGCCGTGGTCTGCATGCTACTGCGGGCGAGGGGGCCGGGCATCAGGGCGTGATCTGGCGACGCAGCTCGTCTAGCGAATCATCAAGCGACCCACCAACGTTCATGCGGGCTAGTGTCGTGAGCTCGGTCCGCGCGTCATCCATGCGCCCCTGCGCCACGAGCATGCGGATGACTGTTATTCGATAGACCGGCTCGCGCGGCGCACCCTGCATGGCTGCGATGCTCATCCGCAAGCCCAGGTCGCGATCGTGTAGCGTGCTCCAGGCAAAATCGCCGTACATCGATAGCAGGCGGGCGCTGGGCGCGGGGTGCGAGAGGGCGGCAAGGTACGCGGCCGTCATGCGGTCAGGGGGGAGGTCGCACAGCCCGCGCTGCATGCAATCGTTCAGGGCGCCCAGCGAGCTTTCATCCTGTACCGTGACACTGTTCGCCGAGAGCTTGTGCGTCATCGAGGCCCACCACGCGTCCTCGACCGGCCGGTGCAGCCGGGCGTTCAGGAAGACCAGCGCCTGCTCGGGCAGGATCGAGGAGCCGTTGAGGCGCATCGCCAGTTCGAGCGGTGCATACGCCCGCGAAGTGAAGGGTGATGCCGGGTCGTACTTTGAAAGAATGATGTAGGTGCGGCCGAGTTCGTACTGAGCGCGTGGCGAATCCGGAGCGCGCGCGGCCAGTTCCTGCGCGAGGGAAAGCGGGTTGTCCCACGCGCGGGCCGTGGTGTAGAGCAGTATCGTCGACTGCGCGACGAGCAGGGCCAGCAGCACGTACCGCACGAGTGGGCCCGGCAGGGTTCCCCGGGATGCAGCGAGGACGGGGATCACCGCCAGCAAGAGACCCATGCTGGCGAAGTAGTTTCTGTGCTCGTACACCAGCTCCAGCGGGAGAATCGTCCCAGTGAGTAACTGCGCGCTGCCGAAGAAGAGCAGCCCGAGCGTCACCAGGGGGAAGCGATGCCTCGCTACCCATGCCGCGTACGCGCCCGCAACGATGGCGAGTGCGCCTGCCAGCGTGGTCCACGGGGAAAGCAGCCCGGTGGAGACCGTCCAGTTGTCGTGGTAGAACGACAGCGCGTCTTGCAACGGCAGGAGGGTCCATGCCGCGTACGCAGGCACCACGCGCAACTCGGTGAGCAGTCGCGTACCCATGGTGAAGTTACGCGTGGCCCACCCAGCGGGTGCCAGCAAGCCAGGCAGCAACCAGCAAAGCCCGGCCACCGCAGGTAGGAGGAGGAAAATGGCATACGCGGCGAAGAGCCTGTGGTCGCGTGTCGGTGCCGCCGCGTTCTTCCGCAGCGAACGGAAATGGAAGAGGGTGGCTTCGGTAGCCAGGGCGTACACCGGAAGCATGGCGGCCATCTCCTTCGCGAGCAGGCCGATGCATGTGCATGCGATGACGCCGGCCGCCGCATATAGCGGCCACCTTGGCGACGGCGATACCTGCATGCGCTCGCGCGCGTGGACGTAGGCGAGCAGACCCAGCAGCACCAGCAGGTTCGCGATGCTCTCCATGCGCTGTACCACGTACAGGACGCTGGTGAGGTTGATGGGCAGGAGCAGCCACGTGCCCGCCAGCAGGGCGGCGACCCACCACTGACGGTCGTTAGGGTCGCCTTGCGTCGCGAATCGCAGGAGGCGGCGCGCCAGCAGGAAAACCACTAAGCCATTCAGGACATGAATCACCACATTCGTGGCCTTCATCGGGCCGGGGTCGTCACCCGTGGCGAGGAAGTTCACCGCAAACGTGAGCGAAGCGAGTGGCCGCTTGAATTCGCTCGATGGCGATGACAGCGCGCTACGCACGAGGCTGGGTAGGGTGGCGTCGGCGGGTTTCAAGCCAGCGTTGTCGACGATGTTTGGGTAGTCGTCGAAAATGAAACCACCACGTAGTCCCGTGCCATAGATGGCCATCGCCAGCACCGCCAGGCAGGCGAAAAGCAGCCATGCCTTGATGTTTTGGAACCGCGCTGGCGTCATGGGGTATCGAACCTGGTAAGGAGGCGGAGCTAACAGGGAGTATCCCAGATGCCGCCTTATTGGCGAAGCGTGCCCTGGCGGGGTGCGTGCGCCCGGTCGTTTTCGAGGGTCGTTCGGAGGTGGCGAACCTCGCTCGCCCAGTAGGCCTGGTGCGCGAGCACTTTCGCATGGATCCATGCCATGCCATCGGTCCAGCGGGGCTCGTCGGGCCCGGGTAGTTGCGCGAGCAGGTCAAGGTGGGCAAGGGCAAGGTCGGGCCGGCCGGCGGCGCCCAGGTTCGCTGCCTGACTCAACGCGGTCGCCGGGTTCGGCTGGGCGGCCAATGCGTCGTCGAACCACCGTGCCGCGGTGGCTGCATCGCCACCGCTTAGCGCGAGCTGGCCGCGCAGGTGGTCGATGTCCTGGCGTCGGCCATCCACGCCGTGCAGCACGGGGTTGCCAGACGCCGCATCGAGCAGCATGGCGACATCGGCAGGCGCAAAGCCCGTGCAATGGCCCGCGCGAGCCGTAGTGATCGCGCCCTCGAACCAGTTCAACAGCATGCTGCCGGGGTCGCTCCGTGCGTTGGCGAGGGCGCTGCGCGCGTGGCCAAGTTCGCTGGCGGGCAGCCTGCCGTTCTTGCACTGCACATCGATCATCACCAGCGCGACCTGGGGTTCTTCGGCGAATCGCGCAGTGGCGGCGGCCATCACCGACATGGCTACGACGTGGTGGCCTTCGGCTTCGGCCATCTGTGCCGCATACACCTGTGATCGCGGCGATGCCGGGTTCGTAGCGGCCCAGGCCATGGCTTGTCGATAAGGATCACCCCAAAGTTGCGTATTCTGGCGGGTGAGTAGGCCGCTGACGGCGACGATGGCGAGCGCGGCGACGATCGCCCCGCCGCGGCGCTGGATGCCTGCGACCGCCAGCGCAAGTGGCCAGAACATCAGCATCGCCGGAAGGTAGTTGCGGTGGTCGAAGTACAACTCAAGTGGAATCGACGTCGACTCCATCGCGTGCCCCGCGAAAAAGAACACGATGGCCAATGCGAGAGCGGGAAAGCGTCGTCGCACTGTGGCCGCGAGCGCCAGCAGGCCCACGCAACCGGCGATCGCGGGAAGCGTGTACCAGGGGGAGAAGAGGTTTCGCGCGGCGGGGACGCCGTCATGCAGCACGCTGGTGTCGGTCGGCACCACGAGCCACAGCTGCCCCAGGTATCGCCAGAGGATGGCGGGCTCAGTGATGAGGCGCTGGCTTATGCTCCAGCCGCGAAACGGCAGCACGCCTTGCCCAAGCGCGTCGAGGGCGAGCCACGCAAGCCCGCCGACGAGAGCGACCGCCGGGCCGCCAAGGATGGCCGCGAGGCGGCGGCGGAATCGGCCATCATGTGGTGGCGGAAGCGCCCACTCGCAGGCCAGCACCAGCAACGGGATGACCGCGCCATTCGCTTTGCAAAGCACGGCGAGCAAGGTGCAGCCGCCAGTGCCGACCACGATCCATGCCACCGCTGCGGTGGGTTGCAAGGCCGATCGTGCGCGGAGCCAACAGAGCCCCGCCAGCAGCATGAACGTGGCTGGCAGCATGGCTTCGCGCTGCACGACGTACAGCACGGTGGAAACCATTAGGGGGCTCAGCAGCCACGTGGCGGCGGCCAGCAAGGCAGCGTTCGTGGCGTGGCGCCCAGCGAAGCCCATCGCTCGGCCAAGCGCCGCGAGGAACCCCGCAAGGAGGACCCCATTGAGCAGGTGGAGCAGAAGGTTGGTGCGCTTGAACGGATAGGGCGATGCCGGCCAGTCGGTGGCATCGAGCAGGAAGCTAAGCGTGGCTAGGGGGCGCCCGGTGGGGTCGGCCTTGCCCGAGGTGGCATAACGCAGTGCGGAGGCCATGTCGTGGACCGGGCCACCCGCACCCAGGGCGGGGAGGTTGCCGAAGTCATCGAATACGAACGTACCGTCCAGGCCTGGCGCGTAGGCGAGCCACGTGGCCAACACGATGAGCGCCAGGAGCGCGCGCGCCATGAGGCGGCGAGCCGCGGTGGGGAGCGGTGGTGCCATGGTTTTTCCGCAAAAGAAAAGGGCCGAAGCCGGCCCTTTTCGATGCTACGCGTGCGAGACGCTGATTAGCGGCAAGCGGTCGGCAGGTAAGCGGGCGGAACGTTCGTGCCGGTGCCCTTGCAGGTCCAGGAGATCGAACCACCATTGTCTACGGCCGAAAGAGCAACGGTGTCGTTGGCGATCTTCGTATTGGCCTGGTTGCCGTAAGTGGCAGTGATCTTGCCAGCGGTCGTGGCAACGCCCGACACGTACTTGCCGCCGGTCGAGGCCGCCGTGTTCGGCAGGCCCGCCGACTTGTTGTCGCCCGGCCAGATGCCCTTGTTCGTGTAGTACTCGGCCACGGCGGTCTTGAAGCCGTCAGCGAGGTTCATGCCTTCCGAAACCTGCGTACGGATGATGTAGTTCTGGTACTGCGGGATGGCGATGGCAGCCAGGATCGCGATGATGGCGACGACGATCATCAGTTCGATGAGCGTGAAGCCCTTCTGGACGTTCTTCATGGGTATTCCTCGTTATTGGGTGTAGCTAACCGAAAAAGTGATGCCCCCTGAGCCCTAGCACCTCCCCTTGACTTGCAAGGGCAGGAATACACTCCCTCACTTGCTTTGGTCAGGAACGACCAGGAAGCTCGTCGTAAAGCTTGCATCTAGCGTGCCATGCTCTCGCGACCGGCGTATTTGCTCATATTTACCGGCAAGGGAATTGTGCACGGGATCACGCTAGACGATCAACAAGAAAAATTCGCGGATTCAGTCAATTGCGGCAACTTTTGAAGTGACGCTTAGGGTCATTACCTGACGTTTTGCGTCACTTCCGGCAGACGGTCGGAAGGTAGCGATTGGCGAGCGTCGATGAACAAGACCAGCCGATGCTGCCCGTGTTGTCGACGGGTGAGAGGGTCATTGTCGTAGGGCGAATCACCGCGCTCGCCTGCGGAGTCTGGTAGGCGACCGTCACCTTGCCGGTGGTTTCGATCTTCACGGACGAAACGTATTTTCCCGCGATCGACGTGGTCGATGGCAGGCCGGCAGACTGGTTCGACTTGGGAAAGTAACCGGTGTTATGGCGAAACTCCCAGATCGCCGCCTTAGCGCCTTCGGCCACCATGAGGCCCTCGCTCGCCTGCGTGCGCACTACGTAATCCTGGTACTGCGGGATCGCGATGGCCGCAAGGATGGCGATGATCGCGACGACGATCATGAGTTCGACCAGGGTGAAGCCGGCCTCGCGGTACCGGTGGGACGAGCGCATAAGCTGATTTCCTCGTGGGTTGCGCTCTTGTGAAGGCACGGTTCGTGCCATCGCTAAGGGGCCCGGCAGGGGCCCGCCGATAATGTGATTGGCTTCACTCCGGCGACGCCGTTGAGCGCCGACGTATCGCCCGTGCGGCCATCCACGCCGCAAAGCCGGCCAGGGCGAATTCGGCACCGCGAAACGGTATCGAGTAGCGGGGATCGGCCTGTAGCACGCTGTAGACCAGCGTGACCCAGGCCGCCGTGACGGCGAAAACCAGCATCGGGACTGATGTTGTCTTTTTCCACAGGCAAAGCCCCACGCCCAAGAGGGCGAGCGCTGCCAGCAGGCCGTTGGTGATAAAGGCGATGGCGTCGACGGCACGCCACGCGGGCTGGGTGATGAAGGGGGAAAAGCGGGTGGGATAGATATACATGCCGCCCGCACCGAGCCCGATCTGCCAGCCCCAGAGTAGTGCGGGCTTACTGAGGTACCAGGCGGCGTACGTGCCAGGCGCCCGGCCCATGCGGGCGGCCAGTTGGCGCAGGCCCGCCACGGGGTCATCGTGCAGCAGGTCGATCTCGGCATTGATGACGCTGGCCGCCTGCACGCCCCTGGGGTCGTGCCGCGTGTAAAGCTGGGTAACGATGTGATAGCTCGGCCATGACCCCTGCACGAGATTCACCTCGGCACGGTACGACGACGTCATCACGGCCGGCACCTGGCTGTTGCGAACACCCCAGGCTGCCAATGGCAACAGGGTGGCAATCACCAGGCCTGCCAGCAGATGCCGGGGCATGGCCTTCTTCAGCGCGAGGACAAGCACGAGAAAAATGACCAGCGGTGCCAGCACCGCGTTGGTCAGGCTGGCGGCGGCCAGGGCCACGCCGGCGCCGATGCTGAACGGAAGCGACCGCCTGTCGGCCGCTTCGCGCAGCAACAGCGCGCTTAGCGCCCAGGTAAATGTCGTCACGTTCTCCGATAGGACATAGGACGGCATGGCCACCGAGTGCGGCCAGCATGCCGCTAGCAACGCGATGCCCGCTAGCAGCCAGTTCGGCACCTTGCCGCGTAACGCGAGCACGATGCAGGCCACTGAGAGGGCGCCGAGCACGGCCTGGCTCAGCAGCACCGCCGCATACCATTCATCGTATGAGCTCGTCAGCGCCATGAAAGCCGCGATGTAGGCTGGGTAGCCAGGGTCGCGGAACGTATCGGGCACGGCGCGCGGATCGTCCATGTACGACGACGAAAAGACATGGTGTTGGAAAAGATTCCATGCGTACCGGTAGTACTCGGCGGCACCGCCGAATTCGCTGTGGTCGCGAAGCGGCTGGTACACCTGTGCGTGGACGACGTAGTACCAGCGCAACGCCAGCGCGAGTGCCGTGGCCAGGCAGGTGATCGCCACCTCGATGCGCACGCGGCGACTCGGCGTGTAGATGGCTTCTGCGTCACGCATACTGGGTTTCCGGTCGGGAGATGAGGCGGCGCAACCCGTCCAGCGCGACGGCGGCAAGGACGAATTCCGCGCCGCGGAACGGAATGGCATACCGCGGCTCGGATTGGAGGACGCCGTAAACAAGCGTAACCCATGCCACGGTCGTGGCCACGACAATGAGTGGCGCCGGTGCGTCGCGGCGTGCAAGCACGAAGCCAAGCCCACCCAGGGCAAGCACGGCCAGTACGGGATTCAACACGAACGCGATGGCTTCGGTGGCCCTGAAGACAGGCTGCTTTTCATAGGGCGAACCCCGCGTCGGATAAACGTAGATGCCGCCCTGGCCGATGCGGATATCCCAACCCCATAGCAGGCCGGGCTTCGACACGTACCACCCTGCGTACATCCACGGGTGTGCGCCCATGCGGTCGCCGATGATTCGCAACCCATCCCGCGCGGCGGCGTGCACCGCCTCGATTTCCGAGTCGATCGCGGCGAGCACGCGGTCGGCGTCGGCATCGCCGTAGGCATGGCGCCGGTAGGCCTCGTGGTAAAGCGGCCAGCTGCCCTGGACGAAGTTCTGCGTGGCCCTGTAGGCGGAGGTGCCGTCCGCGGCGAGGTCGGCCTGCCTGGCACCCCATGCGGCGATGGGGGCCAGTGCCGCGGCAAGCATGATCGCAAGCGGCTGCCAGGCCATCGCATGCCGCCAGCGAAGGAGGGCGGCGACCGGCACGATGAGTGGAGCGAGGACGGCGTTGGTCAGCCCGGCGCAAGCGAAAAGCAGGCCCGCGAGGATGCAGCGCAACGCAGAGGGCTGTCGGGCGGCGAGCTGCGTAGCCAGCAAGGCGGCGGCCCATGTGGCGGCGGTGAGGTTCTCGGAGAGGACATAGGCCGACATGGCCACGGTATGCGGCCATGCCGCCGCCAGGAATAGGGCGATAGCCAGCGCCCACGATGGCACGGCACGCCGCAGGGCGAGTCCAAGGCATGCCACCGTGATGCCCCAGAGCACGCCCTGGCTAAGTAACACAGCGGCATACCAGGTGCTGAAGGCGGGAAATACCACCATCCATGCGGCGAGGAACAGCGGGTATCCGGGATCACGGTAGCTATCGGGGAGGGGGGCGCCGGCGCCCGGTAGCGTGATGGCGAATGTGCCGTGGTGCACGAGGTTCCAGGCGTAGCGGAAGTAGTCGACCGCATCCCCACGCACCTCAGGGTCGTCGAGCGGTTGCAGCACCTGCGCATGGACGACGACGTACCAGCGCAGCGCCACGGCGAGGAGGGCGGCCGCCACGATGGTGAGCATGGGAAGCCTCGCCCTTTCATTGCGCACCATGGACGTGTGCACCGGTGGCGCGCCGTGGATTTCTCGCATAATCGCCCGCTTGTCGCGCCCTATCGCCCAGGCACCTAGCATACGGCATCGCTTGCGTTGGCAGGGCACTCCCCTTACCGTCGCCCGCACGGCACAACCCTAAGGGAGTAACCCCATGAAACCCCTCTTCGCCGCGCTGGCGCTCGCGCTGGCGGCCGGCCCCGCCCTGGCCGCCGACGCCGACAGCACCTCGCCGCACCCCTTCTCCATCCGTGACCTGGTCATGATGGACCGCGTGGGCGACCCGCAGCTGTCGCCCGACGGCCGCTATGCCCTGTTCGCAGTGCGCTCCACCGATTACGCGGCAAACAAGGGCACCACGTCCATCTATGTGCTCGACCTCGACAAGCCGCCGCAGCCGGTGAAGGTGGTCGAGAAGGGCTCGTCGGCGCGCTGGGCGCCCGATGGCAAGTCCATCTACTACGTGGCACCGAAGGATGGCACCGCGCAGGTCTACCACCGGCCGTTCGAGGCGGGGCAGGGTGGCAAGGGCCTCGCGCTCACCGTCGATGCCGGCCAGGCCGTCACCGACGCGCCGCTCGACGTCAACGCGTTCAAGGTCTCGCCTGACGGCGCGAAGCTGCTGCTGAGCTACGAGGTATTCACCGACTGCGCCGACCTGGCCTGCACCAAGGAACGCCTCGACGGCCGCGAGAAGGACAAGTCCACGGGCACCGTGTACGACAAGCTGTTCGTGCGCCACTGGGATACCTGGGCCGATGGCCGCCGCAACCAGCTGTTCATTGCCGACGCGAGCGCGCCGTCGCAGCCGGTGCTGCTGAGCAAGGGCATCGACGGCGACGTGCCGGGCAAGCCGGAAGGCAGCGAGGACGAATTCAGCTTCTCGCCTGATGGCAAGACGGTGTACTTCGACGTGCGCATCGCCGGCAAGACCGAGCCCTGGTCCACCAACTTCGATATCTACAGCGTCCCGGCCGATGGCTCGGCCAGCCCGACCAACCTCACGGCCGATAACCTCGCGTGGGACGCGAACCCGCTGGTGTCGCCCGATGGCAAGACACTGTTCTACACCGCCATGAAGGTGCCGGGCTCCGAAGCCGACCGCTTTGGCATCTGGGCCATGGACCTGGCCAGCGGCCAGAAGCGGGAGATCGACCCCTCGTGGGATCGCTCGTCCGGTGCCCTGCAGGTGTCGGCCGACGGCAAGACGCTCTACACCACCACGGACGACAACGGCCAGCACCCGTTGTTCGCCATCGACGTCGCCACGGGCAAGGCCACCATGCTGGTCACCGACGGTGCCATCAGCTCCTACTCCCTCGGTGCGAAGAAGATCCTGCTTACCCGCAACGACCTCAAGCGCCCGGACGACATCTACACCGCCGACCTGAAGGGCAAGAGCCTGAAGCAGGTGACGCACTTCAATGCCAAGCGCCTCAAGGCCGCCCAGGTGGGCGAGCCCGAGTTCTACACCTTCAAGGGCTGGAACAATGAAACGGTGCAGGGCTACGTCGTGAAGCCCGTGGGCTTCAAGAAGGGCAAGACTTACCCGGTTGCCTTCATCATCCACGGCGGCCCGCAGGGCGCCATGACCAACAGCTGGAGCTACCGCTGGAACGCGCAGACGTATGCCAGCCAGGGTTTCGCCGTGGTCACCGTCAACTTCCACGGTTCCACGGGCTACGGCCAGGCCTTCACCGATGCCATTTCGGGTGACTGGGGCGGCAAGCCGCTGGAAGACCTCAAGGCCGGCTGGGGCGCCGCGCTACAGAAATACAGCTTCCTCGACGGCAACCGCGCCTGCGCGCTTGGCGCCAGCTACGGCGGCTACATGGTCTATTGGATGGCCGGCAACTGGAACCAGCCGTGGAAATGCTTCGTCGACCACGACGGCGTCTTCGATGCGCGTTCCATGTACTACGAAACCGAGGAACTGTGGTTCGAGGAGCGCGAGAACGGCGGCACGCAGTTCGACCACCCGGAGAACTACGAGAAGTTCAACCCGGTCAACCATGTGAAGGACTGGCGCGTACCGATGCTCATCGTGCACAGCGGCAAGGACTTCCGCATCCCCGATACCCAGGGCATGGGCGCGTTCACGGCGCTACAGCGCCGGGGCATCCCGAGCAAGCTGCTGCACTTCCCGGACGAAAACCACTGGGTGCTCAAGCCGCAGAACAGCGTGCAGTGGCATGAGACGGTTAATGCGTGGTTGAAGGAATGGACTGCACCCGAGGCGTCGTCGAAGTAGCGCTGCCTGACGCGGGTCGCAAGCCTCAGCTCGCGACCCGTGCCAGTCTCGCGCGCCATCGCGCAATGGTATGCAGTGACAGCCCAGCGAGCAGCCATTCGACGCCACGGTAAGGAGCCGCATAGCGGGCATCGGACTGGAGTAGCGCGCAGACAACCGTAAGAACCAGTGCAGCAAGTGCGCCCAGGCACAGGGCGGCTGGCATGCTACGCCAGTCGATCGCAATCACAACCAGCCCCACGACCGCGAGAAGCAGGATGAGCGGGGCGATGAGGAACATGATGTCGGTGGCTGTTTTCATCACGCCAGGCGTTGAAAGTGGCGAGTTGTAAACGGGGAACACATAGATGTCGCCGTCGCCGATGCCAATGTTCCAGCCCCAAAGTTCAACGGGTTTCGACGCATACCACATCACGTAGGGAACGGGACTTGCACCGATTCGACTGGCCACGGCGCCCATACCACGCATGGGCGCTTCTTGGAATAATGAGTACTCGGCCTCCATCTGCTGCATGACGCTGGTGGATGCCTCGTCCTTGTTGAGGATCGAGGACTTCCATGCGTTGTGGTACTGCGGCCATGAACCCTGCACGAAATTAATTGCTACACGGTCCTCAGACTTCTGCCCTTCCGGTAGGAAGTGGTTCCGTAGCGCCCAGCCAATAAGGGGCACTAGCGTCGCAACTAGGAAAACCGTCCACAATCTGCGCGATGGCTTATTACGCCACATTGCGATCAAGGCGAACAACGGCGTGACGGGTGTGAAAATAGAGTTCGTGAGGGCTGCGAGTGCGAGCGTGAAACCTGCAATGGCGAACCATGTATACCGTTCTCGCCTAGCCGCCTCATCTGTGAAAAAAAGGCCAAGCGCAAGCAGCAGTCCCATGAGAGTCTCGCTGAGAATGTAGCCGGGTAACGTGATGGTGTGCGGCCACAGCGTTAATCCTATCCCTACGAAGAGGGCCGCTCCGATCCCCATCCATCGCCGCGCTAGCAGGACGTATATCAATACCGTGGCGGCAGCCATAACCGCTTGGATATCGAGCGTGGCAAGGTAAAACGCCTGCTCCGATCCAAAGATCGCGATAACGAGGGCAAGGAAAATGGGGTAGCCGGGGTCACGAAAACTGTCTGGGATAGGTGGCTGCCCAGGAGTAGCTAGTGAGAAGACGTGGTTGTTGGCCAGATTGAGGGCATACGCGAAGTATTGTCGCACGTCGCCACGCAGCGGGTGATCGACGATCGTCGTGTGCACGTAGGAAAGGCGAATGGCAAGGGCTAAAGCCGCCAGCAGGACGATAGCCATCGTTTCCCAGTGAGACGTAGTGGCCTTCAAATGGGTGCCCGGGTCCCGCATTGGTCCAACTCCACGGTGAACGCACGCCCACGTCAGGCCGCGAAAGGCATCACTATAGCGGCCGACACGGTGTCGTGCCCGTGATCAGTGCTCCAGTGCAGTCATCCACACGGTTACCGCGACCGCACCTCCATCCGGAATCCCCATGGCCCGGTCATCCATGTAGGCAGCGCGCCCGGCGCGCGCCTTCAGCGTGGCGGTTTCCTCGGCACCGCGGCGTGCGGCGAGGTGCAGCGCCTCGAGCGCCTCGAACGGCGCCAATCCCGCATCCAGCACCGCCTTTTACGCATCGGCGGCGGGGGGGGGAGAGCGCATCCAGCATTGTGCGGTCGCCGGTCTTCGCACCGCCGAGCTCCGCGATGGCGTCCGCGGCGCCGGCGAGGGCGGCGCACCATTGCAGCGGCGTCGGCTCGGCGACGTCGGTGAGTTCGCGCGCGGCGCGCATCAGGCCGGTGGCATAGAACGGCCCCGAACTGCCGCCAATGGCCTTGCGCATGGACGTAATAATGAGGAAACCGGAAATCACGAAGAAGACGTCGACGCCGACGAAGCTCCCCGGCGGCCCGAAACCAGCGTGGTAAAGCACCACGCCGAGCACGGCGATGGCGCGTATGCCATCGATGGCGGGGCGGTAGGCGAGGGGCTGGGAGTGCATCGCCGCACTATAGCCAGGCTTGCAACGGCGATGAACGGTCAGTAGATTGCCGCTCGCCAGCAAGATGCACCAAGGCGGCACAGGGGCCGCGATAGGCAGGGACACTCATGAATGCGAAGCGCTATTCGCCGACACCATGGCTGGTTGCATCTGGCGCGATTGCCGCCATCGCCGCGACCGTGACCCTCGTCGCCAGGGACCATCCCGAGGTCGGCACCACGCTCGCCGGCTGGGCCACGCAGGCGACGTGGATCCCGACGCGCCACTGGGCAAGACACTCCAGCTATCCGGTCCTTGCCGGGGTGTACTTCTTGTGTGTCTGGCCGATTGCCCTCACCACGGCTGGCGCCACGACCGCCGCCCTCTGCTTCCCCGTCGTGATCAAGTTTGGAGCGGACTTCACGCTCGGTAAGCGAGCCAAGGGTGTCGTTGCGTTACTTTTCTTCGGCTCGGCGGCGGTCGCCGGCCTGGCATTCTGGGACGGCAGCGATTACCGGGGTATCCGGTTTGGTACGTCGCTCGCGGATCTCCTCGCGTTCGGTTGGTTCTTCTTTGCTGCTGCGGGCGTAACCTTCACGGTGAGCCTCGTCGGTCTCTATGTGTGTATCGTCCACGACCCGAAGGCGCGTGGTTGATGGCCGCTCGGGAATATTGAGCACCTAGCGCAACGCGCCCATCCATACGGCTACCGCCACCGCACCACCATCCGGAATGCCCAGGGCCCGGTCACCCAGGTAGGCAGCGCGCCCGGCGCGCGCCTTCAGCGTGGCGGTTTCCTCGGCGCCACGGCGTGCGGCGAGGTGCAGTGCCTCGAGCGCCTCGAACGGCGCCATGCCCGCATCCAGCGCGGCCTTGTACGCATCGGCGGCGGGGTAGAGTGCATCCAGCATCGTGCGGTCGCCGGCCTTCGCGCCGCCGAGCTCCGCGATGGCGTCCGCGGCGGCGGCGAGGGCGGCGTGCCATTGCAGCGGCGTCGGCTCGGCGACGTCAGTGAGTTCGCGCGCGGCACGCATCAAGCCGGTGGCATAGAAAGGCCCCGAACTGCCGCCAATGGCCTTGCGCATGGCATCGGCCATGTAGCGCAATGCGCCCTCCGGCGTGTGCCACGCGTGGTCGGGCAGGGCGAGCACGGCTTCGGCACCGCGGCGCATGCTCGCGCCAAGGTCGCCATCGCCGGCCTTCGCGTCGAGGTCGGTAAGTTCATCTTCGGCAGCGAGCAACGCGTGTGCGGCGGCATGCGCCGCGCGGCGCACGGCATCGCCCCCAGGCGTGGGTGAGGTGGCCGCAAGGGCATCGCTTGCCGCGGCGGGCACCTCGCGGATGGGCGCCTCGTTGAGCTTTCCACCGCCATGCCATGCGGGCGCATGGGTGGGCGCATCGAGCAGGCCTAGCAGCTCGTCGTCCACCTTCAGCAGCGAGAGCGACGCGCCGGGCATGTCGAGCGCGGTGAGGTAGTTGCCACACCACGCGCGTACCACGTCGATGCCCTTGCCATGGAGATGGTTGAGCGCACCGCGCAACAGGATGTCGAGTTCCATCGGCGGCGTGGCGCCCAGCCCATTCACGAGCAAGGCGACCCGCGCACCACGAGCGAGCGCAAGGTCGTCGATGATGGTGGAGAGCACGGTCTCGGCGAGGCTGTCAGCGGGCGCGATGGGGCCTTTGCGCACGCCGGGTTCGCCATGGATGCCAAGGCCGTATTCGATCTCGTCGTCGCCAAGCGTGAACCCGGGATGGCCCGCAGCCGGCACGGTGCACGAACCGAGCGCCACGCCCATGGAGCCAAGCCCACCGGCCGCCCGGCGCCCCATGTCGGCGACCTCGACCACCGTCTTGCCTGCGGCAGCGGCGGCACCCACCACTTTGTGGATAAGCACCGTACCGGCGATGCCGCGGCGCCGATCGGCGGCCACCGTGTCGCGCAGGGCCACGTCGTCGGCCACGGTCACGATCTCAACGGGAATCCCTTCGCTACGCGCCATCTCGGCGGCGAGGCCGAAGTTGAGCCGGTCGCCCGTGTAGTTCTTCACCACCAGCACGGCGCCCGCGCTGCCACCCACGGTGCGGATGGCGGCAAGCACCGCATCCACGCTGGGCGAGGTGAACACATCACCCGCGATGGCGGCCGCGAGCAGGCCTTCCCCGACGTAACCGGCATGCGCCGGCTCGTGGCCGCTACCGCCGCCGGAAAGGATGGCCACGGTGGTATTCCCGTCATGCTGCTTGCGTACCACCACATTCTCGTTCGAGAGAAGCGCCTGGCCGGGCGAACGCGCCACCGCGCCTTCCAGCATCTCGCGGACGACATGGCGCGGATCGTTGATGATTTTCTTCATGGGATCAGAACCAACGATTCTTCTTCAGCATGATGAAGATGCCGCCGACGATGCAGGCGACGACACAGGTGATGGTGGGGTAGGCCCAGGGCTTGTCCAGCTCGGGCATGTGCGCGAAGTTCATGCCATACCAGCTGGTGATGAGCGTCGGCGCGGCGAGCATGGCCGCCCAGCCTGCCAGCTTCTTCATCACCTCGTTCTGGCCGAACGTCACCAGCGCCAGGTTCACGCCGATGGCCGCGCCCAGCATTTCGCGCATGGCCGAGATGCTCTCGTTGACGCGGAACACGTGGTCGTAGATGTCGCGGAAGTACGCGCGCAGCTCGTCGTGGATGAGGTGCGGATGCAGGCGCACCAGCTGGGCGACGATATCCTGCAGCGGCGCGACCGCAAGCCGCAGGGTCATCAGCTCGCGCTGCATGTCGTACAGGCGCTTGATGGTCTGGCGGTTGTAGGTCTCGGCGAAGATGTCGTTTTCCAGCTCGTGCAGCTCCTGCCGGAAGTCGCGCACGATGGGCAGGAAGTTGTCGACGATGAAGTCGAGCACGGCGTAGAGGGCGTAGCTGGGGCCCATGGCCAGCAGGTCGGGCGTCTGCTCGCAGCTGCGCCGCGCCGGCGCGTACGACAGCGAGGCGCCGTGGCGCACGGTCATGAAATAGCGGCGGCCGAGGAAGATCTGCGTTTCGCCGAAGGCGATGTTGCCGCCCACCAGTTGTGCCGTCTGCGCCACGATGAACAGCGAATCGCCGTAGGTTTCGATCTTGGTGCGCTGGTGTGCGAGCTGGGCATCCTCGATGGCCAGGTCGTGCAGGTCGAATTCTTCCTGCAGTTTCAGCAGCAGCGCCTCGTCGGGCTCGTGCAGGCCCACCCATACGAACGTATCGGGCTCCTTCAGGATGTCGCTGATGGCGTCGATGGTGATGTCGCCGATGCGCTTGCCATCGGTCTTGTACGCGACGCAGTTGACGACCATGCCGCTGGCGGCACCAACGGCGGCGGGTTCGGGGATGAGCGGGACGGTAGCCATGGGTCGGGATGATGCCGTGGGCGGGGTCCGCGGGGCAACGCCGCCTCAGGCCGTGCCTGAGGCGAAGTGAGCGAAGCCCCACGAAGTGGCTGGGGGACAGCCCGATGTGGGCGAGTAGCTTCTTTTTATACCTTGGGGGCGCGGTGGTTTTGTGACGGGCAAGAACTTACGGCCGCCCGGCCACCGCACCAAGGAACCCATTCAAGGAGCGAAACCCATGGCCACTACCCCCGCCCTGCCGAGCCTGCCGTTCGACTACGCCACATGGAAGAAGGACACCTATATTGCCGTCTCCCTCACCGACCCGACCGGACGCGCCAAGTTCGGCGTGCTCGACAAGGCCGTCGAGGCCTACACGAAGACGCCGTCGCAGGCCACGTTGAAAGCCTTGCACGCCGCGCTCATCGACTGGACGAGCTATAAGGACAAGAGCGGCGGTGCCGGCGCATGGAAGAAGAGCGAGCGCAACAAGAAGCTGTCCATCACGGCGCTGTTCGCCGCGCTCGAGGGTCACGGCGATACCGACACCGGCATGGGCATGCCCGACTTCATGGGCGAGGGCATGCTGAATGCCCGGCTGGGTGTGCTTTACCTGTTCGGCAACCTCGCATGCGATGAAGGCAAGTACCGCATCGTCACCCATGGGCTGCTCGATCTCAAAGGCAAGGGCAACGGCAGCATCGGCACGGCGGTGAAGCGCACGGCCGAGGCCGCTGCCTGCCTCATGCCGTTCCCCGCGGGCAGCGCGGAGCGGCAAGCGTCGCGCCACAGCGTCTCCACCGCGCTGCAGGGCATGGCAGCGTCCATCGCCCAGGCCGTGTTCACCCAGGCCGCCAACGGCGAGGACGACGGCGAGCCGACGAAGGCCGAGGCCATCTGGGAGGCGATCCCGGGTGGCCTCAGGACGGTGTGCGACCATATCGCCGAGCGTGTGATGGACGAGATATCGCCGTTCCTCGCCAACGGCGTCGCCGTCACCAAGGGCCTGGCTACGGCGATCCGCCATGGCTGCGAACGCTACGTGGTGCATGCGAAGGGCAAGCGCGTGGCACTGCTGCCCGGCGTGCCCACCACGACCATCGACGGCATCAAGCGCGGCATGGATATCGCGCTGGCCAGTGATGGCTACCACGTGCTGAAAGGGGGTGCGTCGCTTGCCCTCGAGGGCCTGACGGCGGGCATCGCGGGCATCGTTGCCGACGTGGCGTTCTCGGCGGTCGAGGCGTTGGTTGCCTTCGTGAAGAAGGTGCACGACTTCTATCGCATGCGCATCTTCCTCGGCGAAGCGCGGGCCCTGTGGTTGCAGCGCGACAAGCCGACATCGCTGCACCGCCAGCCGTACGCATTCAACCGATGGTACCGGCGCACGGCCATGCGCGTGCCGGCCGTGCCCGTGCTGGCACTGAACAGCGGGCTGTGCGGCGACAAGATGCGCATGCTGTGCATGTTCGCCAACGAAGGCGAGGTGATCACGCAAAAAGCGTTCGACGACGGCGTGGCCTACATCGACCGCATCAAGGGGTGGGGCGCCACTTACCTCGCCGAGTGCGGCTACGCCTTCAGCAGCAAGGACCCGCTTGTGGCGGCGTCGCTGGCGCCCGTGAAGGTGTGATCAATCGTGCCGGCGGCACAAGCTGGCGAACAGCGCGGCCCAGCAGGGCAGGGCGAACAGCAGCCAGGGCAGGTTCCGCTGCGGGAAATCCGGCCACAGGTGCAGCAGCAGCCCGATGGCGCATGCGGCAAGGCTGATGCCAGTGACGCGCGAGGCCAGGCGGCTCAGCGGCCGCCCCGCGCGGCGCAGGCGCCAGATGCCCGGGATGATGAGCAGCGCGAACGGCTGGTAGGCCAGCAGGTTGAAGTTGCCCCACGCGGAGCGGTGCAGCGTCAGCGTCCAGAGGCCGAGCATGAACAGGCCCGCCACGCCGGCGAACACGGTGAACAGGGTGCCCGCGGCGACGAACACGCCGCGGGCACCGCGGTGGCGCGTGAGGGCGGGCAAGGCCAGCGGTACGGCCAGCACCAGGCCCGCGATGAGCAGCGGCCAGCGCAGGTCGGGCGCCTTGTCCGGCGGCGGCTGCAACGTGGCGTCGGCCAGGTTGTCTTCCTGCAGCACCAGCGGCTTGCCATCCACGCTGGTCTTGCGCACCAGCGCCTCCAGTTCCATGGGCAGGAAGGCATCGCGCCATGCCGTCATGGGCTGGTCGGCGAAGGGCCCGAGGCCGAGATCCATGGCCAGCATGAGCCAGGCCTGGTTGCTCATCAGGCGAGCGGTCTGCTCGCGGTAGGTCATGCCACCCGGCTGCTCCCGCCACTGCGCGCTCAGTGCGCCACCGAGCGCGCTGTCGAGCGCATCGCGCACGCGGGTGGTGCAGTTGTCGAGGTAATAGTCGTAGTTGTACCCCGCGTTCTCGGGGCGGATGTTCCAAAGCAGGAACTGGCGCAGCGTTTCTTTCTGCGTCGCGTCGAGGGCGAGCACCTGGCGGTGCACGTAGCGGCCCTCGCCCTTGTAGAACTGCACATCCGATGCCGTGGTCTCGGCATCCATGCGGTAGGCCATGATGCCGCGCGCGAAATTGAGGATGAAGCCCTTCTGGTCGAAATCGAATACGCCGTAGTTGAAGGCGATGGCTTCGCCGCTGGCCGGGTCGCGCACTTCCAGTGCGTCATGGCCGAAGCGCTCCCAGTAGATATCGCCCGGGCCATAGGTGAGCAGCGACACCTGGATATCCGCCGCCGGCGCGTCGACGATGCCGGCACGGGCCAGCGAGGGTGCGAGGCTCAGGGCGAGCAGGAGGAGCAGGGCGTGGCGCATGGTGCTTCCAGATTGCAGTGGATCATGTAGGAGCCCACTCTGTGGGCGATGGCTTTTTGCGAGGGTGTCGCGAGAAGCTGTCGCGCACGGGGTGCGCTCCTACAGGGGCGGCATCGTCGGTTAGCCGCCCGTGCGGCTGACGTGGAACTGTTGCACGCGGCGGTCGTCGGCTTCCGTGACGCGGAACAGGAAGCCGCCCACGGCGATCTCCTCGCCCACGGCGGGCAGGTGGCCGAACTCGGACGTGACCATGCCGCCGATGGTGTCGAACTCCTCGTCGGAGAAGTGCGCACCGGTTTCTTCGTTGAAATCGGCGATGGGCGTGAGCGCGCTGACCGTGAGGGCGCCGTTGTCGAGCGGCTGCACCAGCACCGGTTCTTCCTCGTCATCGTGCTCGTCGTCGATCTCGCCGACGATCTGCTCGAGCACGTCCTCGATGGTGATGAGGCCGGCGACGCCGCCGTATTCGTCCACCACCAGCGCCATGTGGTTGCGCGTGAGGCGGAACTCCGCCAGCAGCACGTTGAGGCGCATGGACTCGGGGATGAGCACCGCGGGGCGTAGCAGGCCACGGATGTCACTGCATTCGGCGCGGCCGAAGTATTTGAGCAGATCCTTCGCGAGCAGGATGCCCAGTACCTCGTCCTTGTCTTCGCCATGCACGGGGAAGCGCGAGTGGCCGGATTCGACCACGGCGGCGAGGATATCGGGCAGGGGCGCATCGATGGGGAGGCTGACGATCTGGGCGCGCGGCACCATGACATCGTCGACGCTGAGCTCGGTGACCTTGATGGCACCCTCGACCATGGTCAGGGTGTCGTTGGAGAGCAGGCCGTTGGCCTGGGCGGTGCGCAGTTCCTCGATCAGTTCACTGCGGTTGCGCGGCTCGCCGGAAAACAGATGGCCCAGTCGGTCCCACCACGATCGGTGAGCCGGGCCGTTGGTACTACCAGGGTCCTCGTTCATTACTCTTTGGTGATCGGCCCCAAGGGGCGGAACCGGCAGTCTAGCGGAAAAACCGTGACGATTCAGGGAGCCACGGCCGCCATCTTGTGGGAGCGCGCTTGCGCGCGATGTACTTGCCGTAACCCCATCGCGCGCAAGCGCGCTCCCACAGGCAGGGGTTCAGTAGGGGTCTGCGATGCCCAGGCCAGCCAGGATCCGCGTCTCCAGCGCCTCCATGGCCTCCGCTTCCGCATCCTCGATGTGGTCGAACCCGAGCAGATGCAGCGTGCCGTGGATGGTGAGATGGGCCCAGTGGTCGTTGGGCTTCTTGCCCTGCTCGGCGGCCTCGCGGGCCACGACAGGCGCGCAGATGACCAGGTCGCCGATGAGCGGCAGGGCGATGCCCGGGGGCAGGTCGGCCTCGAAGCTGAGCACGTTGGTGGCGTAGTCGCGCCCGCGGTATTGCAGGTTCAGGGCCTGGCCCTCGGCCGCGTCGACGATGCGGATGGCCACCTCGGTAGCCTTGCGCCGGCGGGCGCCCTTCAGCGCGGCCTCGACCCAGTGGCGGAAGCTTGCCGGGGCCGGTATGCCCTTGCGCGAGGCGGTGGCGTAACCCACCGCGACATCGAGCTGGCTCACGGGCCTTCGTCCTGCTTTTGCTCGAACGCCTCGTACGCGCGGACGATCTTCGCCACCAGCGGGTGGCGCACCACGTCGCGGCTGGTGAAGAAGGTGAAGCTGATGCCGTCGACGCCGCGCAGCACCTCGATGGCGTGGCGCAAGCCCGAGCGGACATTGCGGGGCAGGTCGACCTGCGAGACGTCACCGGTGATGACCGCCACCGACCCGAAGCCGATGCGGGTGAGGAACATTTTCATCTGCTCGACGGTGGTGTTCTGCGCTTCGTCGAGGATGACGTACGAATCGTTGAGGGTGCGCCCGCGCATATAGGCGAGCGGCGCGATCTCGATCACGTTGCGCTCGATGAGCTTGGCCACCTTTTCGAAGCCGACCATCTCGTACAGGGCGTCGTACAGCGGGCGCAGGTACGGGTCGATCTTCTGGCTGAGGTCGCCGGGCAGGAAGCCGAGCTTTTCGCCGGCCTCCACGGCCGGGCGCACCAGCAGGATGCGCTGCACGCGGCTGGCCTCGAGCGCTTCGACCGCGCTGGCCACGGCGAGGTAGGTCTTGCCCGTGCCCGCGGGGCCCACGCCGAAGTTGATGTCGTGCGTGTTGATGGCGTGCAGGTAGCGGGCTTGGTTGGGGCCGCGGCCCTTGATGACGCCACGCTTCACCTTGATGACCACTTCCTGCGCCGACTCGGCGGCCTGCGCATTCAGGGCGTCGATGCCGGATTCCGCCAGGCGCAGGTTGATGACCTGGCCGTTGAGCGTCTCGGTGGCCGTGGCGTCGTACAGCGAGCGCAGCACCTGCTCGCCGGCCTTGGCCGAGGCTTCGTCGCCGATGACACGGAAGATGTTGCCGCGGTGGTCGATCTCGATGCCAAGGCGCAGCTCGATCTGCCGGATGTGCTCGTCGAGCGGGCCGCACAGGTTGGCAAGGCGGGCGTTGTCCTCGGGATCGAGGGCGAAATCGTGCTGGCTAAGGCCTTGGTTCATGGGACTCTGGTCTGGGTGGTTTTGTGGGAGCGCGCTTGCGCGCGATCGCGCGCAAGCGCGCTCCCACAGGGACGAGGCTCACGAGGCGAGCGCGACCTCATCGTCGAGCCGCACGCGCCCGCGCAACGAGTTGCTCATGGCCTCGGTGATCACCACGTCGACGAACTGGCCGATCATGCGCGCATGGCCGGGGAAGTTCACGTAGCGCATGTTTTCGGTGCGGCCCGTCATCTCGCTGGCGTTCTTGCGGCTGGGCTTTTCGACCAGCACGCGTTGCACCGTGCCCACCATGGCCTCGTTGATCTTGCGGGCGTTCTCGTTGATGGCGGCCTGCAGGCGGGTGAGGCGGGCATGCTTTTCGTCGCTGGGGGTATCGTCGGCGAGGTTGGCCGCCGGGGTACCCGGGCGCGAGGAGAAGATGAAGCTGAAGCTCTGGTCGAAGCCCACGTCGTCGATGAGCTTCATGGTCTTCAGAAAATCGTCTTCGGTCTCGCCGGGGAAGCCCACGATGAAATCGGACGAGATGCAGATATCCGGCCGCACGGCACGCAGCTTGCGGATCTTCTGCTTGAATTCCAGCGCCGTGTAGCCACGCTTCATGGCCGCCAGGATGCGATCGGAGCCGGCCTGGACGGGCAGGTGCAGGAAGTTGCACAGCTGCGGCACGTTGGCGTAGGCCTCGATCAGCGAATCGGAGAACTCCAGCGGGTGCGAGGTGGTGAAGCGGATGCGGCCGATGCCCTCGATCTGCGCGATGGCGTGGATGAGCACGGCCAGGTCGGCGATGCCGCCGTCGTGCATGGGGCCACGGTAGGCGTTGACGTTCTGGCCCAGCAGGTTCACTTCGCGCACGCCCTGCTCGGCGAGCTGCGCCACCTCGACGATGACATCGTCGAACGGGCGGCTGATCTCCTCGCCGCGGGTATAGGGCACCACGCAATACGAGCAGTACTTCGAGCAGCCTTCCATGATGGAGACGAAGGCGGTGGGGCCCTCGGCGCGCGGCTCGGGCAGGCGGTCGAACTTCTCGATCTCCGGGAAGCTGATGTCCACCTGCGATTTGCCGGTGTGGCGCTGGGCCTCGATCATCTCAGGCAGGCGGTGCAGGGTCTGCGGGCCGAACACCAGGTCGACGTACGGGGCGCGCTTGAGGATGGCATCGCCCTCCTGCGAGGCGACGCAGCCGCCCACGCCGATGAGCACCGGCTTGCCGTTCTTCTTGTGCTCCTTCCACTTGCCGAGCTGGCTGAAGACCTTTTCCTGGGCCTTCTCGCGGATGGAGCAGGTGTTGACCAGGATGACGTCGGCTTCGGCCTCGTCGTGGGTGAGTTCGAGCCCATGCGACGCGCGCAGCACGTCGGCCATCTTGGCCGAGTCGTACTCGTTCATCTGGCAGCCGTGGGTCTTGATGAAAAGCTTGCCGCTCATGGGGCTGGGTACCGTGTTGCCTGGCCGATTACCGAACCCCGCAGTTTACGCCAATCAATGACTTGCGTGAAGGTCGCGGGCCGCTCGCGCCCTTGCTGGCGGGGGTGCGCTGGTGGACAATCGCGCCCATGGTTGACGTCGCGACGCCAGGGGAAAGCGCCGGCCATCCCGCCCGCCGTTTCCTTACCTTTGGGCCGGCCCTGCGAAGGGCCGCGGCCGCGTGCGTCCTGTGGTCGGCCTTCGTGGCCACCCCGGCCGCCGCGGGCAACCTCTACCGCTGCATCGGCAGCACGGGTGAAACCGTCTTCTCCGGCAGCACGGCGGGCTACAAGGACTGCAAGCGCATCGGCAGCACGCCGGCCTCGCGGCCGGCCGCCAGGGCCGCGGGCACGCCCCGGTCGTCTGGCCTGCCGCAGCATCCGGAGCTTCCCCTCGCGTCCGCGCCGCCGTCGCTGCCCGCGCAGGCCGTGGCGACGGGGGTGGTCGTGCCGCCGCCCGCGGCACCATCGTTCGCGGGCGTATCGGGCGGCGTGGTGGGCCCGGACGAGCCCGTGAGCTCGCTGGTGGGTGTCACTGGCGGCGTGGTCACCGATGCCGAGGCCCGGGCCGAGGCGGCGAAGGCGGCCCTGCCGGCGGTCACCGCGCCGAAGGGCAGCTGGGACTACAAGGAATCCGCATCCACCGACCTCGCCGCGGCGCCCGCGCCGGCGGCGCCCTCGGGCTCACGCGTGCTGCGCGGGGCGGTTTACCGCATTACCCGGGCCGACGGCGGCGTGGAATACACGAACATCCCCCAGGCCGGGGCGAAGGGCAAGAGCGTGCAGATGCTCTTCACCTACATCGCCACCTGCGTGGCGTGCGACGTCCATTCGAAGATCGACTTCAACAGCGTCGCGCTGAATTTCACGGCCTTCGGCGACGCGATCCGCTCGGCCAGCCTCGAGTACCACGTGGACGAAGCCCTGCTGCGGGCGGTCATCCATGCCGAGAGCGCCTTCAACCCGCGGGCGCTTTCCGTGGCGGGCGCGCAAGGCCTCATGCAGCTCATCCCGGGCACCGCCCGCGACATGGGCGTGCAGGACGTGTTCAACCCCGAGCAGAACATCCGCGGCGGCGCGCGTTACCTGGCGCTGCTGCTACAGACATTCAACGGCAACGAGCGCCTCGCGGCCGCCGCGTACAACGCCGGCCCCGGCGCCGTGCAGCGCTACAACGGCGTGCCGCCGTACGATGAGACCCAGGTGTACGTCGAGCGGGTAGGGGTGCTGCGCAAGCGCTATACCGAAGGCCTGCGGCGCGCGGCCGTGCCGCTGGCCGAACGAAACGTCGCCCTGTAGGAGCCCACCCCGTGGGCGACGCCTCTCGCGACAACGCAACGGGGCCTGCTGCCTTGAGGGGAAAGATGTCGCCCACCGCGTGGGCTCCTACGACTGGGGCTGTTGGGTCTGCACCGGCGAGGTGGGCGGGCGCTGGGTGGGTACCACCGAGAGCGAGAACGGCTGGCCGTTTCGCAAGCCCGACAGGTTGACTGCCACCCCGGGTTTCAGGGAGGCCTCGTGGCGGCGCAGGTCGGAGGCATCGAGGATGTCCTCGTCGCCGATCTTGAGCAGTACGTCACGCTGTTCGACACCCGCAAGGGCGGCGGGGCCACCTGGCGAGACCTCGTTCACCACCACGCCGCGGGCCGCGGAGGGCAGGCCGCTCTCGGCCGACACGGGCACGGGGCCGTAGTCGGCGCCGATCCAGCCGCGCACCACGTGGCCGGTCTTGATGATCTGTTCCAGCACATCCTTCGCGCTCTGCACCGGGATGGCGAAGCCGATGCCCTCGGCGCCCACGGCCTGGCCGATGAGCGAGGTATTGATGCCCACGAGCTGGCCATGGGCATTGACCAGGGCGCCGCCCGAGTTGCCGAAGTTGATGGCCGCATCGGTCTGGATGAGGCTCTCGAGGCTGGACAGGTTGAGCTGGCGGCCGATGGCACTGACGATGCCCATGGTCACGGTCTGCCCGATGCCGAAGGGGTTGCCGATGGCGAGCACCACGTCGCCCACGCGGGGCCGGCTCTCGGCATCGGTCATCTCGATGGCGGGCAGGTTGCCGGCATCGACCTTGAGCACGGCCAGGTCGGTCTCGTCATCCGAGCCCACCACCCTGGCGCTGGCCACGCGGCCGTCGTAGAGCAGCAGCTGGATGTCGTCGGCGTTGGCGATGACGTGGTTGTTGGTCAAAACGTAGCCATCGTCGCTGACAATGACGCCCGAGCCGAGGTTCTGCTGGCGGCGCGTGCGCACCGGGCCCGTGGGCACGCTGAAGATGCGCTGCAGCACGGGGTCGGAATAAAGCTGCCGCGGCTGCTCGGTGACCAGTTTGTTCGCGTAGATGTTGACCACCGAGGGGGCCGCCCGGGCCACGGCATCGGCATAGGAAACGGGGCCCTCTTGTGCACCTGCGGCAGGTGCCTGCGGGGTGCCCGTGAAGCGCTGGCGGAGGAACGCGCCACTGCCCGGCCAGGCCAGGCCGATGACGAAGGCGAGCGCGAGGCCGAGCACGACGAAGCGGGCAATGAAGGCGAACGTGCGGGCGGCTTGGTTCATGGGTGGCCGATTTTTCCGCGTCCTGGCGGGGAGTTAGCTGCCGTGTCTTTACATCGGGCAGGGGTTTGTTCACTTTATTGTACGTGGCAAGTGCTGACGTTACACTGACGTAATTTTGCGGAAGCCGATTTCCGAACGAACCGGCGATGGGGCCCGCAAACCTCAATGGCATAAGTTCCGGAGAGCCTGATGGCGAACGAAGAAGTCGTCGATCACGGGCGCCGTCGCTTCCTTACCACGACGACGGCTGTTGTCGGTGGCGTGGGAGTGGTCGCGGCGATCGTGCCCTTCATCAAATCGTGGGAGCCATCGGCGAGGGCCAAGGCGGCCGGCGCGCCGGTCACGGTCGATATCAGCGCCATCGACGCGGGGCAGAAGGTCACCTTCGCCTGGCGTAGCCTTCCTGTTTTCGTGGTCAACCGCACGCCGGCCCAGCTGGCGCAGCTGAAGGGCCTCGCGCCCCGCCTGCTCGACCCGGATTCGTCCGATACCGCGCAGCAGCCGGATTTCGCCAAGAACGAAACCCGCTCGATCAAGCCCGAGTGGCTGGTCATCATCGGCCTGTGCACCCACCTCGGCTGCGTCCCCGATTTCGTCCCCGATATCAAGCCCGAGCCCTTCGACGCGAACTGGAAGGGCGGCTTCTACTGCCCCTGCCACAAGTCGCGCTACGACCTCTCCGGGCGCGTGTTCAGTGGCGTGCCGGCCCCCAAGAACCTGGCGGTGCCGAAGTACCACTTCATTGACGACACGCACATCCAGATCGGCGTGGATCCGGAGGGGAAGAGCTGATGGCCAGCACACTGTCGCGCCTTGGTAACTGGTTCAACGAGCGTGCCCCGGGCTTCATGCCGATGTACCGGAAGCACATGACCGAGTACTACGCGCCGAAGAACTTCAACCTCTGGTACTACTTCGGTTCGCTCGCCCTGCTGGTGCTGGTCAACCAGATCGTCACCGGCATCTTCCTCACCATGAACTACAAGACGAGTGCGGCGGAAGCCTTCAACTCGGTCGAGTACATCATGCGCGACGTGGAGTGGGGCTGGCTCATCCGCTACATGCATTCCACGGGCGCCTCGCTATTCTTCGTGGTGGTGTTCCTGCACATGTTCCGCGGCATCATGTACGGCTCGTTCAAGAAGCCGCGCGAGCTGGTGTGGATCCTGGGCATGCTCATCTTCCTCGTGCTCATGGCCGAGGCGTTCATGGGCTACGTGCTGCCGTGGGGCAACATGTCGTTCTGGGGCGCGAAGGTGATCATCTCGCTGTTCGGCACCATCCCCTTCATCGGCGATACGCTGGTGCAGTGGATCATGGGCGATTACCTGCCGGCCGATTCCACCCTCAACCGCTTCTTCGCGCTGCATGTCATCGCGCTGCCGCTGGTGCTGTTGCTGCTGGTGGTGCTGCACCTGGCCGCGCTGCACGAGGTGGGCTCGAACAACCCCGATGGCGTCGACGTCAAGCACGGCCCCAAGGGCAACCGCTGGTCGCCCGACAAGCCCAAGGACGCCATCCCGTTCCACCCGTACTACACGGTGAAGGATTCCTTCGGCGTTGGGTTCTTCCTGATGATCGCGGCGTTCATCATCTTCTTCGCGCCCACCTTCGGCGGCTGGTTCCTCGAGCACGATAACTTCACCCCGGCCAACAACCTGGTGACGCCGAGCCACATCAAGCCGTCGTGGTACTTCACGCCGTTCTACGCCATCCTGCGCATGATCCCGTCCTTCTTCGGCACGGCCATCTGGGGCGTCATCGGCATGTTCGGCGCCATCCTGCTGCTGGCGCTGCTGCCCTGGCTCGACCAGGGGGCGGTGCGCTCGGTGCGCTACCGTGGCATGGGTTACCGCATCGCCCTGGGCGTGCTGGTCGTCTCGTTCCTGGCCCTTGGCCTCGTGGGTGCGGGCGTCACCGCCGAGCTTATCCCCGCGTGGTTCCCCGGCGCGGATGTCACCACGGTGGAGAACGCGTTCGGGCGCCTCATGGTGCTGGGCTACTTCGGCTTCTTCGTGTTCGTATGGATCTACACGCGCTTTGGTTTCGAGAAGACCAAGCCGGTTCCGGAACGGGTGACGATGCATGATTAAGCGCTATCTCTCTTCCCTCGCCCTCGCGCTGGGCCTTGCCGTCGCCGCCGCCCCGGCACTCGCCGCCGAGGATGGCGAGGACCTGCCGCCGTCGGGTGCCAACGTCTACGACCAGGCCTCGTTGCAGCGTGGCGCCAGGCTGTTCTTCAACTACTGCGTGGGCTGCCACTCGCTGAAGTACGTGCGCTACTCGCGCCTGGCGGCAGACCTGGGGCTCAGCGAAGACGAGGTGATGAAGAACCTCAACTTCACGGGCGCCAAGTTCGGCGAGACGGTCGTCTCGCACATGCCGGCCGAAGACGCCAAGGGCTGGTTCGGCAAGGAGCCGCCGGATCTCACCCTCGAGGCCCGCGCCAAGGGCTCCGACTTCATCTACAACTACCTCAACTCGTTCTACCTCGACCCCAGCCGCCCGGTGGGCTGGAACAACACGGTGTTCCCCAATGCCTCCATGCCCAACCCCCTGTGGGAGCTGCAGGGCCTGCAGGTGGCGGTGCACCCCGAGGGCAAGGCGGGGGCCGATGCCCCGGTCGAGAAGCTCGAGTTGCACACCAAGGGCAGCATGAGCCCGGAAGAGTTCCAGGCCGCCACCCGCGACCTCACGGCCTTCCTGGAATACACCGCCGAGCCGGCGGCCCTCGAGCGCCAGTCCATCGGCGTGTGGGTGCTGCTGTTCTTGGCCGGCCTTACCTTCCTGCTGTACCTTCTGAAGCATGAGTACTGGAAGGACGTCCACGAGCATCACTGATTGATGTCCCACGGGGCGGCCTGGCGGCCGCCCCGTTCCGTTTCGGCGCTGCAGGGAGGGAGATCGAAAGCATGGTCCAGAACGCACGTTCGCGCACGGCATTGACGCTCTACACGAGCGCCGACGACATCCACTGCCACCGTACCCGCCTGGTGCTGGCGGCCAAGGGCGTGGCGTACGACAGGCTCCTGCTCAAACCCGACGAGCCCACCCCGGATCTGCTCGAGCTCAACCCCTACGGCACGCTGCCCACCCTGGTGGACCGTGACCTCACGGTCTACGACACCCTCACGGTGGTCGAGTACCTCGACGAGCGTTACCCGCACCCCCCGCTGATGCCCATCGATCCGCTCTCGCGGGCCCGCCTGCGGCTCGCCACCTGGCGCATCGAGAACGACTGGCTGCCCGAGATTGAAACCATCCAGGCCGGTGGCCGCGAGGCGGCCGGCGCGCGCAAGCGCCTGCGCGAGCACCTGCTGGTCTCGGTGGAGCTGTTCAAGGCCTCGCGGTTCTTCCTGAACCCTGAGATGAGCCTCATCGACTGCCTCGTCGCCCCCATCGTGTGGCGGCTGCCGTCGCTGGGGGTCGACCTGGGCGCGGCCGGCAAGCCTATCGTCGACTACGGTGAGCGGCTGTTCCACAGCCAGGGCTTTGCCCGCAGCCTGACGGCCGAGGAGCGCAACATGCGGCCGGATTTCGACTTCAGCCCGGTCGGTTAGCCCTGTGCGCCGGTATCCCGTAAACTCACCCCCGTAACGAGGATGAGTTGATGGATACGAACGAAAGCATGGGCATGACCTCCAATCGGCCCTACCTGCTGCGCGCCATTTACGACTGGATCAGCGATAACGGCCTCACGCCCTACGTGCTGGTCGACGCCGGCCAGCCCGGCGTCAAGGTGCCCGCCCACGTCATCAAGAACGGCCAGGTGGTGCTGAACCTGGCCATGCGCGCCGTGGCCAACCTCGACCTCGGCAACGACCGCATCGCGTTCCAGGCCCGTTTCTCGGGCGTCAGCCAGGATATCGTCATCCCCGTCGCGGCCGTCATGGCGCTTTACGCGCAGGAAAACGGCCAGGGCATGATGTTCCCGGCCGACGAGAACGAAGGCGCGGCCGACCCGGTCGAAGCCGCGGAGGCCCCCGATACCGGCGGCGACGACGACCGCCCCAAGCGCGGCGCCCCGCACCTGCGCGTGGTGAAATAAAGCCATGTAGGAGCGCGCTTGCGCGCGATTGGCGCTACGACACCACCCATCGCGCGCAAGCGCGCTCCCACAGTTTCCTAGTGGGCCCGGCGGCGCTCCGCCAGCGAGATGACATTGCCCGGCAGGCCCACTTCAGTGGCCACCACCGTTTCCAGCTCGGGGTTGCCTGAGTGCGGCAGCGCATAGCTGGCCACGTCGTCGCCCGCCATCCAGATACGGGCGGGTTGGCGGCTCTGGCCGTCGTCGCTCACCTCGAACGAGTAGCAGCGCTCGAGCCGGCGGCCGCCGTCGACGCCTTGCAGGCGGATGGCGCGCAGGCCCACGGACTGGTCGAGCAGCTGCAGGCCATGGCGCCGGCACAGGGCCGTGGCGGCGCGGACGGCCACCTCGCGCGCACGCGTCAGCCGGTACCAGCTGGCGATGATGGCCGCGATGCCCAGCAGCCAGAATAGATCGGTCACGGAGTTCATGGCCCGAGTGTGTGGCCGCCGGGCGGCCGCCACAAGTACCCGGCCGGCAGAATCGACGGGTTTACAGGTCGAGCCGTAGGCTCAGGTCGATCGCCTGGACATGCTTGGTCAGCGCGCCGCTGGAGATGAAATCCACGCCCGTGCTGGCGATGGCGGCGAGGGTGCCGATCTCGACGTTGCCCGATACCTCCAGCGGAATGCGCCCGGCGGTGTAGGCCACGGCCTGCTCGAGCATGGCCGGGGTGAAGTTATCGAGCAGCGCGCGGTCGGCGCCGGCATCGATGGCCTGGGCCAGCTCCGCAAGGGTCTCCACTTCTACGATAAGTGGCAGGGAAGGGTGGATGCGGCGCGCATCGCGCACGGCGTTGGGGATGCCGCCCGCCGCGATGATGTGGTTTTCCTTCAGCATCATGGCGTCGAACAGGCCGATGCGGTGGTTGGTGCCCCCGCCGCAGCGCACGGCGTATTTCTGCGCGCGGCGCAGGCCGGGCAGGGTCTTGCGCGTATCGAGGATGCGCGTACGCGTGCCGGCCAGCGCGTCGGCGTAGCGCGAGGTGACCGTGGCGGTGGCCATCAGCAGCTGCAGGAAATTCAGTGCCGAGCGCTCGGCCGTGACCAGCGCGCGGGCCTTGCCGGCCAGGCGGCAAAGGACCGAGCCCGCGGGCACGCGGTCGCCATCGTTCGCCAGCCACTCGATGCGCACGCCCGGGTCGAGCTTGCGGAAGCAGGCTTCGAACCACGCGCTGCCGCACAGCACGGCGTCCTCGCGGCAGGTGAGCACCGCCGTGGCGGTGGCGTTGGGATCGAGGAGGTCGGCGGTGGCGTCGCCGGGGCCGACATCTTCGGCGAAGGCGCGGTCGACGTCGGCGAGGATCTCACTGGCCGGCGGCAAGGCACCGGCGAGGGGGGTGTCGTTCATCGGGCTCAGGGGTTTTCCGGCGTACGCAGGCGCTCGACGATGGCATCCATGGCGCGGTCGAAAAGCAACGTGGAATCGAGCACGCGGGCGGCCCCCTGCGCGAACGCCTGGGCCAGCCCGGCGAGGCTATGGTCGGCGACCTTGAGGCCACGACGGTTCACGAACAGGAAGCGGCCGCTGATGGGGCTCACCCACGACAGCTTGGCGCGGTCGGTGGTGCCGTCCTCGGCGGTGAACTCCAGCCACTGGCCCACCTTCAGGTCGCGGGCGAGTGACAGGTAGCGTTCGTCGAACGCATCGTCGGTGAGGGTATCGACCTCCTCGTCGCGCTCGGGCGCGGCCATCGGTTCCTCGATGGCCTGGATGGCATCCGGCAACGGCATGGCGCTGGCGACCAGGGTGCCGCTATCGGCGTCCGGCGCCACTTCGCCCAGCTGCTGGCGGTAGAACGCATGCAACTGGCCCAGCAGCTGCTCGGTGTCGGCTTCCTGGAACGCGACGGAGGCCAGGCCGCGGCGCAGCGAGCGCTCGATGCCCGGCAGCAGCGCGCGCAGCTCGCGCCGCCCGTTCACGTCGTGCACGGGGCGGGCGCTGGCGATGAAGTGGTCGATGAAGCGCAGCGACTCATGGAACTCGGTGGCGTCCTCGCCCTGGCGCAGCAGGGTGAGCACCACGTAGTTCGCCCAGGCGCGGGTGAGCACGCCGTAGATGAGGGGCGGCAGGCTGGCGCCATCGATGCGGCCCACGATCTCCTGCGCGGCGCGGCGGCGCGCCTGCTCGAGTTTTTCACGGCCGCGGGTGGATTCCGCCACGCGCTGCTCGGCGAGCTCGGCGCGCTTGCGGGCCACGTCGAGGAACTCCTGCAGCTCGGCGGCGAGGCGGTCGAAGATGGCGGTGTCGTCGTCGAAATCGTGCAGCAGCCGCTCGACGATGGATTTGACCTTGTCGAACAGGCGGCCGTCGCGGTCGCCCTCGGCCGACCAGCCCTTGGCGGCGTCGGCCAGCGCGTCGAGCAGCTGGCGCGCCGGGTGCGATTTGTGCGCGAACAGGCGGCGATCGAGCAGGGCCACCTTGAGGTAAGGAATCTGCAGGCGCGCGAGCAGCACCTGCATCTCGACGGGCAGGTTGCGGTCTTCGAGGATGAACTCGAACAGCATGCCCACCAGGTCGATGGTGTCCTCGTCGATGCCGGAGACATGCGCCGTCTGCTGGCCGCGCAGCTGGCCGATCTGCGAGAGCAGTTGCTCCTTCAGCAGGCCCACGTCGCGGGCGATCTCGGCCTGGCTGGTGAGCTGCGTGGCGCTGGCGGGCAGTACCGAGATCTGGCTTTGCAGCAGCGTGAGCGCGCCAAGCATCTCGGCGGCGCTGGGCATGGGGCCGGTCGGCACGGGCACGCCGCCGCCCGTGCCAGCGGCGCCGCCGGCCTGGCCGGCGAGCCCGCGGCGCGCGGAGAACAGCGCGTGCAGCGATTGCATGAACTCGGCGGCGGCCGCGTCGGTGACCGGCGCGGCGGGCCCGTGCGCCACCGGGGTGGCGGTGGAATCCGGGCCCGTGGGCGCGGGGGCGTCGCTGCGCCGCGAGGCGATCTCGTGGCGCAGCTGCGGCAGCACGCCCGCGGCGGCCAGCTCGTTGTTGATGTCGTCGTAGAGCTCGTCGATGCCGGCGAGCACGTAGCGGTCGAACAGCTTGTAGATGATGAGCTTGACGCGCACCTCGACCATCAGCTCGCGCAGGCCCTGGCGGAACGCATTGGCAAGCGACGCCGGCCCGACCGGATTGGTGGCGTCGTCCATCTTGTTGCCGCCGCAGATGACCGACAGCCGCTGGTTCACCGCGAAGAGCGCGCGGGCGAGGCGCTGCTCGTTCTTGCCGACCATGGACGTGACGGCGAGCGATTCTTCGAGTTCGTTCTCACCGACCAGGCTCAGCTCGATATTGGCGAGCGGGCGGGTGTGGGTTTCGGTGTCCGGCGCGCGCAGGCGGCCCGCGGAAAAATCGGCCAGGTCGCGGGCGACCTGGCCGAGGAAGGTGCGCTCGACGATGGCGCGCTTTTTTCGGACTTCGCGCATGCCGTCGAAGAACTGCGTCTGCGCCGCATTGTTCTCGGCCTTTTCGGCGAGATCGAACAGGGCGTCGTCGATGTTCTCGAACATGTTGCTGGCCAGCGCATGCAGGCGCTTGGTGGCCAGCCCACGGACCGTGGCCAGGAGCGCGCCCACGCGTTCACTGCGCGGATCGAGGCGCTGGCTGAGATCCACCACATTGGACGGTTCGGTCGCGTTACTCATCGCGCATCCTGGAAAAACTGAGGCCCCCGCCTGATGATGCCATTGTGCGGGAACCGGATACCCAAAGTGTGACCTTCGTCACGGATTGTGCGCGCGACCTGCTTCTGGCGTAAACCCCGCCATTTGCGTGGTACCGATGCCGGATTCGGGCAGCATCACGGGGATGCCGTCGTCCACCCGGTAGATGACCTGGCCATCGGTGGTGATGAGCCCCTCGGCGAGGGCGTCGGTGACCTTCTCGCCGGCGACCGTGTCGATGGCACCGGCCTTGATGGCGGTGTTGACCTGGTCGCGTTCGGTGGCGGTGAGGGGGCGCAGCGGGCGCTTGCTGACAGGGCAGCAGAGGATATCGATGAGGCGCTTGTCCATGGATGCGGCCCGGTGGGGCCAACCTTATTAAACCGAATGTCCGTACAATAACGACTTTTGGGTGCTCCGGCCATGACTTCCAACAAGGGTAGCGACGCCTCCCAGCCACGCGTGGGCGTGGTCATGGGCTCGCGTTCGGACTGGGAAACGATGGAGCACGCCTCCACCACGCTGGCGCGCCTTGGCATCGTCCACGAGGTGCGCGTGGTGTCGGCCCACCGTACGCCCGACCTGCTCATGGATTACGCCGATGGCGCGCGTGGCCGGGGCATCCAGGTCATCATCGCCGGCGCCGGCGGCGCGGCCCACCTGCCGGGCATGCTCGCCGCCAAGACCCCGCTGCCGGTGTTTGGCGTGCCGGTGCAGTCCAAGGCCCTGAACGGCATGGATTCCCTGCTTTCCATAGCGCAGATGCCGGCCGGCATCCCCGTGGGCACCCTGGCCATCGGCCGCGCGGGCGCCACCAACGCCGCCCTGCTGGCCGCATCGGTGCTCGCCCTGCACGACCCGGCCGTGGCCACGGCGCTCGACGCCTTCCGCAGCGAGCAGACCCGCACTGTCCTCGACAACGCGGACCCCCGCGCGTGAGCCGCAGGCTCCCCACGGTCGGCATCCTGGGTGGCGGGCAGCTGGCGCGCATGCTTGCCCTCGCGGCATCGCCGCTGGGCATCCGCACGCTGGTGGTCGATGGCGCGGCCGATGCCTGCGCCGGCCAGGTCACCGAGCTGGTGGTGGCCGACTGGTTCGACGATGCCGCGCTGGATGCCTTCGCCGCGCGCGTCGACGTGGTGACCTTCGATTTCGAGAACGTGCCCGCCGCCGTGGCCGAGCGCCTGGCCGGCAAGGTCAGCGTGTTTCCCAACCCGCGCGCGTTGTCGGTGGCGCAGGATCGCCTCAGCGAGAAGACGCTGTTCCGCGAGTGCGGGCTCGGTACGCCCGAGTTCGCGCCGGTCGATACCCGCGACGACCTCGTCCGCGCCGTGGAGCGCATCGGCGCCCCCGCCGTGCTCAAGACCCGCCGCCTCGGGTACGACGGCAAGGGCCAGTTCCGCCTGAAAACGCCCGCCGATATCGACGCCGCCTGGGCGGCGCTCGGCGATGCGGCAGGGCAGGTGGGCCTCATCCTCGAGGCCTTCGTGCCGTTCGAGCGCGAGGTCTCCGTGGTGGCCGTGCGCGGGCGCGATGGCGCGTTCCGCAGCTGGCCGCTCACCCGCAACTGGCACGTCGACGGCGTGCTCTCGCTGAGCCTGGCCCCCGCGCCGGGCTCCACCGACGAGCTCGAGCGGGCCGCCAACGCGCACGCCCGCACGGTGGCCGAGGCGCTCGACTACGTGGGCGTGTTCGCCCTCGAACTGTTCGTGTGCAACGGCAAGCTGCTTGGCAACGAGATGGCGCCGCGCGTCCATAACTCGGGCCACTGGACCATCGAAGGCGCCCACACCAGCCAGTTCGAGAACCACGTGCGTGCCGTGCTCGGCCTGCCGCTGGGCGGTACCGGCGTGCGCGGCCCCAGCGCCATGCTCAATTTCATCGGCGAGATGCCGGCCATGGCGCCGGTGCTCGAGGTGGCCGACGGCCACTGGCACGACTACGGCAAGGAGGCCCGCCCGGGCCGCAAGGTGGGGCACGCCACGGTGTGCGCGCCCGATGCCGGTAGCCTGCGCGAGAAGCTGGCCGTGGTCGGCGAAGGCCTGGGGCGCATGGCCCAGGTGGACCCCGGCATCGACGCCCTGTTGTAGGAGCGCACCCTGTGCGCGACAGCTCTTCGCGAAGAGCTGTCGCCCACGGGGGTGGGCTCCTACAGGGGCGCGCTTACGCCAGGTTCTTGGCCGCGAAGTCCCAGTTCACGATGGCCCAGAAGTTCTCGAGGTACTTCGGGCGGGCGTTGCGGTAGTCGATGTAGTAGGCGTGTTCCCACACATCGGCGGTGAACAGCGGCTTGTCGCTGCCCGTGATGGGCGTGGCGGCGTTCGACGTGTTGACGATGGCCAGCGAGCCATCGGGGCGCTGCACCAGCCAGGTCCAGCCCGAACCGAAGTTGCCGGCGGCCTGCTTGCTGAACTCTTCCTTGAACTTGTCGACCGAGCCGAACGCCTTGGTGATGGCGTCGGCGAGCTTCGCCGGCGGCTCGGCCTGTTGCGATGCGGGGCGCATCGAGTGCCAGTAGAACGTATGGTTCCAGATCTGGGCGGCGTTGTTGAAGATGCCACCCGAGGACGACTTGACGATGTCTTCGAGGCTCTTGCCCTCGAATTCAGTGCCCTTCACCAGGTTATTGAGGTTGGTGACATACGCCTGGTGGTGCTTGCCGTAATGGAACTCGAGGGTCTCGGCCGAGATGTGCGGCTCCAGGGCATTCTTCTCATAGGGAAGCGGGGGAAGTTCGAACGCCATTGTCTTCGGCTCCTTAGCGGTGGCTGGGGGGAAAGAACGCTACAATACGCAGCATTCAGCATTCTAATGATGAAACCCGACCTATGGACGTCGTAGACGAGATCAAGGCCATCGTGGCGGCACATCCGATCGTGCTTTTCATGAAAGGCACGCCCGAGTACCCCACCTGCGGCTTCTCCGACCGCGCCGTGAAGGCGCTCGAGGCCGCGGGCGCGACGTTCCATGCGGTGAACGTGCTGGCCGATGCGCGCATCCGCGCCGGCCTGCCGCATTACTCCAACTGGCCCACGTTTCCGCAGCTGTTCCTGCTAGGGGAGTTCATTGGCGGTTGCGACATCGTGGAAGACCTGCATGCGGCGGGTGAACTGAAGCGCATGGCGGCCGACGTGGCCGGGGCCGAGTCGTGAGCAGGCTGCCCTCCGCGCGCCTGCCCGGCGGCTGGGCGCCCGCCCCGGGCGCTCTCGCGGGGCGCGTCTACGTCGTCACCGGCGCCACGGGCGGCCTGGGTGGCGAAACCGCCCGCGCCATCGTCCGCGCCGGCGGCACCGTGGTCATCACCGGCCGCAAGGTGCGCCCGCTCGAGAAGCTCTACGACGAGCTGGTGGCCCTGGGCGGTCCCGAGCCGGTCATCCACCCGCTCGATCTTGAAAGCGCCACGCCCAACGATTACCTGGCCCTGGCCGAGGGCCTGGAAAAAGAATTCGGCCGGCTGGATGGCGTCATCCACGCCGCCGCGCATTTCAACGAGCTCACCCCCATGGCCATGCACAAGCCGGATGACTGGCTGCGCGCCATGCAGGTGAACGTCTCGGCACCGTTCGCGCTTACCCAGGCCTGCATGCCGTTGCTCACCCAGGCCGAGGACAGCGCCGTGGTGTTCGTCTTCGACGACCCGGAACTGGTCTCACGTGCCCACTGGGGTGGCTATGGCGTCTCCAAGGCGGCCGTGGAGCGCATGGCCGCCGTGCTGCACGCCGAGCACCGCGGTGGCGCCATGCGCGTGCACGCGCTGCTGCCGCCGCCCATGCGCACGGCCCTGCGCCGCGCCGCGTACTACGGCGAAAACACCCTCGAGCGGCCGCTCCCCACGGCCTCGGCCGAGGCCATCATCTACCTGCTTTCAGGCGCTGGCGCCGACGCGCGCGGCACCGTCCTCGATATTCGACACTGATCCAACCCAGGAGTACCTCCCCCATGGAAACGCAGATGACGACGTTGTCCGCGGGCATCCTGCTGTTCCTCATCATGGACCCCCTGGGCAACATCCCGTTGTTCCTGGCCCTGTTGAAGGACGTGCCCCCGCAGCGCCGCCGCAAGGTGATGATCCGCGAGCTGCTCATCGCGCTGGGCGTGCTGCTGGCCTTCTTGCTGGGCGGCCAGTTCATCCTGAAGCTGCTGCAGCTGCGCCAGGAGTCGGTCAGCATCGGCGGCGGCATCGTGCTGTTCCTCATCGGCATCCGCATGGTGTTCCCCCCGGTGGAGGGCGGCGTGTTCGGCAAGCCGGGCGAGGGCGAACCCTTCATCGTGCCCATGGCCATCCCCGGCGTGGCCGGCCCCTCGGCCATGGCCGCGCTGCTGCTGCTCACCAATTCCCAGCCCGGGCGCACGGTGGAGTGGGGCATCGCCCTGTTCCTGGCCTGGCTCACCACCTCGGTCATCCTGCTGAGCTCCACCTTCCTGTTCAAATGGCTGGGCGAGAGCGTGCTCACCGCCATGGAGCGCCTCATGGGCATGCTCCTCATCGCCCTTTCGGTGCAGATGTTCCTGGGCGGGCTCTCGTCCTACCTGCACATTGCCGTATGAACATACGTAGCGGTAGGGTAACTGTCATAATTGCCCGCGAGCATGGGCGGGGTCGGGACTGACCCGGCGCCGGGCATGGTTTTCGGGTCCCCGGCAGGGGCCAAACAGGTGTTCAAAGGCACTATGACTACTCGCGACTCCGCACCACGCCTGGCCGGTACGCACCGTCTGACGTCTATGGGAGCCTCATCATGCTGAGCATCGATCGCACCCTCTCCGAGCGCATGCCATGGCTGGCCCAGCACCCCAAGGTGCGCAAGCCGCTCGCCGGCCTGCTGGGTTCGCTGGCCCATGAAGAACGCTTCAACCGCGTCCTTGACGCCCTCGCCGATACGCAGGGCATCGAGTTCGCCGAGCGCGTGCTCGAGCACCTCGGCGTCAGCTGCAGCGTCACCGAGCGCGAGCGCGAAAACATCCCGGTGGAAGGCCCGCTGGTGGTGGTGGCCAACCACCCCCTCGGCATGGTCGACGCCATGGCGCTCATCCAGCTCATTGGCTCGGTGCGCCGCGATATCCGCATCCTGGGCAACGACGTGCTCGCCGCCGTGCCGCAGATGGGCCCGCTGCTGCTGCCCGTCGATATCTTCGGCAAGGGCGCCACCTCGCGCATGCGGGCGCTGTTCCGCAGCATCGAGGCGGGCGAGGTGCTCGTCATGTTCCCCGCGGGCGAAGTCTCGCGCGTGCGCGCCAGCGGCGTGCGCGACGGCAAATGGTCCGACGGTTTCGCCCGCATCGCGGCAAAGGCCGGCATCCCGGTCCTGCCCGTGCACATCAATGCGCGCAATTCCGTCGCGTTTTATGGCCTCAGCATGTTGGCCAAGCCGCTCAGCACGGCCATGCTTCCGCGCGAAGCCACCTCGGGCAAGCAGCGCCTTGGCATCCGCATCGGCAAGCTGGTCGACGCCGATGAGCTGAAGCAGGTCAGCGGCGGCTCGTCGGAGCGTGCCGCCAAGCTCATGCGCCGCCATGTCTACCGCGTGGGCCAGCAGCGCGGCCTCGTGTTCGGCGGGCAAACCCCGCTGGCGCATCCCGAACCGGTGGAGCGCGTCGTCGCCGAACTGGCCAAGGCCGAGGTGCTGGCCGAACTCGGCGGTGGCAAGAAGGCCCTGCTGGTGCAGGGCTCGAACGACAGCGCCGTGCTGCGCGAGATCGGCCGCCTGCGCGAGCTCACCTTCCGCCGCGTGGGCGAGGGCACCGGCAAGCGCCGCGACCTCGATGCCTACGACCCGTATTACGAGCACCTGGTGCTGTGGGACGAGAAGGCACTACGCATCGTCGGCGCCTACCGCTTCGGCCATGGCGGCAAGCTCATCGCCGAACGCGGCATGCAGGCGCTGTACACGTCCAGCCTGTTCGATTACTCGCCGGCACTGGAATCGCGGCTGGCCCAGGGCCTTGAATTGGGCCGCAGCTTCATCGCGCCCGCGTACTGGCGCTGGTCGCGCGCGCTCGACCAGCTGTGGCAGGGCATCGGCCTGTACCTGCAACGCCATCCCGATATTCGTTACCTGTTCGGCCCGGTGAGCATGTCGGCCGCCATCCCGCGCGAGGCGCGTGAATGGATCGCCGCGGCCCACCAGCACTTCTTCGGCGTCCAGGGCCTGGCCGCCGCCCGCCAGCCGTTCGTCATCCCGCAGGAAACCCTGGCCTCGGTGCGGAACGAACTGGAGGGCCTGGACGCCGCGGGTGGCCTCGGCAAGTTGAAGAACCGCCTTGATGCGCTGGGCGTCACGCTGCCGGTGTTGTATCGCCAGTACGTGGACCTGGTGGATCCGGCCGGGGTGCAGTTCCTGGCGTTTGGCGAGGATCCGGATTTCGCAGGCTGCGTGGACGGCCTGGTGATGCTCGACCTGGTGAGCCTGAAACCCGCAAAGCGAGCCCGCTACCTGGGCGGCTAACCCCGCCCCCCGCGCTCGTGTAGGAGCGCGCTTGCGCGCGATGTACCTGGAGAAGCCCGGCCTTTGTGCCGGGCTTTTTCTTTCCCGATAGCGCGCCCAGTCGCAACCCAATAATGACGACCAATTAGCTCAAGCGATTATTAAAGCGTCGTAGGAAAAGCCGAATCCCACCGCATGAAAAAACCGTAAAGGATTCGACAAATTGTCATTCTGTGATGCTAGCCTATGCATTAACTCAGGGCAGGGACATCCCGCTTAAAAGCATTGCAGGCCGCGGCGGGCGGCCGACACTTTCGCCTTTCGGCCCGGTATCCGTACCGGGCGTTTGGTCGTGTCCGGCATAAACGTTTTTTCTTGCGTGAACGTAATTAAAAGCGAGCCGGGATATATCCGCAGTTAATAGCGGAATTAGAAATTTTTTTCGATACGCAATAACGCATCACACCAGGAAACCACCGATGAATCGCAACTCCCTTTCGGCGGCAATCGCCCTCACGCTGTGCCTCGTCGCCGGCGCAGCCGTGGCCCAGGATAGCCAGGACGCCCAACCGCAGGGCCAGGCGGCAACCGGCCAGCGTTCGAACGTCTCCAACACGTCGAACACCACCAACGACAACGCCACGCGCCGCGCGGCGGAGCAGATGAGCGCGGTGCAGGTGCGTGCCGACAGCCTGTCCCTGGGTGGCGGCATGATGTCGATCCAGGACGCCCCGAAAGCGGTTTCCACCATTTCCCGCGACGCCATCAAGCAGGCGGCGCCGGGTGCCACTTTCATCCAGGCCATCGATTCGATCCCGGGCGTGGTGTCGTCCACCGACGATGTGACCGGCACCAACGATGGCAACGTGACCATCCGTGGCTTTCCCATCGACGAGGTGGGCGTGACGGTCAACGGCGCGCCGATCAACGACAGCGGCAACTACAAGATCTACCCCACCGAATACGGTGACACCGAGAACATGGGTGACATCACGGTGCAGCAAGGCTACCCGGACAACGACACGCCCATCGCAGGTGCCGCCGGTGGCTCGATCGCATGGGTGACGGTCGACCCCTCGCACACGGCCGGCCTGGATTTCAGCCAGTCGCTGGGCCAGAACAGCTACCACCGCACGTTCTTCCGCCTCAATACGGGTGATACCGGCCCGGTGCGTTCGTGGCTGTCGTACTCCAATAACGAAACCAACCTGTGGCGTGGTCGCGGCAAGGCGAAGATCACCAAGGTCGACGGCAAGTCGGTGTGGACGATCGACGACCGCAATTCAGTGACCTTCTCGGTGCAGTACAACCGCGAAGTGAAGACCAATTACGAGGGCCTGACCAAGGCCCAGGTGGCGCAGCAGTACAAGCAGAGCTACGCCAGCGTGTATACGCCGGGCAGCACCAGCAGCAACTTCTACGCGCTGCACCAGAACCCGTTCCGCAATTACCTCGCCAGCGCCGATGGCGAATTCACCTTCACCGACAGCCTGCGCCTCAGCGTGGTGCCTTATTTCCAGTACGGCGAGGGCGGTGGTGGCTCGGGCAGCACGGTGACCGAGAACCCGCTGGCCAACAACAATTACTACCACTCGGTGAATTACGACCTCGACGGCGACGGCAAGCTCAGCGGCACCAAGCTGGTCAACTCGTTCAGCAACTCGATCACCTACCGCCCGGGCATCATCGCCAAGCTCAACCAGGACCTCACCGACAACAACAGCCTTGAGTACGGCTTCTGGTGGGAACGCCCGCGCCAGCAGCAGGACCAGGTGTTCGTGCCGGTCGACCCGGAAACCGGTATCCCCGTGGATACCTGGGCCAAGCACGAGCGCATCTCGTACCCCGATGGCGTGGCGCAGAAGTCGTACATCAACTACACGACCACGACGAACCAGAAGGCCTTCATCACCGATAACTGGACGCCGGACGACAAATGGACGTTTACCGGCAGCCTGGCCTACGTTTGGTCGAAGCGCGACGGCTATGTGGCTGAGTACCCGGATTCGATCGGCTCGATCAGCGCCGCTGGCAAGGTGACGACGGTCAATGCCGCCTATACCGCCAACCCGGACAAGACGTTCCACAAGTTCACGCCCACCGGCGGCATCAAGTACCAGCTCAACGACCAGAACCAGTTCTACCTTGGCGTGGGCAAGACGTTCCGCGCCCCGATCAACGGCGCGATCCTGTCGAATGCGTTGTATGGCAATGGCACGGCGGAGGCTAACCCGTTGCCGAACAAGCCGGAGACCTCGGTGACCGGCGACCTGGGTTGGCGCTTCTACGGCGAAAGCCTCTCGGCCAGCGTCGATGCCTATGCCTCCAACTTCAACAACAAGCAGGTGTCGGGGTACGACGAAGCAACGGGCCTCACCGTGTACACGCAGCTGCCCAAGGTGCACATGCGCGGCCTGAACGCGGAGGCCAGCTACAAGCTGGATGAAAACTGGTCGGTGTATGCGAACTACAACTACACGCGCTCGCTGATGCAGGCGAACCTCGACACGCTGGGCGACGGTATCTACTACACCAAGGGCAAGACCCTGCTTAACTCGCCGAAGAACACCGGCTACGTAGCCCTTAACTACAAGAATGGCCCGTTCTGGGCACAGTTGAACGCGAAGTACCAGGGCGCCAGCTGGGGTGACTGGTCGAACACGCAGAAAATCGGTGGCTACACCACGCTGAACCTCAACGCCGGCTGGGATTTCCCCGATTTCTCGACGACCTTCCGCAAGCCGTACATCAAGATCAACCTGTTCAACCTGGCTGACCGCAAGGCGTTCACCTATGCCAGCAATGTCACCTCGTTCCTGGCCTCGAACCCGGACAAGATCAAGGACGTGAACGGCACTACCCTGTACGCCTCGGCCCCGTATTACTCGGTGCTCCAGGAGCGTACGTTCATGGTCACCTTCGGCGCGTCGTTCTTCTAACTGCCTGCACCAAACCCCCGTCGCAGCCCAAGGGCGCCCTTCCGGCAGGAAGGGCGCCCTTTTTTAACGCCGATGTCTCATCTGTCACGCGACCCCGGCGGCTCTGCCAGATTCCTGCTAAGCGTCATTCAGACTTGTGAATCTTCGTAAAATCATGGGCTTGTAAGTACTTGATCGATCTAAATCCGCAGGGCGGCCGGCAGGTTCTTGGACCTTTTCCTATCGCAAGTTGTTATGGCGATGTAATAAACTTCATCTAATCTTTACGGACCACTGTCCTTCCGAGACCGCTGGGCGATACACCCGGGTCAGGGGAAAACCGAAGAATCGTTGTGCCTTTCCAGGGGACGGGCGTGTTGCGACGCGCCGTCTTTCCAGCTTTTTTTCTCGCGAAATTGTGAGGTTCGTTCCAATGAATATGCGTCTCCGCGCCAAACTCCTGCCGTTGGCCATCGCGTCGCTCATCGCCGCGCCGGCCTTCGCCCAGGAGACGTCGTCGACGATCTCCGGCCGTGTCCTTGATGCCGCCGGCCAGCCGGTTGCCAACGCCACCGTCGTCATCGTCCACGAGCCGTCGGGCACCACCAAGACGACGACCACGGATGCCAACGGCCGTTACGCGGCCCAGGGCCTGCGCGTCGGCGGTCCGTTCGATGTCACCGCCAGCAAGGACGGCACGCCGTCGGCTCGCCAGGACAACGTGTACCTCCAGCTGGGTGCCGACACCGCGGTTAACCTGAGCGCCGGCGCCGCGGCCAATGCCGCCGACGCCACGGCGCTTGGCGCCGTGACGGTTTCCGCCGTGTCGGGCCAGTTCTCTTCGGAGAACAAGGGCCTGGGCACCAACATCTCGCAGGCGCAGCTGAAGGCCACCCCGACGCCGAGCGGCAACATTGCCGACATCGCCCGCCTCGACCCGCGCGTGAACGTCGACCACGGCACCGGCGCCATCTCGGCCAACGGCCAGAACGCCCGCATGAACAGCATCAAGGTCGACGGCCTTGGCGTGGGCGACCCGTTCGGCCTGAATGGCACCGGCCTGCCGACCGTCGGCTCGCCCGTCGCGATGGATACCATCGATTCGTACAACATCTCGACGGCCAACTACGACGCCAGCTCCGACACGATCGGCGCTGAAATCAACGCCGTCACCAAGTCGGGTACCAACGAGTTCCACGGCTCGGCCTACTACGGCTTCAAGAACGCCTCGAGCATGGTGGGCGAAGCGGGCTGGCTCAACAACGGCGCGGACCGCGACTACACCGAGTTCGACCGCAACTGGAAGGCCGGCGCCACCATCGGTGGCCCGATCATCAAGGACAAGCTCTTCTTCTTCGCCAGCTACGAGAAGGAAGAAGTGACCGGCCTCAGCTCGGGTGCCGTGAATGGCCTCGACGGCTCGCTGGCCAACTCGACCAACAACAAGGTCTCGCAGGCCGATCTCGACCGCACCATCGCCGCGGCCACGGGCCTGGGCCTGGTGCCGGGCGCGCTCGGCGCCAACGGCGGCACGCTGACCGACAAGCGTTATACCGGCAAGCTCGACTGGAACATCACCGACGGCCACCGCATGAACCTTGCGTACTCGCGTACCAAGGAAGTGAAGCCCAACCCGCAGGGTAACGGCGCCTCGTCGATCGGCCTTTCCAGCTACTGGTACACCGTCAACACCGACATCAAGAACTACACGCTGCAGTCGTTCGACGACTGGAACGACATGTTCTCGTCGGAAACCAAGATCGGTTACAGCGATTTCGGCCTGGCGCGTTCGGTCGATACCCAGCAGCCGATGGTCACGGTGCGCGTCAACAATGGCGCCTCCACCAACGCGAACACGGGCCCGACGATCAACCTCGGCGAAGACCAGTTCTCGCACTACAACGCCGCTTCGGTGAAGAACCTGAACGCGCTGTGGGTGGGCACGCTGTACCTCGACGACCACACCATCAAGGGTGGCGTGGAGTGGGAGCGCACCCGCATCTATAACCTGTTCGGCCGCACCCAGTTCGGCGCCTACACCTTCGGCAACGGCATCAACAGCTTCGCCAACGGCCTGTACTCGAACTACTCGTTGTATCGCCCGGCCGCGGATTACTCGCTCAATGACGTCGCCGCGCAATGGGAACTGCGTCGCAACACGTTCTTCCTGCAGGATACCTGGCAGCCCACCGATAACCTTTCGGTGCAGTTCGGCTTCCGCGTCAACAAGTACCTGACCGACGACAAGCCGCTCTACAACGCCACGTTTGAGCAGAAGTACGGCTTCAGCAACGCGAACACGGTCAACGGCAGCAAGCTCGTCGAGCCGCGCCTGTCGTTCAACTACACCTTCGACAGCGAGTACAAGACCCAGCTGCGTGGTGGCGTTGGCCTGTTCCAGTCCGATCCGCCGACCGTGTGGATGACGAACCCGTACGCGAACAACGGTATCAACCTCGTCACGTACTCGTACAACCGCATCGGCTCGACCGACCAGTGCCGCCTCGGCAATGGCCCGGCCATCCCGTGCCCGGCGTTCAGCTCCAACCCGTTTGCGCAGAACACCAGCGGCGCGGGTACCACCCCGCAGATGGCCGTCGACACGGTCGACAAGAACTTCAAGCTGCCGAGCGTGTGGAAGTCGTCGATCGCGTTTGATCGCGAACTGCCGTGGCAGGGCATCATCGGTACGATCGAGTACCAGCACCTCGACGTGCAGGACGGCATCTTCTACCAGAACCTCAACATCGGTTCGCCGACGGGTGTCATGCCGGACGGCCGCTTCACGTACTACGGCTGCATTGGCGGCTCGGCTCCCCTGGGCGGCGCGACGACCGCGAACTGCGCGGCCAACGCCACCGGCGCTGCGAGCAGCACCAACTCGAACCGTTTCCGCTCCGATAACCGTTTCGCCCAGGCCGTCACTTACCTGACCAACACCTCCAAGGGTGGTGCGGATACGGTGACCCTGTCGTTCTCCAAGCCGATGGAAAACGGCTGGTCGTGGAGCATCGCCGCCACGGGTAGCCACGCCACCGAAGTGAACCCGGGCACGAGCAGCCAGGCGTCGTCGAACTACTCGAACAACGCGTGGTACAACCCGAACGAAGACGTCGCTTCCACGTCCAATACCAACATCGCGCGTCGCCTCAACGCGTCGATCGCGTGGCAGCACAACTTCTTCGGCGACTACGCCACCACGATCAGCGCGTTCTACGACGGCCACTCCGGCGTGCCGTACAGCTGGGTGTTCGGTAACGACGCCAATGGTGACTCGTACTCGCGCGACCTGGCGTACATCCCGACCCGCAACGATGGCACGGTGTTCCGCACCACCACCGGTGGCGCGGCCTCCGAGGCCCTGGTCAACCAGTTCTACGACTACATCCAGCACGACAGCAGCCTGCGCAAGAACCAGGGCAAGGTCGCTCGTCGCAATGATGCGGTCTCGGCCTGGGTCAACCAGCTCGACCTCAGCCTGAGCCAGGAAATCCCGGGCATCTTCAAGGGCAACAAGGGCGAGATCCGCCTGGACGTCTACAACTTCCTGAACCTGGTGAACAAGGATTGGGGCCAGCAGTCGTATGTCGGCTTCCCGTACACCCGCACGCTGGCCAACTTCGGTGGCGTGGACGCGAACGGCAACTACATCTACCAGCTGCCGACCGATTCGCAGGGCAACTACCAGCCGGGTGCAAAGGCTGTGTACGACGCCCCGACCGACAACAGCGCGACCAAGCTGAACCCGGTCTCGCGTTGGTCGGCCAGCCTGACGGTGCGTTACACGTTCTAAGCGAGGGCTCGCCCTCTCGAAGGACACAAGAGCCGGCGCAAGCGAGGGCGCCGGTTTTTTTTGCCCGCTTGACCCCCACCCAACCCCCGCGTGATCCTAGGCAGTCCGCTCCACCTCCCGGAGCGGGGTTCGCCGCTAATTCGCGGTCAGAAGGACATGTAAGTCAATGAATGCCCAGCACTTTGGGGAGCCGGTCACCGGCAAGACGGTCAGCGCGCGCGTTTCTCCCGCCGGCGGCCTCGATATCCTTTCCCGTAACGAAGTGGCGCGCCTGCGCGATGCCAGCGGCTCGGGCCTGCACCAGCTGCTGCGCCGCTGCGCGCTGGCGGTGCTCACCTCGGGCAACCTCTCGGACGACCCGGGCTCGATGTTCGAGCAATACCCCGATTTCGATATCCAGGTGCTGCAGGAAGACCGTGGCATCAAGATCGAACTGAAGAACGCCCCCGAGCAGGCGTTCGTCGATGGCCGCCTCATCCGCGGCATCAACGAGCTGCTGGTGGCCGTGGTGCGCGATATCGTCTACGTGTCGGCGCAGCTGGAAGCCGGTGCGTTCGACCTCGACGACAGCGTCGGCATCACGCATGCCGTGTTCGAGATCCTGCGCAACTCGCGCATCCTGCGCCCGCAGGTGGACCCGAACCTGGTGGTGTGCTGGGGTGGCCATTCCATCTCGCGCGATGAGTACGAATACACCAAGCGCGTGGGCTACCAGCTCGGCCTGCGCAGCATGGATATCTGCACGGGCTGCGGCCCGGGCGCCATGAAGGGCCCGATGAAGGGCGCCACCATCGCCCACGCCAAGCAGCGCCGCAAGGGCAACCGCTACATCGGCGTGACCGAGCCGGGCATCATCGCGGCGGAATCGCCGAACCCGATCGTGAACAACCTCGTGATCATGCCGGACATCGAGAAGCGCCTCGAGGCATTCGTCCGCCTTGGCCACGGCATCATCGTCTTTCCCGGCGGCGTCGGCACGGCGGAGGAAATCCTCTACATGCTCGGCATCCTGCTGATGCCGAAGAACAAGGGCATCCCGTTCCCGCTCATCTTCACCGGCCCGCGCAACTCGGCCGCGTACTTCGAGCAGATCGACCGCTTCCTGCGGCTGTGCCTGGGTGATTCGGTGGCCGAGCACTACAAGATCATCATCGACGACCCGGCCGCCGTGGCGCACGCCATGGTGTCGGGCATCGACAAGGTGCGCAACCACCGCCTGGACAACAAGGACGCCTTCTTCTTCAACTGGGCGCTCGAGATCCCGCTGCCGTTCCAGCAGCCGTTCCCGCCGACGCACAACGCCATGTCGGGCCTGGCCCTGCATCGCGACCGCCCGCGCCACGAGCTGGCGGCCGACCTGCGCCGTGCCTTCTCGGGCATCGTCGCCGGCAACGTCAAGCCCGAGGGCGTCCGCGCCATCGCCGAGCACGGCCCGTTCGTCATCGACGGCGAGCCGGAGATCATGCGCGCCCTCGACGACCTGCTGAAGGCCTTCGTGGCCCAGCACCGCATGAAGCTCCCGGGCGGCACCGCCTACGAGCCCTGCTACGTCGTCCGTACGTGATCCACGCGGCGGGGCGGCGCCATGCCGCCCCGCCTGCCGCCGGCTGAACCGTCAACCGCGGCCGACGCCGGGCATCACAGGCCCTAGACGGCCCTCCGCGCAACGATGCGTCTACCTTTCGCGCAACGCCAGGAGACGCCCATGCTTGTCACCATCCTTCTCGTCGTCCTGCTCCTTGCCCTCATCGGTGGCCTGCCGACCTGGGGCTATTCGCGCTCGTGGGGCTACGGCCCGAGCGGCGGCATCGGCGTGATCCTCGCCATCATCCTGGTCTGCTGGCTGCTCGGCGTTTTCTGAACATGCCGCGGCCGCACCGCCCCGTGCCGGATACCGACCTGCCGCCTCCCGGCACCTCACCGCCGCCGTTCGACCACGACCCGGTCGAGCGGCGTGGCCCGGAGCCGGACTCCGATGGCGAGCAGCCTGAAACCTGATGGGGCATCGCAGGCCGACCTGGCCGGGTGATATCGTGCCGCGGCCGTTTTACCAGCGCGATCCGCGCGTGGTCGGCCCCGAGCTTCTGAACAAGGTCCTGGCCTGCGCGGATGGCCGCGCAGGCCGCATCGTCGAGGTGGAAGCCTACGTTGGTGCCATCGACCCCGCGGCCCACACCTTTCGCGGCAAGACGAAGCGCAACGCGGTGATGTTCGGGCCGCCGGGGCATATGTATGTGTACTTCACCTATGGCATGCACTGGTGCTGCAACACCGTGTGCGGCGACGACGGGGAGGGCAGTGGCGTGCTGATCCGCGCCCTCGAGCCGATCGCCGGGCTCGATGCGATGCGCACGGCGCGGCCCCGCGTGCGGCGTGACCGGGAGTTATGCAGTGGGCCGGCGCGGCTGACACAGGCGCTGGGCATCACCGGGGAGCAGAACGGCATCGACCTGGTGCGGGCCCGCGACGGCTATACCGTGCTCGATGACGGCATGCCGCCGCCGGAAAACGTGCCTGAGTCAGCGCGCATCGGCATCCGCGAAGGCACTGACCTGCTATGGCGATGGTTCGTCGCGGGCAATACGAACGTGTCGAAGCCCTGATCCTCAGGGTGCCTTCGTCGCCTGCGCTTCCGCGGCGATGGCGAGCTTCTTCAATGCACTTTCGGTGCCCTTGCACGTGTCGTTGGCAAGCAGCGCGTAGCCGTGGTGGCTCGCCGGGAACAGCACGACCTGGCTCGAGCTGCCGAAGCTGCCGCCACCATGCGAGGTCACGTGTTTTCCATTGATCGTTTCGACGTGCCAAGCCATCGCCACGTCTTCGCCGTCGCCATGGACCAGCGGCTGGTGCGAGAGCGCCACGACCGCATCGTTGCCATCGAGCTGCCAGCGCACGTACTTCGCGAGGTCGGCCGGCGTGGACCACAGGCCCCAGGCGGCGCCGGCATTCGCGGGGTGCCCCGGTGCTGGTGTGCCGAACATGTCGTATCCGGTGACGCGGCGCGCGCGTTGCGCGGGTGAAGGCGCCAGCGTGGTCGAGGCCATGCCTAGCGGCGAAAGGATGCGTTGTTGCAGCAACACGTCGTAACGGATGCCGTACACGTGCTCGAGGCCGGCGCCGATGAGCTGGAAGCCTGCGTTGGAATAACGTTCTTCCGCGCCCGGCGTGCTACGCAACGTGGTGGCGTGCAGGTCACGGAGGAAAGCCTTCTCGTCGCGCCCCTTGTTCAATGCGATCAGTTGGACGGGCAGGGTGCGGGGATTCTTCGCGTCGAAGATCGCATCGCTGTCAGGGATATCGCGTGGCATGCCTGAGCGGTGCGTCAGCAGCGTGCTTAGGGTCACGGCGTGGCCGTCTTTCGCCAGGTTCGGATACGAACCCTCGAGGTACTCGCGGAAGTCGGTGACGAGGGCCATCTTGCCTTCGTGCACGGCGTACGCCGCCAGCGATGCGGTGAAGCTCTTGGTGACAGAGGCGATCTCATAGAGGCTGTCCGGTTTTGGAAGCGAGCGCCTCGCGCGATCGGCGTAGCCGTAGCCATAGACACGCGTACCTTCCGGCGTCACGGCCGCGACGGAAAGGCCGGCATGGCAGGTTTCGGCAAAATAGGTGGATGCCGCGGCGTCGATCGCCTTGTCGAGGGCGGTATGGCGTGGGTTGTCCGTGGGCGGCGAGGCTGCCGTGGCCGGGCCCAGTGGCGACAGTGTGGTGACGAAAAGCAGGATCAGGTGGCGACGGACCATGGAGTGCTCCCGGGCTAGTCGAAGGCAATCTAGGCGCGAAGCGAGGCGTTGTCATGTGCGCCGCACCCATGCCGTTCGCTGAATGCCAAGGAGTGGGTGGGGTCTTCCGCAACTTGCTGCGGACAGGAGGCCGGGGTTAGGCTCTCCCGCACATGACAAGGAGATACGCATGAAGCGAATCATCGTCGGGCTGCTGCTTGCAGCCCTGGCCGTTCCCGCGTTCGCATCGGACACCTGGCGCGTCAACTCGCAAGTGGTGAGCACAGGTGACAGCGAAGGTCGCCTTCGCCAGGTTGCTGGCAAGCCTGATCGCGAAACGCCCATGGAGACCTCGCGCGGCGGCCTGCAGGGCTACCGGCTGGAGTACTTCAAGGATGGGAAGAGCGTACAGGTGGAAGTGGTCAATGGGCGCGTGACGGCCATTACGCAACTCGACAGCTGATCCTTGCCAGTGAGGGCACCGCGATGCGCCTTCCCGTATTGGCTTGTGTTTTCCTCGGCCTGGCCCCGCTGACGGCGTGGTCGGCCGAAGGCAAGCCTCCCATGTTCGACGGCCTCACGACCACGAAAAGCGCCGATGACTACGTGGCCTGCGTAACGCAGGCCTACGCGAAGCGATGGCCGGGTACGAGCGCGACGACATTCCCCGATGGCCACCGGGTGCTCATTGCATCCGCTAAGGATGGGCCGGCCCAGGGTGAAATGAGCGTGGCTAACGCCGTGGACGGCAAGAGCCTGGTGACCCTTCGCGGAGCCGGGCTGTCGCTCAGGACACAGCACGATATGAGTGTGCTGATGCAGCAGTGCCGCTAAGGTCAGGTCTTATTGGCACGGCGATCGGCAACACGCTCGCGTACAAGACGGCGGTTGACGCGCAGGATGCGCTGCAGCTCGTCCGTCAGGACGTCACGGGCGGGCTTGAAGAGCGCCAGTTCGGCTTCGGTCAGGTCGTGCCGAACCTCGCCGTCCCGCGTGGTAAGCGGCCTAGTATTTTTCATAGCGTCGTACCTCGCGTTTATTGGCTTTGCGAAAACTGATAACTCGGATTCCGCTGGGTTTGGGTGCAAACACAACCACGTGAACGCGTTCGCCCAGAAGGCCTAGCGCGACGAGTCGCTCTTCGCCGTAGTCGGCACGCGTGTCCGATTGTACGAGCGCGGAAGAGAAATCAAATTGGGCAACCCTCTCAAACGAGAGCCCGCGTTCGCGAATGTTCCGGCCCTGCTTGGCCTCGTCGTACCAGATCTCCATGCCGCCATCCTAGGGACAGGGCAGTCGGTCTGTATGTCGGCCTCCGCCGGCACTTCATGTAGGCGGCGGCCTTCAGCCGCCGGGGAGACTCGGCCTTAGAACCGATCACTCGACGCGAGGTACCGCCACTGCCCCGGCTCCATCCGCCCCATGGGGATGCGGCCCATGCGGATACGCTTCATCCCGAGGACCTCGAGGCCGACCGCTTCGCACATGCGCAGCACGGTCTCGGGCGAGATGCGCTTCATGGCGAAGCGCAGCCTGGCTTCGCTTTGCCAGCTGACCTTGATCGGCGGCAGGGCGTAGTGGTCGAAGACCAGCCCGTGGTTGAGCAGCGCCAGGTTCGCGGGCGAGAGCGTGCCAGCCGTTTCGACGACGAGTTCCTGCTCGATACGCTCGAGATCTTCGTCGAGCCGGCGCTTCACGCGCCAGTCTTGGCTGAAGACGATAAAGCCGCTGGCCATGTCGGGAAGCGACAGCGCCAGGTCGAGCCGTGCGAAATGACGGTGCAGCAAGCGCACGCCGGAAGCGTCGTCCGCGAAGTGGTTTTCCGTCCGGATGAGCGACCGGGCCTCGGTGGCCGGCATGCCCGCGGGCTTGTACAGCACCATGGATGCCGGCTCGGGCGGGGTAAGCTTCGCCGCCGGGTCGATCTCGATGCGCTGGTCGGCCACCTTGAACTGCGGCTGCTCGACGACGACGCCATCGACGCGGACCCAGCCGCCTTCGATGTACATATCCGCCTCGCGCCGCGAGCAGGGCACCATGGCGGCGATGCGTTTGGCGAGGCGCTCGGGTTCGGTCATCGGCGTGGCCCAATAAAAAAGGAGCCTGGCGGCTCCTTAGTCGTGTCTTCGTGCCACTCCCTGGTGAGGAAAGTGGTGGGCGGTACAAGGATCGAACTTGTGACCCCTACCATGTCAAGGTAGTGCTCTACCGCTGAGCTAACCGCCCGAAGAGCTGCGCAGTTTACCGATGCCAGCCGGCCGACGCAAGGGGCCCCGGGAAATTCATGCCCGGGCGGCCCGTGGCCTAGCGCAGCGCCCGTTCGCGCAGGCGGTGGATCTCGTCGCGGACCTTGCCCGCCTCCTCGAATTCGAGGTTCTGGGCGTGCTTGTACATCCGGGCCTCGAGCTTCTTGATCATCGTGCCCACCTGCTCGGGGCTGAGGGCGCTGTAATCGGCCGCGGCCTCGGCCGCCTTCTTCGTCTCCTTGCCCTTCTTGCCCTTGCCGCGCGCGCCCACATCGGCGCGGGCGCCTTCCATGATGTCGGCGATGCGGCGGACCACGGTTTTCGGCGTGATGCCGTTGGCCGCGTTGTATTCGATCTGCTTCTCGCGGCGGCGCGCGGTTTCGTCCATGGCATCCTTCATCGAGCCGGTGATCTCGTCGGCGTAAAGGATGGCCTTGCCGCGGATGTTGCGCGCCGCGCGGCCGATCGTCTGGATCAGCGAGCGGGTGGAACGCAGGAAGCCTTCCTTGTCGGCGTCCAGGATGGCGACGAGCGATACCTCGGGCATGTCCAGGCCCTCGCGCAGCAGGTTGATGCCCACCAGCACGTCGAATTCGCCCAGGCGCAGGTCGCGGATGATTTCCGTGCGCTCTACCGTCTCGATATCCGAATGCAGGTAGCGCACTTTCACGTCGTGCTCGGCGAGGTAATCGGTGAGGTTCTCCGACATGCGCTTGGTGAGCGTCGTCACCAGCACGCGATCCCCCATGGCGATGCGCTTGCGGATCTCGCCGAGCAGGTCGTCGACCTGGGTGCGCACTGGGCGCACCTCCACTTCCGGGTCGATGAGGCCCGTGGGGCGCACCACCAGTTCCACGATGTTGTCGTCCGAGTGATCGAGCTCGTACTTCGCGGGCGTGGCCGAGACATAGATGGCACGCGGCGCGCGGCGCTCCCACTCCTCGAAGCGCAGCGGGCGGTTATCCATGGCCGAGGGCAGGCGGAAGCCGAATTCCACCAGGGTTTCCTTGCGCGAGCGGTCGCCCTTGTACATGGCGCCCAGCTGCGGCACCGTGACATGCGATTCATCGACCACCATCAGCGCATCGGGCGGCAGGTAGTCGAAGAGGGTGGGCGGCGGCTCGCCGGGGCCGCGCCGCGTCATGTGCCGCGAGTAGTTCTCGATGCCCTGGCAGAAGCCTACCTCGGCCATCATCTCCAGGTCGAAGCGCGTGCGTTGCTCAAGGCGCTGGGCTTCCACCAGCTTGTTGTCCTTGTAGAGCTGCTCCAGCCGCTCGGAGAGCTCCACCTTGATGGTCTCCATGGCGTTGAGCACGCTCTGCCGCGTGGTGGCGTAGTGCGTCTTCGGGTACACGGTGTAGCGGGGCACCTTGCGCAGCACTTCGCCCGTCAGGGGGTCGAACAGCGAGAGGTTTTCCACGTCGCCGTCGAACAGTTCGATACGCAGCGCCTCGGCCTCGGATTCGGCCGGGAACACGTCGATGACCTCGCCGCGCACGCGGTACGAGCCGCGGCGCAGTTCCATCTCGTTGCGCGTGTACTGCAGCTCGGTGAGCTGGCGGATCAGCGCGCGCTGGTCGACATGGTCGCCGCGCGAGAGGATGAGGCGCAGGCTCATGTAGTCCTCCGGGTCGCCCAGGCCATAGATGGCCGACACGGTGGCGACGATCAGCGCATCCTTGCGCGAGAGCAGCGCCTTGGTGGCGGCCAGGCGCATCTGCTCGATGTGGTCGTTGATGCTCGAATCCTTCTCGATGAAGGTATCCGATGCCACCACATAGGCTTCCGGTTGGTAGTAGTCGTAGTAGCTGACGAAGTACTCCACCGCGTTGTTCGGGAAGAACTCCTTGAACTCGCCGTATAGCTGCGCGGCCAGCGTCTTGTTGGGCGCCAGCACGATGGTCGGCTTCTGCACCTTCTCGATCACGTTGGCGATGGTGAAGGTCTTGCCTGACCCGGTCACGCCCAGCAGGGTCTGGGCAGCCAGGCCGGCCTCGAAGCCCTCTGTCAGCCGGCGGATGGCCTCGGGCTGGTCGCCGGAGGGCTGGTACGGCGAGGCGAGCTGGAAACGATCAGTCATGGCTGACGATATGCTGGCGAAAGGGTCGAGTTTAAAGGCGCTGCGCCTACACGGCGTGACGTCTTTGGACTACAGACCGGGTGGCCGGGCAAGGGCATGCTGCGGGCCACGCACAAGGAATTGCCATGCCCCGCCACCAGCGCGCTTTCACCCTCACCGAACTCGCCGTCACGCTCCTCATCGTCGCGCTGGCCAGCGCCATGGCGTATCCCGCCATGGGCGACGCCATCGCCGCGCGCCGCGCGCGCCTGGCGGCCGATGCCCTGGCCGACGACCTCGCCTCCGCCCGCCGCTCGGCCATCGCGCGGGGCGGTGGCGTCGCGGTGTGCCCCTCGCCCGATGCCCGGCGCTGCGCCCCCGGCGCCCCCTGGCACCACGGCTGGCTGGTGGTCCACGGCACGGTGATCCTCGCGGCCCACGATGCCCTGCCGGCGCGGCTCGCCAGCAGCGCGCGGGGCGGCCGCGATCACATGCGCTTCGACGAGGCGGGCGCGTCGCTGGGCGATAACACCACGGTGACCCTGTGTGTCCGGAAACGGCCGGCCACGGCCGAATCGGTGGTGCTCTCGGCGGCTGGCAAGGTCCGCCGGGAAACCGCTGGCGCGGCCGATGCGGCGGCCTGTGCCGCGGGGCATGGCGCTGTTCGTTAAGAATGCTTGACAGCCCCCCGCCATATACACAAAATACGTGGCTCCCCGCCCGAATAGCTCAGCCGGTTAGAGCACTTGACTGTTAATCAGGGGGTCGTTGGTTCGAGTCCAACTTCGGGCGCCAGATTTTGAAAGGGCTTGCAGCGATGCAAGCCCTTTTTCTTTGCGCGCGTGTCGGGCACCACCTACATTTTCTGTTGGGCGCCGCAGACTGTCGAAGCACCGCGGTTACCGGGATGCTGGCGGCTCCTTTCCACCGGAGTCAGCTTCATGATCGACGGGTCCCTGCCCACCACCGAATGGGCCGCCATGCAGGATCGGCACGCGCGTTCCGATGCCCGCTTCGACGCGTTCCTCGCGCGTTTCGACGAGCACGTCCGCCGCACCAACGAGCATTTCCAGCGTATCGACACGCGCTTCGAGCGCCTCGAGGTGCGCGTCCATGGCGTCGAGCGTGCCGTGGCCAACGCTACCGCCGAACTTGCCCTGCTGCGCCACGAGGTGGGCGCGGGGGCGCGCGACCTCGCCAGCCTGCGCCAGCGCGCGTGGAGCTTCGTCACCGCGGTGGCGGCCCTCGGCGGCGCGCTGGGCTTCGCGGGCTCGCAGGCGCTGCACCAGCTCATGCGCGCCTCGTAGGGCTTACACTCACGCCTTTCAAAGGGAGTGTTGCCCGTGGCCTACCTGCTGACCAAGTCCCTGCACATCGTATTCGTCATCGCGTGGATGGCCACGGTCTTCTACCTGCCGCGCATCCTGGTCAACATCAAGGAAGCCGAGGGCGAGCCCGCCGCCGTCGCGGCGCGCCTGCACCTCATGGGGCGCCGCCTTTACACGTTCGGCCACAGCATGTTCGGCATGGCGCTTATCTTCGGCCTCGTGCTGTGGTTCTACTTCGGCATCCACGGCGGGTGGCTGCATGCCAAGCTCGCGCTGGTGGCGGTCATGCTGGCGTACTTCATCTGGGCGGGCAGGGCGCTGAAGCGCAGCATCGCCGGCGGCGCGTTGCCGTCGTCGAAGGCGCTGCGCATCGGCAACGAGCTGCCGGTGCTGGTGCTGCTCGCCATCGTCTACCTCGTGGTGGCCAAGCCGTTCTGAGGTCTCGCCGCGTGAGACCGCCATCGGCCATCATCCACCGCTTCACCCCCGCCGCCGACGGAGCTGGCGCTTGAGCGATACCCACCCGATCGAGCCGGGCCTCATGGTCCTGCACGGCAACCGCCTCGAAGACCTGCGCGACATCCTCGTGGGGTGGCTACGCCAGGCGCCGCTGCGCCCGCTCGAGGACGAGCGCATCCTCGTCCAGTCCAACGGCATCGCGCAGTGGTTCCGCCTGGCGCTGGCGCGGGCGGAGGCCGATGGCGGCATGGGCATCGCGGCGTCCGTGCATGTCGAGCTGCCGGGCCGGTTTCTGTGGCACGCCTACCGCGCGGTGCTGGGCCGCGACGCCGTGCCGCCGGAATCGCCCTTCGATAAATCCCGCCTCGTGTGGCGCCTCATGCGCCTGCTGCCCGCGCTGGCGCGCGAACCGGTGTTCGAGCCCCTGGCCGCCTTCCTGGGCGATGGCGGCGACGCCCGCAAATGCCACCAGCTGGCCGAGCGCCTGGCCGATCTCTACGACGGCTACCAGGTTTACCGCGCCGACTGGCTGGATGACTGGGCCGCCGGGCGCGACGTGATGCGTGATGCCCGTGGCGGCGCGCCGGCCATGGCCGTGGACGACCGCTGGCAGGCGGCCCTGTGGCGGCGCCTGCTCGACGACGTCGGCCCGGGCGAGGCGCACGGGCACCGTGCGGCGGTGCATGCGCGCTTCCTCGAGGCCGCGGCGTCGGCCACCGAGCGGCCGCGCGCGCTGGCACGGCGCATCGTCGTGTTCGGCATGTCGTCGCTGCCGCGGCAGACGCTCGAGGCGCTCTCCGCGCTATCGCGCTGGTCGCAGGTAGTGCTGGTGGTGCTGAACCCGTGCCGGCACTACTGGGCGGATATCGTCGACGACCGCGAGCTGCTGCGCGCGGAGCGTCGCCGGCAGCAGGCCAAGCCGGGCATGCCGCCGCTGCTGGCGGACGCCGAGCTCCACCTCCATGCCAACCCGCTGCTTGCCGCCTGGGGCAAGCAAGGCCGCGACTACATCCGCATGCTCGACGAGTTCGACCACCCGGATTCGTATCGCAAGCGCTTCACCGCATGGGACGAGCGCATCGATTTCTTCGAGCAGCCCGATACCTCGTCGCTGCTGGGCCAGGTGCAAGCCGCCATCCTCGACCTCGACCCGTTGCCCGCGCAGCCGGCGCCGGTCGGCGCGAACGACGGTTCCATCGCGTTCCACGTCGCGCATGGCCCGCAGCGCGAGGTCGAGATCCTCCACGACCAGTTGCTGGCGCGTTTCGAGGCCTCGGCACGCACTGGCAACCCCATCCTGCCGCGCGACGTCATCGTCATGGTGCCCGACATCGACACCTACGCGCCGCATATCGACGCGGTGTTCGGCCGCGTGCCGCGCGACGATCCGCGCTACGTGCCGTACAGCATCGCCGACCGCGCGTCGCGTGGCACGGTGCCGCTCGTGATGGCGCTCGACATGCTCCTGGGCATGACCGAATCCCGTTTCGGCGCGGGCGATCTCGCCGACCTGCTCGACGTGCCCGCGCTGCGTCAACGCTTTGGCCTGGGCGACGACGATCTTCCGCTACTCCATCGCTGGGTCGAGGGCGCTGGCATCCGCTGGGGCCTCGATGCCGAACAGCGCGCGTCGCTGGGCTTGCCCGCGCTGGAACAGAACACCTGGCTCTTCGGCCTGCGCCGCATGCTGCTCGGCTATGCCGTGGGGCGAGGTGAACCCTGGGGCGATATCGAACCCTATGCTGAGGTCGGCGGCCTCGACGCCGCGCTGGTCGGGCCACTGGCCGACCTGGTCGAGCGGCTCGGCACGCATGCGCGCGCCATGGCCGTGCCGGTGCCCGCCGGCGCGTGGGCGGTGCGCCTGCGCGCGCTGATGCGCGGGTTCTTCGACGCGACCGATCCGGACGACCGCATGCGCGTCGAGCGCCTGCTCGATGCGCTCGATGCATGGGAGCGCGCCTGTCGCGAGGCGGGCTTCGACGAACCCGTGCCGGTCGACGTGGTGCGCGAAGCGTGGCTCGGCCAGATCGACGAGAGTGGGCTCTCCAAGCGTTTCCTCGCGGGCGCCGTCAGCTTCGGCACGCTCATGCCCATGCGCGCCATCCCGTTCCGCCTCGTGTGCCTGCTGGGCATGAACGACGGCGCCTACCCGCGTGCGCGCCCGCCCATGGATTTCGACCTGATGGCGCGCGCGGGGGCCTGGCGCCCGGGCGATCGCTCGCGCCGCGAGGACGACCGCTACCTGTTCCTCGAGGCCCTGCTGTCGGCGCGCGATGCCTTGCACATTGGCTGGGTTGGCCGCAGCGCGCGTGATAACGCCGAGCGCGCTCCGTCCGTGCTCGTGGGCCAGCTGCGCGATTACCTGCACGCGGGCTGGGCGGCGGCGGAGGGGGGCGATCTGCTGGCGCGGCTGACGGTCGTGCATCCGCTGCAACCCTTCAGCCCGGCGTATTTCCGTGCCGGCGATACCCGCCTGTTCACCTATGCCAACGAATGGCGGCATATCCATGGCGGCGGGGTGCCCCACGCTGACGACGCCTTGCCGCCGTGGCCGGTCGACCGCCCCATCGGCCTCGCCACGTTGCGGCGCTTCCTGCGCCACCCCGTGCGCGAGTTTTTCCAGGCCCGGCTGGGCGTGCGTTTCGACGTGCCCGACGTGGCCAGCGAGGCGCTCGAGCCGTTCGCCATCGGCGGCCTCGATCGTTTCACGATGACCGACGTGCTGGTCCGCGCCGCGCTGCGCGACGAGCCGGCCGCCGAAGCCGCCATCGGCAGGGCCACGGCGCGCTTGCAGCGTAGCGGGCTGCTGCCCATGGGCGGCTTCGCGGCACCGGTGAAGCGTGATCTCGAGAAAGCGGCGGTGGCGGTGCACCAGCGCGTTGTCGCGGAGCGCGCCCGTTGGCCGGTGGAAGCCGGCAAGTACGAAGTGCGTGTCGCATGCGATGGCGTCGTCATCGAAGACTGGCTCGCGGGCCTGCGCGCCAACGCGCAGGGGCAGCTCGCCGCGCTGCTGGTGTCGCCGTCGTCTGTCCTTGATGACAAGCAACAGCCGCTGGCGCATCGCGTGGTCATGCCCTGGGTGGATCACCTCGTGGCACAGGTGGCGGGCCATGCCATCGAAACACGCTATATCGGGCCCGATGCCACCATCGTCATGCGGCCCATGCCGCCGGCGGCCGCCGACGCGGCGCTGCGCACGCTGGTGCGCGCGTGGCGCGAGGGTATGTGCCGGCCACTGCCCGTGGCGGTGAAGGCGGCGCTAGGCTGGCTCGGTGAGCGGCATGGCGACGCCGAAGCCAGCGCGCGCCGCGCGTATGGGCCGGGCGATGATTTCGCCCGTGGCGAGGTCGATGGCGATGCTTACCTCGCCCGCGCCTGGCCCACGTTCGACGCCATGCTGGCGGCGGGGTTCGAACACCACCTGGCGCCGTACCAGCACCTCCTGGCGGCGCTGGAGGTGGAGGCGGCATGAGCCAAGCCAGCGAACCCCTGCGTCCCCTCGCGCTGCCCCTCGACGGCGTCCGCCTCATCGAGGCGAGCGCCGGCACGGGCAAGACATGGACCATCGCCGCGCTGTACGTGCGCGCCGTGCTGGGCCATGGCCTGCCGCGGCCCTTGCTGCCACCGCAGATCCTCGTCGTCACCTTCACCGAGGCCGCCACGCAGGAGTTGCGTGAGCGCATCCGCGCGCGCCTTGTCGAAGCGGCGGTGGCCTTCCGGGCGGGCACGGTGAACGAACCCCTGCTTGGCGAGCTGGTCGCGTCGTACGCACCGGAGCAGCGGCCCGCGTGCGCGCGCCGCCTCGAGCTTGCCGCGCAATGGATGGATGAAGCCGCCATCTTCACCATCCACGGCTGGAGCCAGCGCATGCTCACGCAGCATGCGTTCGGCAGTGGCCACGCCTTCGCGCAGACGCTCGAGCCGGATGAAAGCGAGCTCCTCGCCGAGTGCGTGCGCGACTACTGGCGCCAGGCGTTCTACCCGCTCGACGAAGCCACGCTGGCCGCCGTGCAGGCGGAGTGGCGCACGCCGGATGCCTTGCTGCGCTCATTGCTGCCACTGCTGGGCAGTGGCGAAGCCACCCTGCGCGTGGATGGCGAGGTACTCGTGGCGGGCGAAGGCATCGGCGGGCTCCTTGCCGC
>NZ_JZRB01000031.1 GCF_000964085.1 Luteibacter yeojuensis
GCCCCCGCTTGTTCACACAACATCCCTTGCCCCGCCCCTCCCGTAAGCGAACAATAGGCGGATGAACGACCTTTCCCCGTACCCCTATCTGGCGCAGATCGAATCGCCGGAGGATCTCCGCCGTTTCCCGGTGGACGAGCTACCGGCCATCGCCGATGAACTGCGCCGCTACCTCATCGAGGCCGTGGCCTCGTCGGGCGGCCATTTCGGCGCGGGGCTGGGCGTGGTCGAGCTCACCGTGGCCCTGCACCACGTGTTCGAAACCCCGCGCGACCGCCTGGTGTGGGATGTGGGCCACCAGTGCTACCCGCACAAGATCCTGACGGGCCGCCGCGACCGCATCACCACCATCAAGAAGAAGGATGGCCTGGCCCCCTTCCCGCGCCGCGAGGAGAGCGAGTACGACACCTTCGGCGTCGGCCACTCGTCCACCTCCATCTCGGCCGCGCTGGGCATGGCCATCGCCCTGCAGCGCCGTGGCGACCAGCGCAAGGTCGTCGCCGTCATCGGCGATGGCGCCATGACGGCCGGCATGGCGTTCGAGGCCCTGAACCACGGTGGCGATGTCGAGCCCAACATGCTCGTCATCCTCAACGACAACGGCATGTCGATCAGCGAGAACGTCGGCGGCATGACCAAGATGATGGCCCGGGCGCTCTCCAGCCGCACGCTCAACGCGTGGCGCGAGCGCGCCAAGAAAGCCATGCCCCGCGAATCCTTCTTCGGCCGCTTCTTCAAGCGCTGGGAGGAACACGCCAAGGGCATGTTCGTGCCGAGCACGCTGTTCGAGGAGCTGGGCTTCCACTACACCGGCCCCATCGACGGCCACAACATGGCCGCGCTGGTGCAGGCGCTGGAAACCGTCAAGGATCTCCCCGGCCCGCAGCTGCTCCATGTCATGACGACCAAGGGCAAGGGCTACGAACCGGCCGAAAAGGCGCAGATCGAATACCACGCGGTGGGCCCATTCGATCCGGTGGCCGGCCTCGTGAAGAAGGGCGCGCCCGCCAAGCCCACCTACACCGACATCTTCAGCGACTGGCTCTGTGACCAGGCGGCCGCCGACGAGCGCCTGCTCGGCATCACCCCCGCCATGCGCGAGGGCTCGGGCCTGGTGCGGTTCTCGAAGGCCTACCCGCAGCGCTACTTCGACGTGGCCATCGCCGAGCAGCATGCCGTCACCCTCGCCGCCGGCATGGCGGTGGAAGGCGCCAAGCCCGTGGTCGCCATCTACTCGACGTTCCTGCAGCGCGCGTACGACCAGGCCATCCACGACGTGGCCCTGCAGAACCTCGATGTCACGTTCGCGATCGACCGCGCCGGCGTCGTCGGCCCCGATGGCGCCACGCACTCGGGCACGTTCGATCTCTCGTTCATGCGCTGCCTGCCCAACATGGTGATCATGGCGCCGGCCGACGAGAACGAGTGCCGCATGATGTTGAGCACCGGCTTCGCCTACAACGGCCCCGCCGCCGTGCGCTACCCGCGCGGCACCGGCCCGGGCGCCAAGCTTTCCGAATCGTTGGAAACCCTGCCCATCGGCAAGGGCGAAGTGCGCCGCCGCGGCCACCACGGCCTGGCCATCCTCTCGTTCGGCACCATGCTCGCGCCCGCCGCGGTCATCGCCGCCGAAGTGGACGCCACGCTGGTGAACATGCGCTTCGTCAAGCCGCTCGACGAGGAACTGATCCTCGAGATGGCGCGCACGCACCAGGCGTTCGTCACCATCGAAGACAACGCCATCGCCGGTGGTGCCGGCGCGGGCGTGGCGGAGTTCCTCGCGGCGAAGGGCATCACGCTGCCCATCTTCCACCTCGGCCTGCCGGACGAGTACCTGGAACACGGCAGCCGCGAGGAAGTGCTGACCATGGCGGGGCTGGATCTGCCGCAGATCCGCGCCGCGGTGCGTGGGCGGTTCCCGCAGTTTGTTGCTACGGCCGTGGCTAGCGCGGGCTAAGTCCCGCGCTGGTCACGCGGTCGCGGTCTTCGAGATCGCGCGTCGTGGCCACGTCGATCCAATGCGATGCATCGAACAGGGCGCGGGCGACCGCGCCCTGGTTGTATCCGTGTTCGAAAAGCAGCCAGCCATTATCGACAAGGTGTGCCGGCGCACTACCGATGATGCGACGGATATCGTCGAAGCCATCGGCGCCGGATGCCAGCGCACTGCGTGGCTCGAAGCGAAGATCACCCTGCGTGAGGTGTTCGTCCGTGTCCTCGATGTACGGCGGGTTGCTGGCGATCACGTCGTAGCGTTCGCCGCTGACCGGCGCGAACCAGTCGCCATGGTGGAACGCGACGCGCAGGCCGAGCGTGCGCGCGTTGCGTGTCGCGACCTCGAGGGCGGCTTCGCTGGCATCCACGGCGTGCACCGTGGCATCCGGGCGTTCCTTGGCGATGGCCAGGGCAATGGCGCCACTTCCGGTGCCGAGATCGAGCACGCGGCCGCCGGCCGGCAAGCGGGCGAGTACCAGTTCGACAAGCAGCTCGGTCTCCGGTCGCGGTATCAGCGTGGCCGGCGTCACCTCCAGCGGCAACGACCAGAAATCGCGGCGGCCGGTGATGTAGGCGACGGGCTCCCCTGCGGCGCGGCGCGCCACGAGGGCCTGGAAGCCGGCTTCGCGCGCCGGGTCGAGCGCGTCGTCGGCATGGGCGAAGAACCAGGCCCGGTTCACGCCCAGCGCATGCGCGAGCAACGCCTCGGCCTCGAGGCGGTCGCCGAGGGCGTGGCTGGCGGAGCGCAGGATCGTGCGGATATCGGTCATCGGCGCATTCTAGCGGGCCGCCCCGCCTACAATGCGCCGATGCGCCCCCTCCTCATCGCCGTCGCCCTCCTCTGCCTGACGGCATGCCGGGCCACGTTCTTCGCCAGCCTCAATGCCAGCCAGCCGGCCGAAGGCGTCGTGGCCCACCCCGGCCTGGTCTACGACCCTGCGCACCAGCTCGCGCTGGACGTGTACACCCCCGCCCACGCGGACCATGCGCCCGTGGTCGTCTACTTTTACGGCGGCGACTGGCAGGAAGGGAAGCGGCAGTGGGATCGCTGGATGGGCGAGGCGCTGGCGCGCGATGGCATCGTGGCCGTGGTGCCGGATATCCGCCTGTGGCCGGTCGTGCCCATGGCGGGGTTCCTCGTCGATGCCGCGCACGCGGTGCGCTGGGTGCACGACCATATCGGTGAGTTCGGCGGCGCGCCGGGCGACGTGTTCCTCATGGGGCATTCCTCCGGGGGCCATATCGCCGCGATGCTGGCCACGGACAAACAGTGGCTGGGGGCGGTGGGCATGCAGCCGCGCGACCTCGCCGGGTGGATTGGCATCGCGGGCGCCTACGATTTCCTGCCGATCGACGAAGACCCCGATTACGTGGGCATGTTCGGGAACACGCCCACGGAACAGGCCGCATCGCAGCCGGTGAACTTCGTCGATGGCGACGAGCCGCCCGCGCTGCTGCTGCAGGGCGAGAAGGACACCGAGGTGTACCCGACGGAGGCGCTGTCGATGGCGGCGCGCTACAACGATGCCGGCGATCCAGCCGAGCTGAAGCTCTATCCGGGGGTGGGCCACGAAGGCCTGCTGCTGTCGTTCGGGCCCATGAAGCACCGCGCCACCGCGCTGGCGGATACCGTCGACTTCATCCGTCGCCACCCCGCGCACTGACCGCTGCATCCGTCTTCACGCGGCGTACGTAAACGTTGGGTATGACCCGACTCCTGCTTACGTCACTCATCGCCCTGCTCCTCACTGGCTGCCAGGCCGCCCTCTTCACCGTCGTCAACGCGCGCCAGCCCTCGGCGGGCGTGGTCGCGCATCGCGACATCCCGTTCGACAACGGCCTCTCGCTCGACGTGTATTCGCCGCCCGATGCCACGCATGCACCCGTCGTGGTGTTCTTCTATGGCGGCAGCTGGAAGAGCGGCAAGCGGCAGTGGTACCGATGGGTGGGCGAGGCGCTGGCCGCACGTGGCATGGTCGTGGTGGTGCCGGACTACCGCACTTGGCCGAAAGCGAAGCTCGATGGTTTCATGGACGATGCCGCGCACGCGGTGGCATGGTCGCGCGGGCATGCGGCAGCCTACGGCGGCGATGCGTCGCACCTGTTCGTGATGGGGCATTCGGCGGGTGCGCACATCGCGGCGCTGCTCGCCACGGATAAGCATTGGCTTGAAGCCGTCGGCATGCGGCCGCGCGACCTATCGGGGTTCATCGGTCTGGCGGGGCCGTACGACTTCCTGCCGCTGACGGACGACAGCTTCATCGACATGTTCGGCAAGACGCCCGCGGAGCAGGCGCGGTCGCAGCCGGTGAACTTCGTCGATGGCGATGAACCGCCTGCCTTGCTTCTGCAAGGTGATGCGGACACCACCGTGAAGCCGTCGAACGCGACCTCGCTGGCGGACCGCTACCGGGCGCGGGGCGAGGCCGTGGCGCTGAAGATGTACCCCGGCGTGAAGCACATCGGCATCTTGCTGGCGTTGGGGCCTTCGAAGGGCAAGGCGCCGGTGCTCGAGGATGTGGTCACCTTCATCAACGCAAATTAAGACCATGTAGGAGCGCGCTCCCACAGACGAGCCGGTTTAGCCATGCGTTTCAGTAACGCTTGCGCCCTTCGGCGTTGCCGCCGCGCGCGGCATCAAGCACTTCCGGGTACGGGTAGTTGAGCCCAAGCAGCTGCTTGATGTCGGGGCTTGCCGCTTTCACGAACGCCTCGGGCAGCGCCGCCGGCAGGTCTTCCATCGGCTTGATGAACTTGGGCAGGTACTGGGTGATGATGGCCGAGCGGTCGATGGTGCTGCGGTTGGGCATCGCGCAATGCCACACGGCGCCAAAGAACACGACGGTGTCGCCGGCTTCACCGAGCATGCGTTCGCATCGGTCGAAGAAGCGGTCGTCCTCGTCGGGGTAGCGCAGCTCGCGCTGCGTGCCGGGCACGTAGGCCGTGGCGCCGGTTTCTTCGGTGAAGGGGTCCAGCATGATCGTCACCTGGCCGTTCAACGGGAACGCCGAGCTGATGCGCGCCGGGTGGGTTTCCGGCGAATGGAAATCCCAGTACGGGTAATCGATATGCGGCTCCTGCCCGGGGCCACCCGGCAGGATACGGTTGGCGGCGATCGAGCCCATGATGAATTCGCTGCCCAGGAAGGCGCGCATCACTGTCATGATGGCCGGGTGCGCGGCCATGCGCGAGAAGATGTCACCCTTCGCCAGCAGGTTCCACACGCGGCGCTGCAGGTTGATGCGCCCCGCTTTTTCCGCATCGCCCTGGAAATGGGTGACCTTGGCTCCACGGTCGTCGGCGTTGGATTCGCGCATGACGATGTCGCGCGCCTGCGCGATCTCCGCCTTGGTGAACAGCCCGCGCAAGGTCACCGCGCCGATGCCGTCCAGTAGTTCGTGCACGATGGCGTCGGTATCGAGGTTCGCTTCGGTGAAGACGGGTGGCACGACGGCAGGCTGGCGTACGGCGTTCATGGCGGGGTCTCCGGGCGGTGGCGAGGCTTACGCTATGCCCATTTGCAAGCGCTTGCAAATTGCGGTGCAGCATCGGCAGTATCGGGGGTATCGCGTGCAAGCACGCTCCCACAAAAGGCGGGGCTGGATATGGCTTTGGTTCGGATCGGGTTGATTGGCGCGGGGTACATGGGCAAGGCGCATACCATCGCGCTGCAATCGGTCGGGGCCGTTTTTGAGACGGGGCTCAAACCGGTGTGCGAGATGATTGCCACCTCCACCGCTGAAGGCGCCGCTGAGCACGCCGCCCGGTGGGGCTGGAACCGCTCCACCGGCGACTGGCGGGCGCTCATCGCCGATCCGCACGTCGACGCCATCATCATCGCCACGCCCCCGCGCACGCACCTGGCCATGGTGCTGGCCTGCGTCGCGGCCGGCAAACCGGTCCTCTGCGAGAAGCCGCTGGGCTGCGACCCCGCCGAATCCCTGCGCATGGTCGAGGCCGTCGAGCAGGCCGGCCTCGCCAACATGGTGGGCTTCAACTACATCCGCACGCCGGCCAGCCAGTTGGCGAAGCAGGTCATCGCTTCGGGCGAGATCGGCGACGTGATCCAGGTGACCGCCGAGCACGTCGAGGACTACCTGCACGACCCCGCCCTGCCCGCCTCGTGGCGCACGCGCATCAGCACGGGTACCGAGGCCGGCGCGCTGGCCGATGTCGCCCCGCATATCGTCAACGCGTGCCTGCGCCTCGTCGGGCCCATCAGCAGCCTCGTCGCCGACACGCAGATCGTCCACGCCACCCGCCCCGGCCCGGATGGCCCGGAGGCCATCGAGAACGACGACCAGGGGCAGATGCTGCTGCGCTTCGCCAACGGCGCCAGCGGCAGCCTCAGCTTCAGCCGCGTGGCCGCGGGAAGAAAGATGGGCTACACGTACCGCATCACCGGAACCCAAGGAGCCCTGTACTTCGACCAGGAAGACCAGAACGCGCTATGGCTCTACGACGCCGCGCGCGAACCGGCACGGCGAGGCTTCCAGAAGCTGCTGATGGGCCCGCCGCACCCGGATTACCTCGCCTTCAACATGGGCTTCGGCCACGGCACCGGCTACAACGACCAGATCGTGATCGAGATGCGCGATTTCCTGCGTGCGGTGGAGAGCGGCAACGCCGTGTGGCCGACCTTCCGTGATGGGTATGAGGTGGACCGGATCGTCGATGCGGCGTTGGTTTCCGCGCGGGAGCGCCGCTGGGTCGATCTCTAAATAGAGGACCCGAATGTGGGAGCGCGCTTGCGCGCGATGTGCTTGCGGCACGACCCATCGCGCGCAAGTGCGCTCCCACAGAATATCAGCAGCACAGAGGGTGGCGTGTTAGCGCAGGCTTGAGCGCTCAACCAGCTCGCAAGGAAACAGCTTGCTGCGCGGCACCGCATTCGCATCTTCCACCCACGCTGCGATGCGTTCGATGGCGTGGAGCACCATCGCGCGGATGGGTTGGCGGATGGTGGTGAGCGAATAGGATGCCCACGCCGCGAGGGGCATGTCGTCGAACCCCACGATGCTGACCTGGCCCGGCACGTCCACGCCGCGTTCGCGGCAGGCATCGATGGCACCCATGGCCAACACGTCGTCGCCGCAGAACACGCCATCGATGGTGGCGTCGTCGTCGAGCAGCGCCAGCATGGCGTCGCGGCCGTGGTCGTGCGTGTAGTTGCCGGCGAACACCGTGCGGCGCAAGGCCTTGCCCGCGGCCTCGGCGAACCCGTTGGCGCGATCGATGGACGACGCATCGTGCGGGGACCCGCCCAGGTAGGCGAGCTTCTTCAGCCCACGCTGGCGCATCGCCTCGCCGACCATGCGCCCACCGGCGATGTTGTCGACGGTGGCGACGGGCACGGGTGAGCCCCGCCCCGCCCGGCCGAACACATGGATGACGGGCATGCCCACCGCGCGGCACGAGGCCGCGAACCCCGCGGGCGGCGCTGACGTGGCGATGAGCACTGCATCGACGCTGTACTGGCGCATCATGTCGAGCGCGTGGCTGCCATCCTCGTCCTCGCCCAGGTTCGCCAGCAGCGGCCGCAGCCCGCGCGCCTGCAGCTCGCGGGTGAACAGGTCGAACACCTCCATGAAGGTGGGGTTCGCGAAGTGGTTGGAGACCAGGCCGATAAGCGCGGTGCGCCCGGTCATGAGGCTGCGCGCCAGCTGGTTCGGCCGGTAGCCCAGCGACTCGGCCGCGGCCAGCACCCGTTCCTTCGTCTTCGCCGATACGCTGGCACCGGGCGTGAACGTGCGCGACACGGCCGAGATGGAAACCCCGGCCATTTCGGCGACATCGCGAGCGGTGGTGGTGCGGCTATGCATGGGCCGTAGCGTAACCCAAGCCCGGCCCGGCGGCGCTAGGCCACGACGGAGAGGTGGACGGACTGGGCCTGCATGATGTCGAGCTGCTTGCCGAGGTGTGCGTACCACGCGGCGAGGGGGCTGCCGGTTTGTTCGCTGTACTGGCGGCAGCCGTTGAGCTGGGCGCGGAGGTTGAAGGGGACATCGGGGGCGTCATCCATCTGGGTGGCGCCGAGCTGGTTCATGATTCCTGTGACATCGTCCGGCTCGATCGTGTTCGAAAAGATCCGCTCGTTGATATAGGCCTCGAGCTGGCGAGGCGTGACGTGCGAGAAGTCGATCTTTTTCGACAGGCCCGACCCCATGGACTGGTCGGTACGCGCAGGCGCGCCGGGCGACGACGCACTCGGCTTCGCGAACATCATGGCAATGGACTTAGGTACGGCGGACAGCGTCGAAACTTCCATGCGAGTGCTCCGTGGTGGGGACATCGATGGCAGCACGTAATGACCCGTTGCGGAAGGCGGGAGGACACGACGGTTGGCATTCCCCTTCACACATTGCAGCGAGCGCCTACAAAGGTGCATCGCCAAGGCATCGGATCACGTCGAGCAAATCCCCTACAGGAATTGACGGCCTCCGCCCAATCCACGCGACGCCCTTCCTGCATCAGCATGATTCGCGGCCATGGGGCCGCCCAAGGAGATTCCTGAAATGAAGATCATGTTCCTTTCGTTGCTCGCTGTTCTCCCGTTCGTTCCCGTGAATGCCAACTCCCTCAGTCGCGCGTACGTTTACAGGGTTGACTCCGCTTTGGCTGGCTCGGAAATCATCACCGGGCGTAGCAGCACCACGCGTGACCACGGCGGTGCCTGGATGCGGATCCAGACCGACGATGTCGGTTACGGCAACAACCCGCAGGCGCGCCTCCTGGGCAACGCGCTTCGCGAGATCAAAACCGAGCCGTTGTGCAACAGCCATGGTTCGCTGGCGCCGTGCAACCGCGGCACGGTCGTCGGCTACCGCCGCACGTGGGATGCCAGTGGGCACCAGGGAGGCAACTTCGAGTACATGGTGATTCCGAACGGCACGGGTGGCCCCGTGCGGTTGAATTTCCAGGTGCGGTAGCTTGCATGAAAAAGGCCGGGCGACTTTCGTCGCCCGGCCTTTAGGAGCATCGCGCGCAAGCGCGCTCCCACAAACAGCAAAGATAGTCCAGACCGTCGGTTATTTGATGGTCTTCGGATCCTGCTTGTCCTTCAGGGCCGAGCACAGCAGGATCGCTTCGCTGGTCTGGGCCAGGCCGCGTTCGGCGCCGCTCACCTGGGCCAGGCGGGGCTTGAAGAACTCGCTGAGGCGGTCGGCCTCGGCCTTCGAGCAACCACCGCCCGCGGCGAGCGAGGGCAGCTTGCCGCCGGCGAAGCTGCCGGTGCGTGCGACGATCTTGTCGTAGTTCGTGGTGAACCACTTCCACTGGTCGTTGCGGGTGGATTCGCTGTCGCGGCCGCCCATGAGCACCATCGCCATCTCGCCAACCTTCACGTCCTTGCCCAGGGCGAAGTCACGCGCCTTGTTGGCCACGGCCGGGTCGGTTGCTTCCGACAAGGCCACCAGCATGGCGTTGCGCTTGGCCGGGTCGGAGGTCTTCGGGATCTCGGCGATCAGCGCATCGACGGCCGGGGCACCATGCTCCTGCACCGACACGCCAAGGGCGGTGGCGAGCAGGTCGGAGTCGGCGGCTTCGAGGTCGAGGTGGCCGTCCTTCGTCTTCAGCGCGGCATCGCCCTGCTTCAGCATCTCGGCGCGCACATCCTTGTCACCGATATCCTTGTCGGCAAGGAAGGCCACCAGCACGTTGCGGGTCAGCGTGTCGTTATCCTTCTCGCCGGCCTTCTTGCGGTAGCCAAGCGGGGCCAGCTTCGGCTTGTAGGCGTCGATGGCCCACTTGCGCAGCGTGGCGCGCTGGGCATCGGTGCTGGCCTCGTGGTCCATGATCCAGGTGAAGGTGTTCATCGGCGCGGTGAACACCTCGCGGGTGCCCGACGCCGTGATCGGCTTCAGCGCGGCGAGCACGTCGCCCGCGTCGAGGTCGCCGTGCTGGAAGCCGGCGCGCACGGCGTCGGCGTAGGCCAGCTGCTCGGCATCGCTCAGCTTGCCCACCACCTTGGCCAGGTTGGCCAGGTCGGCCTTGCCTTCGGCGAAGCGGTAGTAGCCGCGGCCGTTGGCGTTCGGCATCACCCACGTGCCCTTGGCGGCGCCGTCGAGCACCATGCTGCCTTCGGCGGTGTTGAAGATTTCGCACTTCACCTTGTCGCCGCCGGCCACGCCGTAGCGGACGCACATGGGCACGCCCCACACGCGGTTCGCATCACCGGTGCTGCCCAGCGGCAGGTAGCGGCTCTGCTTCATGTGCAGCACGGTCTTGCCACCGTCGGTCTTCACCTCGGTGACCACGTAGGGCACGCCCGACTGGTCGAGGAACGAGTTGAAGGCCTTCTTGAAGTCATCGCCCTGGCCCGCGGCTTCGGCGATCGAATCGACGAGGTCGTCGGCCGTGGCGTTGGCGAACTTGTGCTTCTGGATATAGGCGCGCATGCCCTTCTGGAACACGGGCTCGGAGACGAAGCCTTCGAACATGCCCAGCACCGCCGCACCCTTCTGGTAGGTGATGCCGTCGAACGCGGTTTCGATGTCGCCGTTGCCGGTGATTTCCTGGCGGATCTTGCGGGCGCTGACGAGGCTGTCATTGCCCATGGCACCCTGGGCGCCACGCACGCGGTCGAGGTCGGCGCGGTATTCCGGGTGCACCTTCTGCGTCACCTTCTGCTGCATCCAGGTGGCGAAGGCTTCGTTGAGCCACAGGTCGTTCCACCACGCCATGGTGACGGTATCGCCCGTCCACTGGTGGGCCAGCTCATGCGCGTTGACGTTGAACGAGCCGCGCACGTAGTTGGCGGCCGAATCCGGGTCGATCAGCAGCAGCCAGTCACGGAAGGTGACAAGGCCGGCGTTCTCCATCGCGCCTGCGCTGAAGTCGGGCGCGGCGAGCAGGTCGAGCTTGTCGAACGGGTAGCCGAAGCCGTAGTAATCCTCGAGCGTGTGGATGATCGAGTTCGTCTCGCCCAACACGTGCTGCATGCGGTGGCCTTCGCCCTTGGCGGCGATGCCGCGCAGCGGGGTGGCGGTGGCGCGGTACTGGGTCGGCGTGATATCCGGGCCCTTCACCACGTCCCACGGGCCGACGGCGAACGCGACCAGGTAGGTCGGCAGCGGCTTGGTGGTGGAGAACGTCAGCGTCTTCCAGCCGGCGCCGGCCTTCTCTTCCTTCACCTGCGCGGTGTTGGCCACGCCCTGGTCATCGGCGGGGATGGTGAGACTGATGTCGTACGGGGTCTTGAAACGCGGCTCGTCGAAGCCCGGGAACGCATAGCGGGCCGATACCGGCTCCATCTGCGTCATCGCGTAGGGGATGCCCTCGTGCGAGACCTTGTACAGGCCCTGCAGCTGCTTGTTCAGCGGCGCGGTGAAGTCGATGGCGACGGTGATCTCGCCCTCGAGCTTGCCGCCCAGGTCGAGGCGGGCCACGCCTTCCTTCTCGGCGGCGACGGTGTACTTGCCGGTGTGCTTCTTGCCGGCGGCGTCGGTGACGACGACCTTGGACACCTTCAGCTCCTTGCCGTGGATCCAGACGAAGTCCGACGGCTGGGTGAGCTTGAGCTTGATGGTGGTCGAGCCGGAATAATCTTCCTGCTTCGGGTCCACCTTGAAGGCGAGCTTGTAGCTTTCCGGCTGGGCCCACTCGGGGAGGTGGCCAAGCGGCGGCGCGGCGTCCGTGCCGGCGGCGAGCGCGGCGCCACAGCAGGCGGCGAGCGCGGTGAGGATGAGGGGACGGACGATACGACGCATGGCAGGTGGGACTCCCTGTAGGTAATCCCTTACATCCTGCGGAGCGGGGTGACCTTCGACACAGTGCCGGAAGGCACCCCTCCCTTACCGCACCGCGTCACGCCTCGACGATGGGCTTGAACCCGCCCCAGAACATCCGCTTGCCGTCGAAGGGCATGGCCTTGGGGTCCTTGTACTTGTCAAACCTCGGATCTTCCATGACTTTTTTCATGATCCGGTCGCGGTCCCGGCGGCTTTTGTAGACGACCCAGGCGAAGACAACGATCTCACCCGGCTTGAGCTTCACGGCCTGCGGGAAGGACGTGACCTTGCCGGGCTGGACATCGTCAGCGACGCATTCGGTGTAGGCGAGCGCCCCGTGCTCCATCCAGACTTTGGCGCCGAGCCGCGCCATCTTCTTGTACTCGGCCAGGTTGGCCTCGGGCACCGGCAGAACGAAACCATCGACATAGCTCATGGCACACCCTCCGCTTGGTTAGGTGGGCGGAGCATGTGCCGGAAAAACGAAAGGCCGCGTTAAACCGCGGCCTTTTGTAGGAGCTCACCCTGTGAGCGATGCTTTTAAGGCGGCGCCGCAGGGGTGTGGATTGGGGCGAGGAGATGTCGCCCACAGGGTGGGCTCCTACAGGGAGCCGACCCCGTGTTGCGGAATTTCTCAGCCCGCGGCGTCGGCCTGCTCGAGCACCACGGCCACCGCGTGGATCACCGAGGCGATGCGCACGGCGCTCTGGATGCCTTGGACGCTGACGCCGCCATCGCGCAGCACCTTGTCGTGCGAGTCGATGCACATGCCGCAACCATTCACGGCCGACACCGCCAGCGAAACGAGTTCGAAGTCGTTCTTCGCCTCGCCCTTGTAGGCGCCGATGACGTTCATGCGCAGCTTGGCCGGCATGGTGTCGTACTCGGGGTGCGAGACCAGGTGCTGGAAGCGGTAGTAGATGTTGTTCATGCCCATGATCGCGGCCGAACCCTTGGCGGCGGTGAGCTGCTCGGCGCTGGCGTGCTCGGCGGCGAACGCGGCGACGGCTTCCGTCAGCGGCTTGAAGCGGGCGGCATAGGCGGAGCCCATGGCGATCATGGCGATCTGCGCCTTGTTCAGGCCCGGCGCGCCGGCTTCGCTGAGCACGGAATCGAGGTTGAGCTTGAGGTCCTTGGCGTAGTCGGGCAGCTGGCTGCGAAGGTCGGCGAGGCTCATCGGTGTGCTCCTGGTAACTGGTTAAGGATGAAGGGAAAGTGTCGCGGAATGGCTCGGCGCACAGGCGCCGGTTCACGCGAAGGCCCGCCGGTTGGCGTGCCGTGGGAATGCGGGGGTGTTGCAAGGGTGACTCAGGGTTGTAGGAGCCCACCCTGTGGGCGACGCCTTTTGCGGAAGAGCCGAGGGCCCTGGGGCGTTACCGCAAAAGATGTCGCGCACAGGGTGCGCTCCTACAGATTGCCCGCGCCGCGCGGGGGAGGGAGCTATGCGGCGCGGGACTTTGACTGCTCAAAGTGCCTTAGGCGACCTTCAGGGTCTCTTCGCCGGCCTTCCAGTTGCAGGCGCACAGCTCGTCGGTCTGCAGGGCGTCGAGGACGCGCAGCACTTCGTCCGGGTTACGGCCGACCGAACCGGCGGTGACGTAGGCGAACTGGATTTCGCCGTTCGGATCGACCAGGAAGGTAGCGCGCTGGGCGACGCCGTCGTTGGTGAGGATGCCGAGGGCCGAGGTGAGCTCCTTCTTGATGTCCGCCAGCATCGGGAACTTGAGGTCCTTCAGGTCGGCGTGGTCCATGCGCCAGGCGCGGTGGACGAATTCGCTGTCGGTCGAGGCGGCCAGGATCTGGCAGTCACGGTCGGCGAACTGCTCGTTGAGGTCGCTGAAGCCCTTGATCTCGGTCGGGCAGACGAAGGTGAAATCCTTCGGGTAGAAGAACACGAGCTTCCACTTACCCTCGTACGACTTGTCGGAGATCGTGGTGAAGGCGTCTTCGATCTTGTTGGCCAGCGGGCCACCGTCGACGGCCAGCAGGTTGAATTCGGGGAACTTATCGCCAATGGTCAGCATGATTCGACTCTCCAGAGTGAGGGTGGGTGTAAAGGGGTTGCCCGCCTGGGGAAGCGAGCGATAGAGAGAGGTTAACGAAGCCGGACATATATCTCAAATCGATTGTAGGCATCAATGTGATAGACTGTGGCTATCGCAACGCCTCTCGGGATCGTGCAGATGAACCTTCGAGACCTTTCTTACCTGGTGGCCCTGGCCGAGCACCGTCACTTCGGCCGTGCCGCCGAGGCCAGCTTCGTCAGCCAGCCCACGCTGTCCACCCAGATCCGCAAGCTCGAGGACGAGCTGGGCGTGGCCCTGGTGGAGCGAACCCCCCGCAAGGTGCTGCTGACCGAAACCGGCCGCGAGATCGCCCGCCGCGCGCGCGGGGTGCTGTCGCAGGTGGACGAGATCAAGGCCATCGCGCAGCGCACCCGCGACCCGGAATCGGGCACCATCCGGCTCGGCATCTTCCCCACCCTGGGGCCCTACCTGCTGCCGCATGTCATCCCCCGCCTGCGCGACCGCTTCCCCCGGCTGGAGCTGCTGCTGCGCGAGGAGAAGACCGAGCAGGTGCTGCACATGCTGCGCGAGGGCACGCTGGATGCCGGCATCCTCGCCCTGCCCGTGCACGACGATTCGCTGCACACCGAGTTCCTGTTCGAGGAGCCCTTCGTGCTGGCCGTGCCAAGCGGCCACGAGCTGGCCACCCGGCATGGCCGGCTGCGCATGGACGACCTGGCCGAGCAGAACCTGCTGCTGCTGGAGGATGGCCACTGCCTGCGCGACCAGGCGCTGGAGGTGTGCCACCTCGCCGGCGCCGGCGAGAAATCGGGGTTCCGCGCCACCAGCCTGGAAACGCTGCGCCAGATGGTCTCGGCCAACGTGGGCATCACCCTGCTACCCACGCTGGCGGTGAAGCCGCCCGTGGCGCAGTCGACCAACGTGCAGCTCATCGAGTTCGAGGAGCCGGCACCCAGCCGCCGCATCGCCATGTTGTGGCGCAAGAGCTCGGCCATGACCCCGTTCTTCGAGGCGCTGGCCGAGGTGGTGCGCGGCGTGCCCGGTGAGCTTTTCAACGCCCAGGGGTGCGCCACCGGTCAACCGTCCGGCCCGTCAGCCGTTGCCCACTCGATTCCCTGACGGTTCCCACTGATGCGTCCCTGGCTTGTCGCCCTGCTGGTCGTGCTCTGCAGCTGGGGCGGCTACCACTGGTACCGCCACCGGCCGGTGCATAACGCGCCGGGCATCGTCGCGGGCGACGTGCCCGACCAGGAAGACCTGAGCCGCGGCACGGAGCTGTCGCGCGGCCATTTCAAGCTGGAGCCCCGGGCCAGGTTCGCCATGACCGGCCGCGTGCTCTCGCGCGAGGATTACCAGCTGGACGACCTGGCGCCCATCGCGCCCACCGACCTCGCCATGGGCTGGGGCCGGATGTCGGATTCGGCGGTGCTGGACAAGATCCGCATCTCGCAGTCGAACCGGTTTTACTTCTGGTACACCGATAACTTCCCGATCCCGCGCCACGAGATCGAGGACAGCAGCGCCAACATGCACATGATCCCCGCGAACGATTCCGCCGCCCGGCAGCTGCGCGACGTGCGCCCGGGCGAGGTCATCCACTTCGAGGGCTTCCTCGTCGACATCAAGCGCGACGATGGCTGGCACTGGGATACCTCGCTGACGCGCGAGGACACCGGCGCGGGTGGCTGCGAGATCGTGCTGGTAGAGAGCCTGGCCGAGGAACGCCCGCGCCCCGCTCAGTAACTGGCGAGGGCGTGCAACGGCGCGGTGCCACCCCAGCGCGCGCGCCCGTTGAGGCCCGGCAGCTCGATGGCCACGCTGGCGCCCACCACCTCGGCGCCCAGGCGCTCGACCAGGCGGCGCGCGGCATCGAGGGTACCGCCCGTGGCCAGCACGTCATCGACGATGATGACGCGCTCGCCCGGCGCCAGCGCGTTGGTGCCGATCTCGAGCCGGTCGAGCCCGTATTCCAGGCCGTAATCCATGCCCACCACCGGCGGCGGCAGCTTGCCGGCCTTGCGCAGGGGCACGAAGCCGGCGCTGAGCGCCTGGGCCATGGCCGCGCCGAAGATGAAGCCGCGCGATTCGATGCCGCACACGGCGCCGATGCCCTGCTCGCGCCACGGGGCGCACAGCGCGTCGATGCATTCGGCGAAGGCGGCCGGATCGGCCAGCAACGGCGTGATGTCCTTGAACATGATGCCCGGGCGCGGGAAATCCGGCACATCGCGGACAAGGTCGAAAATGGCCTGCATGGGGGGGTCCTGTGGGGTGTGCCGGCTCAGGCCGGCAGGATGCCGGGGTCGAAGCCGTCCTCGGCGGCGGCCGCGCGGGCCTCGGCCAGGCGCGCGTCCACGTCGCGGACGATGGCCTCGGCGGTATCGCGCGCGGCCTCGGGCACCATGACGGCGACGAGGCCCATGACGGGCAGCTCACCCATGGCACCGGTGAGGTACTCGCCGGAAATGAACGCGGGGATCTCCGCCTGCGCGAGCGCATCACGCACCAGGTGGGCGTCGATGAGGTTCTGCGCGTGGTAGACGATCCGCATGCGGGCAAGCTACCCGGCCCACGGCCCCGCGGCAAGCATCGGCCGCGCGGGAAAGGTAAACTTGGCGGTTTGCGCCGCACCCACGCCAGGGCCACCCCACGATGTCGACCGAAACACCCCTCCTGCAGCAGCACTTCATCCGCCAGATCGTCCGCGACGACCTGGCCGCCGGCAAGCACAGCGTCATCCACACGCGCTTCCCGCCGGAGCCGAATGGCTACCTGCACCTGGGCCACGCCAAGTCCATCTGCCTGAACTTCGGGCTGGCCGGCGAGTTCGCCGGCACGTGCAACCTGCGCTTCGACGACACCAACCCGTCGAAGGAAGACGTGGAATACGTCGAGGCCATCCAGCGCGACGTGAAATGGCTGGGCTTCGAGTGGGCCGAGCTGCGCCACGCCTCCGATTACTTCGAGGTGTTCTACCAGGCCGCGCTCAAGCTCATCCGCGGCGGCCTGGCCTACGTGGACGACCTCTCGGCCGACGAGGTGCGCGAGTACCGCGGCACGCTGACCGAGCCGGGCCGCAACTCGCCCTACCGCGAGCGCACGGTGGAAGAAAACCTCGACCTGTTCCAGCGCATGCGCGCCGGCGAGTTCGCCGACGGCAGCAAGACCCTGCGCGCGAAGCTCGACATGGCCTCGGGCAACATCAACCTGCGCGACCCGGCGCTTTACCGCGTGCGCAAGGTGCACCACCAGAACACCGGCGATGCCTGGCCCATCTACCCGATGTACGACTTCGCGCATTCGCTCTCCGATGCGGTGGAAGGCATCACGCATTCGCTGTGCACGCTCGAGTTCGAGGACCACCGCCCGCTGTACGACTGGTGCGTCGACAAGGTCGACCTCGCCAACGACCCGGCGCTGTGGCAGTCGCTCGTCGCCGCGGGCCTGCCCACCACGCCGAGCAAGCCCCGCCAGATCGAATTCTCGCGCGGCAACATCAACTACACGGTGATGAGCAAGCGCAAGCTCATCACGCTGGTCTCCGAGAACCTGGTCGATGGCTGGGACGACCCGCGCATGCCCACCATCGCCGGCATGCGCCGCCGCGGCTTCACGCCCGCGGGCATCCGCCTGTTCTGGGAGCGCATCGGCGTCAGCAAGCAGAACAGCACCATCGACATGGGCGTGCTCGAGGGCTGCATCCGCGAAGACCTGGATGCGAAGGCCCCGCGCCGGCTCGCCGTCATCGATCCGCTCAAGCTCACCATCACCAACCTGCCGGCCGACCACGCCGAGACGCTCACGTTCGCGAACCACCCAAAGGACGACACCTTCGGCTCGCGCAGCGTGCCGTTCTCGCCCTCGCTATGGATCGAGCGCGAGGATTTCGCCGAGGTACCGCCGAAGGGCTTCCACCGGCTGAAGCCGGACGGCGAAGTGCGCCTGCGCGGCGTCGGCATCGTCCGCTGCGACGAACTGGTCAAGGATGCCGCGGGCGAGGTCGTCGAGCTGCGCTGCACCCTCGACCTCGAGTCGCGCACCGGCATGCCGGGTTCCGATCGCAAGGTGAAGGGCACCATCCACTGGGTGAGCGCGCGCGATGCCGTGCCGGCCGTGGTGCGCCTGTACGATCGCCTCTTCGACGTCAACGACCCGGACGACGACAGCGACGGCAAGACCTACAAGGACCACCTCAACCCGGGCTCGCGCCGCGTGGTGCACGGCTACGTGGAGCCGGCCGCCGCCGGGCTGGAACGCGAAGACCGGGTGCAGTTCGAGCGCCTGGGTTTCTTCGTCGCCGACATGCACGACCACACGCACGCCGCACCGGTGTTCAACCGCGTGGTGACGCTGCGCGATTCGTGGGCGAAGCAGGCGTGATGCTTTACGCCCAGGTGCACCTCACCCTGCCCGCGTGGGTGCATGAGCACGTCGACACGGGCAAGGCGTACGAGGGCGACGCGGCGAAGGTGCAGCTCGCCATCGATCTCTCGGCGCGCAACGTCGAGGCGGTCTCGGGCGGGCCCTTCGGCGCCGCGGTGTTCGATGGCAATGACCGCATCATCAGCGTCGGCGTCAACCGCGTGGTGCCGCAGAGCTGCTCCGTGGCGCACGCCGAGATGATGGCCTACATGCTCGCGCAGCAGCGCACGCAGCGTTTCCGCCTCAACGAGGGCGGCGGCCACGTCACCCTGGCCACCAGCTCGCAGCCCTGCTGCCAGTGCTTCGGCGCCACCGTGTGGGCCGGCATCGATACGCTGCTCATCGGCGCCCGCGCGGCGGACGTGGAAGAACTCACCACCTTCGACGAAGGCCCCCTCCCTGCCGACTGGGTGGGCGAGCTCACCCGCCGCGGCATCGCGGTGCGTACCGATATCCTGCGCGACGAGGCCCGGGCCGTGCTGCGCCACTACGGCGAGATCGGCGCCGCGTACTAGGCCGCAAGGCCACCGGGCGCGGTGGCACGCCCGCCCGGTAACTGCGCTAGGCTTAGGCCTCGCGCCGGCCCAGGGGGGGTAAGGCGCCCGGGGGATGGCATGCGCGACGGTTCGGCTTCGTGGCTTGAAAAGGTATGGCGTCGCACCTCGCTGGTGCAGCGCCTGACCTGCGTCGCCCTTGCCCCGACGGCCATCAGCGCCGTCCTGCTCGTCACCCTGCTCACCCGCCACCAGATGGATACGCTCCACGAGATGGGCCGTTCCACGGCGGACGCCATCGCGCAGCAGGCCGCCACGGTCTCCGGCGATGCCCTGCGCAGCGAGCAGCGCCGCGAGCTGGGCCGCATCGCCCAATCCATCGTGCAGCTGCCGCAGGTCTCCCGCGTCCGCATCGCCGACCGCGATGGCGAGATCCTGGCCGACCGCGTGAACGGCTCGGTGGAGGACGACGACAGCCTCACCGTCTCGCGCGACGTGCTCGACCCGGTGACCCAGCGCGTCGTCGGTGCCGTCACGGTCGATGTCAGCGTGGAGGATGCCGTGGCCGCCCAGCGCGCCAGCGTCCACAACGCCCTGGTCTGGCTCACCCTCAGCCTGCTTATCGCCGTGATGATCGGCTGGTCGGCCGCGCGATGGATGAGCGCCCCGCTGCGCAACCTCGCCATCGCCGTGCGCCAGCTCGGCCTGGGCGACCGCACGGTGGTGGTGCCGGTCACCGACGACACCGAGATCGGCGACCTGCAGCGCGGCTTCAATGGCGCCGCCTCGAAGCTGCTGCACGCCCAGATCGGCATGGAGCGCGAGATCGCCACCGCCACCGACGAGCTGGCCCGCAAGAACGCGGCGCTGGAGGCCGCCAGCGTGGCCAAGGCGCGGTTCCTCGCCGCCGCCTCGCACGACCTGCGCCAGCCGCTCTACGCGCTCACGCTGTTCTCGTCCGGCCTGGCCGTGGACGAGTTCGACCCGGTGCGCCTGAACCGCATCGCGCACATCCAGGAGTGCGTCGAGTCGCTCGACCACCTGTTCAGCGAGCTGCTCGACCTCTCCCGCCTCGATACCGGCGCCATGAAGGCCGCGCCCCGCGACCTTTCGCTGGACGAGGTATTCGAAGAAGTAAGCGTCAACTTCCGCATGGTGGCCGAGCAGCACGACCTGCGCCTGGTGGTCCGCACCACCGACCTGTGGGTGAACACCGACCGCACGATGCTGGCCCGCATCCTCAACAACCTGGTGAGCAACGCCCTGCGCTACACCCGCTGCGGCGGCGTGCTCGTCGGCGCCCGCCGCCGCGAGGATGGCCAGGTGCGCATCGACGTGTGGGATACCGGCCTGGGCATCCCAAAGGAGCATGTCGACCACATCTTCGACGAGTTCTACCGGGTGGAAAGCGGGCCCGAGGCCGGCCGCCCCGAGGGCACGCGCCGCGGCCTGGGCCTGGGCCTGTCCACCGTGCAGCGCCTGGCGGGCCTACTGGGTACGCGGGCCACCGTCACGTCGAAGCCCGGTCGGGGCAGCGTCTTCTCCCTCACCCTGCCCGAGGTGCTGCCCAACCCGCTGCCCGAGGCGCCCCCCGTGGCCGCGCCCGAGCCGGGCGTCCCGCGCGACGTGGCGGGCATGCGCGTGCTGGTGATCGACGACGAGCCCAGCATCCTGGCCGGCATCAGCTTCCTGCTGGGCAGCTGGGGGTGCGAGGTGATGACCGCCGAAGACGCACAGCAGGCCATGGAGGCGGTGCACATGTGGATGCAGCCGCCCGACCTGGTCATTTCCGACCTGCGGCTGCGCGAGGGCACCGGGCTGGACGTGCTGGCCCTGCTCGATCGCTATTACCGGCGCCGTCCCGGCGACCCGCCGCCCTTCGCCCGGGTGCTGATCACGGGCGAGACCCGGGGCGATTTCCTGGCCAGCGTGGATACCACCACGAAGGTCTTGTACAAGCCGGTATCCCCCGAACGGCTCCACGATGTAATGGTTTCCGCGTGGTCTGTCCATCATGCAGCCGTCTGAGGCAAATGGCCTGCTTGCCGCCGGGTGCCGGGAGGGCTATGGTCGTTGGAACGGGGATGCTCGTGGCAGTGCGAGCGGAGGAGTGGCATGCGAGTTTTGATCGCGGACGATCATCGGCTGATCATCGAGGGCGTGAAGCTGAAGCTTCGCGAGCTTGGCGATTCGGTCGAATTCGTCGAGGCAGAAACGGTGGCGCAGTTGCGCAGCCTCCTGGCAAAGACACCGCTCCCGGATGTCGCCCTCATCGACATGGCCATGCCCGGCGCCGATGGCGTCGAGCACATCAAGGAGGCCGTGGCGACCTTGCGCGACCCCTCCGATGATGGCGCATCGCCGGCACGCCCGGTGGTGGTGCTTTCCGGCACGGAGGATCCATCGGCCATCCGCCATGTGCTCGATCTTGGCGTCCAGGGCTATATCCCGAAATCGTCGCCACCCGATGTCATCCTGAACGCGGTGCGCCTCGTCGTGGGCGGCGGCATCTACGTGCCGCCGGAGGCCATGAAGGCCGCCTCGACCGCGCCCGTGACGCCGGCGTTCGCCACGGTCGGCGGCGACGGGCTCACCACGAAGGAACGCCTGGCCACGGTGCTCACCGACCGGCAGATCGACGTGTTGAAACTGCTGGCGAAGGGCCGGCCCAACAAGTTGATCGCGCGCGAACTGGGCATCAGCGAAGGCACGGTCAAGATCCACCTGGCCGCCATTTTCCGCGCACTGCACGTGCGCAACCGCCTCGAGGCCCTCGTGGCCGCGCAGCATCTCGGGGACTGACACGCGACACGGTTTTGTCCTGGTGCCGGCGTACGCTGGTGCCGGGGCGGCAGGGAGCGCCGGGGGACGACACGTCACACCACGCGAGGCTGTCGCATGCGGGCAGGCAGGGCTGGCACGGCACGGGTGCGTCACGGGGGCTGGCTGGCCCCGGCACTCTTCCTGATATTCCTGGTGGTTTCCCCCCATGCCGGTGCCGGTGGCACCGACATCGACCCCAATGCGCCCCTCACCTTTGGCATCCTGCCCATCGGCGGCCCCGCCGAATCGCTCGAGGCCTGGCGGCCCATGCTCGACGACCTGCACAAGGCGCTCGACCGCCCCGTGCGCGCGGTTTCCGTCACCACGTACGAAGGCATCGCGCAGGCCATCAGCGAACAACGGGTGGATATCGCCTTCCTTTCCGGCCGTCTGGCGCTGGACGCCGTCGTGGGCCAGAACATGCAGGTGATCGGGCAGCTCACCCGTGGCGATGGCTCGCGCGGCTATTACGCCGTGCTGCTGGTGGCGGCCGATTCGCGGATCACCAACCTCGACCAGTTGTTCGCCCGGCCGGGCCAGTGGCGCTTCGCCCGGGGCGAGGCGCTGTCGGTCTCGGGCTACCTCGTGCCGGAGACGCAGCTGTTCGCGGCGCGCGGCGTCGACTCCGATACGTTCTTCGCCAAGGTGCATGTCGACAACCACCAGAACAACGCCCTGGCCGTGGCCAACGGCGAGGTGGACGTGGCGACCAACAACAGCGCCGACCTCGAGCGCTTCCAGCAGCACTTCCCCGAGCAGTTCGCGCGCCTGCGCGTGCTGTGGAAATCGGCCCTGATACCGCATGCGGTGATCGTCATCCGCAACGACCTGCCGCTGGCGCTGCGGGAGAAAGTGGCCGCGTTCATCACGGGCTACGGCAAGGGCAAGGATGGCGCCCGGGAGGAGGCCAACCTCAAGCTCATCCACGATATCAGCGGCTTCGCGCCAGCGACCAACGCGTGCCTCATCCCCTTTTCCGACATCGAATACACGCTTGAAAAGCGCCGCGCCACGACGGCGCAGTGGGTCAGCGAGAGCGCCCGCGAGGCGCGCTTCAAGAAGATCGAGGCCGACCACGACGCACTGGTCGGCCGATTGCGCGGGAAATAGCCCGCACTAGCCAGAAGGCATAGGCCGCTTGTCTTAGCTCCCCTTGTCTATCGCGTAGCGCGCGGCCGTTTCATAGATTCGTCATGAGACTACGCCCAAGGCCGCTGCATGAAAGCGTCATCCCCACCGCTTGGCCGGTTGCCGCCGACCAGTGAGCGGCGGGTCCGCAAGGGCCTGCTGCCGTTGGTGGCCGTCGCCCTCGCGCTCACGGCCACCATGGGCGTGATGCTGCTGCGTGGCATCACGCAGGAGACGCGCAGCATCGCGCGGATCCAGGCCGTGCGCCTGGCGGGTGCCATCACGGCGACCAACGGGGACGATGCGACGCGGGACGCGCTGGCGCGTACCCTGTCGCGCAGCTCGCCAACCGCGCTGGCCATCCTCCACCGCAACGAGGGCACCGACCTCGTCATCGACAGTGGCCGCCCGCTGCGCGCGGGCCACCAGGTGCACGTACGCGTGGCCACGCCGCTAGGTGAACTGGAAACCATCACCGACACCTCGGCCTTGCGCGAGCGGCGCCTTGCCGCATTGCTGATGATGATGCTGCTGGGCGTGGGCATCGTCGCCGTGTACCTGGCCTGCAAACGCGTGATGGAGCGTGAGCTGGTCGATTCGGTCGAGGCGGTGAAGGCGCGGATCGACGAAGAACTCCGGGCCCGGAACGATCGCGGCCTGGGTGATGGCGAGTCGCTGGAGCTGGCCGTTGGCCGGCTGCTCGGCGAACTGCGCGAGCTGCGCGCGCGCCACGACGCCGCGCTGGGCGAAGCGTTCCGCCAGCGCATGCAGGAAATGGCGCGGCAGACGCGCTTCATCGAACAGGTGGGCGACCATTTCCGCCAGCCGCTGCAGGCCTTGTCGCTTTTCGTCGGCGGCATGCAGCCGGGTGACGACCTGCGCCAGCGTGCGGTGCAGGGCCAGATGCGCACGAACGTCACGCGGCTCAATGAACTGCTCGAGGGGCTGCTCGACCTGGCCAGGTTCGATGCGGGTGCCATCGAGCCGTCGAGCCATGAGCTGGTGGCGGCCGACCTCTTCATCCGCGAGCGCGACGCGATCGCCAACGACGCCGAGCGGCTCAGCGTCGATATCCGCTGGCGCGGTGGCCGCCTGCCCTTGCGCGGCGACCCCAACCTGCTTGCCGAGCTGATCCACCGGCTGGTATCCAACGCGGTCATCAGCACGCCCCACGGCCGCGTGCTGGTGGCCATGCGCCGCCGCGGCGATGCCGTGCGCATCGAGGTGCGCGACAACGGCATGGGCCTGGAACCACGGCAGCAGGAGCGGCTCTTCGACGAGTTCACCCGGCTGCCGGGCCACCCCGGCTACGGGCTTGGGCTGGCCGTGGCGCGACGCATCACCGACCTGCTGGGCGGCACCATCGGCGTGCGCTCCAGCCCGGGCCGCGGCACGTTGTTCTGGGTCGAGCTGGAAGGCGCCGCCGTGGGCGGTGCGCACCGCGTCGCCGACCTGCTCAGCCACCACGCCGCGCTGTAAAAACGCCGACCGCGCCCCTGTGCGCGGCACGGCCGTCGGCGTACGCTTGCGGCACTGGGCAGCAGCCGTCGGAGGCAAGGTCGTGGCGAGCGTCAACTGGTCGGACACCGCGCCCGTGGTGGCGTTCCTCGGCGTGTTCGCCGGCGCGATCGGCCTGCCCGTCCCCGCCATGCCCACGTTGATCGTGGTGGGTAGCACGCTGGTGGCGGCCCGCGACCCGATGCTCATCCTCGCCACGTTCATCGCCGCCCTGGCCGGCGCCTTCGCGGGCGATACGGCATGGTTCCTCACCGGCCGCCGCTTCGGCTACCGCGTGCTCGACAGCCTCTGCCGCATCTCCCTGTCGCCCGATACCTGCGTGCGCCGCGCCAGCGGCTTCTTCGAGAAACGGGGCGTGAAGCTGCTGCTGGTGTCGCGGTTCATCCCGGGTCTTTCCCTGGTGGCCATCCCCATCGCCGGCGCAGGCGATACACGCTTCAGCCGCTTCACCCTCTACGACCTGGCCGGCGCGGCGCTTTGGATCGTCGTCGGGCTCTCGGCCGGCATGCTGTTCTACCGGCAGATCGACGCCGTGCTCGCGGTGCTGAAGGAGTTTGGGTTCGGGCTGGCGACCCTTGCCGTCATCGGCCTGGCGCTGTGGGTGGCGTTCCGCTACCTGCGCCGCGCTCTGCTCATCGCGCGCCTGCGCAAAAGTCGCATTTCGGTCGACGAGCTGGCCGTGCTGCTGGCCAGCGACCCCGGTGCGCTCATCGTCGACGTCCGCAGCCTGTCCAATCGCCGCGACGACCCCTTCGTCATCCCCGGCTCGCGGCTGTTCGACCTGGCCAGCGCCAGCGCCGACCTGGCCACCCTGCCCCGCAACACCGCGGTGGTGATCTATTGCTCATGCCCAAACGAAGTATCGGCCGCCAAGGTGGCCGAGCGCCTGACCAAGCTGGGCTTCGCCAACGTACGCCCGCTCACGGGCGGTATCACGGCATGGCGCGACGCGGGCCGCGACGTCGAGGCCATCGTGCTGGCCACCTGAGCCTTGCCTTGGGTTGTGCCACCCCGGCGGGGGCACTAAACTAGTCGGCTACTTGCGCATGGGTCGTTAGCTCAGTCGGTAGAGCAGCGGACTTTTAATCCGTAGGTCGACGGTTCGAATCCGTCACGACCCACCATTTTGCCCAAGGCCAGCCATTCCCCGTGCCGTTCCCGGCCGGGTCGCACGCCACCGCCTAGCCGGTGGCGTCGCCTTTTCCAGGCCATGGATATTCGCGCGACTTCCGGTTCGCCTACACGACGTGTCGGCATTCACGTCATGCCATCGGGCGACATTCTCACAAACCTGCACTGGCATTCCGAGTACGCTGGTCTCCCTTCACCGTGCACGAAAGGAGGCCGTCATGCAGGCACGTGAGTCGTTTTACCGGTTGAGTGAACTCAACACCGTCCTGGAAAAAGTCGCGACCCGAAGCGAGTTGCAGGCGCTCTCCGCGCGTGTCGATGATCGCTTCGAGCAGGTCGATAAGCGCTTCGAGCAAGTCGATAAGCGCTTCGTACAGGTGGAGGCGCGGCTTGATCGCGTCGAAACGCGGATGGATCAGATGACGGCCACGTTGGCCACGCTCGAAGATCGCTCGCGGCACGGCGCGACGCGTTCGTGGGTGCTCAGTGGTGCCGTCTGCGCGCTCGTCGGCCTACTCGGCTGGCTTAGCCGCGGGCAGTTGTTCGCGGGGCTGCAGTCCGCCGGCCTTTAACGTCAGGCGTACCGGGTCACATCCGGCACGTCATCGAAGGACTACACAGCGCGCTGCATTGCACCGTCAGGGCGTGTAGTCCTTCGCCGCTTCTGGCGCCACTACGCAAAACCTAGCATCTCACCTTCGTTCACGAACCAAGGAGATGCGCCATGTCGGTCACCCCACTCGCTCCTGTGCCGGTCTTCGGCTACACCAGTGATCCTTTCTACGGGCTTGGAAACAACGCGGCGTACAACGGCACCCGAGTCCAACCTGGGCCGATCATGCCTCCCAGCATGGCCGGGCTGCCGCCCATGAACCACGAGTTCTACGGAAAATGTGCGATGACCAACGGCGAGAAGGTCTTCGAGGCGGCACTGCGCGGTGATCCGCTCGGCACCCTCACCGCTTTCTTCGAAGGACTCAGCGCACGAGACGGCCACTTCGCACTCGGCCAACTCTTCATCTGGAACAACCTCCAGGTTGTCCTCGGGGAAGGGTACAACCGGCCTATCGCCGCCAACGAGGCCGGCCTACTCGCTCCGAACGGGCGCTTGGCCATCACCCATCTTGCGGGTCTTTACGTTACACGCGCTGGCAACGCACCAGTTGAAATCAAGAACCCTGCATTCGACTTCTGGGGCACGCCCTTGATGTCCATTGCGGGCATCTACTATTGGGTTGCGGGTGGCGGAAAGTCGCGCCGCGTCCGCATTGCTTCGCTGGGGCTGCACCTCGTTCCGCGCGACTTCGAACCGGTGCAAGACATTCTTCAGAATGCGCTGAATGGCCCCGGCCTCTACGAGATTTCGGGCCCATTCGAGCACAACACGTTTGATCACGGAATTCAGGACGTCTGGGCCGCTGGATTGATCGGGCGTGTCAAGGGATGGGTAACCGGCAAACTGGAGATCCGAGCGGACCATAGCTATCAGTTCAACGGCAGTTTTACGCTCGCGCCTGACACCTACGACGCAGGCGCTGGCAATCGTCCTTTTGCACAGGAGGCCCTTACGAGCTTTCTCGCAGGAATCGGGAACACACTCGGGTACAAAGATTACGATATCGAATTCGTCGGCGAGCAGGCTGTCGAGGGCTCGGGGGTGCGGTGGTGAAGGTCCATGTGCTCGCGCGTGCCACCATCGTCGTGTTGGCATGGCTTCTCGGTGGATGCCACCCGACCCCGCCGGTTACGGCGGAATGCAGGGCGTGGACACCTGCGGACGTGAGGCAGCACGTCCTCAACCATCTTCGACGAAAGAACGAGTTCGGCACCAAAAACCCGGGCGCACTGACCGCCGATGACGTCATCGCCATCGGGCCCGTGTCGCTTGGCAAGGCAAGCGGGCTCTGGACATTCCCCTTCCGTGTTGAGGGCACCCGCGACTACAACGCGCTGGTGGATTGCGAGGGTTACACGGAATTGACCGGCGTGCCTGTCCCGCCGAGTTCTTCGATCAAGCATTGAAAGGGTTGCCAGCGCACCGGGCTGGCAGCCGCCCCGCGACCTCAGACGTAGCGCGTAACGTCCGGCACGCCTGCCTTGGCGAAGCCCTCCGCGCGCAGGCGGCAGGCATCGCAGTGGCCGCAGGCGCGGCCTTGCGCGTCGGCCTGGTAGCAGCTGACCGTCTCCGCGAAATCCACGCCCAGGCGCACGCCTTCGGTCACGATATCGCCCTTGCCCATCTTCATCAGCGGCGCGTGGATGCGGATGCCCGCGCCTTCCACGCCGGCCTTCGTCGCTACATTTGCCAGCGTTTCAAAGGCCTCGATGAAGGCCGGGCGGCAATCGGGGTAGCCGGAGTAGTCCACGGCGTTGACGCCGCAGAAGATGTCGTTCGAGCCGAGCACTTCGGCCCAACCCAGCGCGATCGACAGCATGATCGTGTTGCGCGCGGGCACGTAGGTGACGGGGATGCCTTCGCCGCCATCCTCCGGCACGTCGATATCGGCGGTGAGGGCCGAGCCGCCGATGCTGCGCAGGTCAACGTGCACGGTCTTGTGCGCCACGGCGCCCAGCAGCTTCGAGACGCGCTCGGAGGCCTCCAGTTCGGAGCTGTGGCGCTGGCCATAGGCCACGCTGAGCGCATAGACCTCGAAGCCCTGTTCGCGCGCCATGGCGATCGTCACGGCGGAATCCATGCCGCCCGAAACGAGGATGACGGCCTTGGGGGTGGGGTTCGGAGCGTTCATGCGGGTACCTTGGGTATCAGTGGCCCTGGGCGTCGTTCCACAGCAGCTTGTGCAGCTGCAGCTGGAAGCGCACCGGCAGGCGTTCGGCGAGGATCCATTCGGCGAGCGCGCGCGGCTCGACCTTGCCCCACACCGGGGAGAACAGCACCATCGATTTTTCGGCCAGGCCGTGCTCGCGCACGACATCGCGCGACCATTCGAAATCGCCGCGGCTGGCGATCACGAACTTCACCTGGTCATGCGGCAGCAGGTGGTCGAGGTTGCTCCAGAGGTTGCGGGCGCTTTCGCCCGAATCCGGCGCCTTCAGGTCCATGACCTTGCGGACGCGCGGATCGACCTGCGAGACATCGAGCGCGCCGGAGGTTTCCAGCGAGACCTCGTGGCCGGCATCGCACAGCTTGCGCAGCAGGATATGGCAGCGCTTCTGCGACAGGGGCTCGCCGCCCGTGACGCAGACGTGCTTCGCGCCGTGGCTGGCCACCTCGGCCACGATGGCGTCGATGTCGTGCCACTGGCCACCGTGGAAGGAATATTCGGTATCGCACCACACGCAGCGCAGCGGGCAGCCGGTGAGGCGCACGAACACCGTGGGCCAGCCGATGGCATCGGCCTCGCCCTGCACGGAGTGGAAGATCTCGGTGATCCGCAGGCGTTCCCGGACGGGGGCGGCCGGCGAAACATCCGCCGGCGTTGCGGTGTTGCCGTTCATACGCTTAGTTGGCCGTCTGGCGCTGCAGGCGGCGCAGGCGTTCCTGTGCGAGGCCAGCGGCCTTCGTGCCGGGATACTTGGCGGAAACCTGCTTCAGGGTGGCGATGGCCGCGTCCTGCTGCTTCAGTTCGATCTGGCAGTAACCCACCTTGAGCAGGCCGTCGGAGACCTTGTCGCTCTGCGGGAAATTCTTGACCAGCCGCTGGAAGGCCTCGATGGCCACCTGGTAGTTCATGGTGACGTAGTACGACTCGCCCAGCCAGTAATAGGCGTTGGGCGCCAGCGCGCTATCCGGGTACTTCACGAGGAAGTCGCGGAAGCCACGGCTGGCCGTGACGTAGTCGCCGCCGCGCAGTGACTTGAAGGCGGCATCGTACGCGGCCTGCTCGGCCGGGGACGCGGCGCCCGGGTTGCCACCACCGGCGGCCGTGCCGGCGGGCGCGGGGCCCGCGGCGGCCTGCTGCGGGGGCGCCGGGGTGTTCGCGGCGGCAGGCGCCGGGGGCTGGCCGCCGCCGGCGGCCGCGGTGGGCTGCCCGGCGGGCGCGCCACCCTTTTCGAGACGGCCCAGGCGCGAATCGACATCTGCGTACTGTGCCTTCTGGGAATCCTGGAGTTGCTGGTTCTGGTGCTGCAGCTCTTCGATCTGGCCCTGGAGCTGGGCCACCTGCTGCTGCAGGTCGTTGACCTGGTTCACCAGTTGCGTGGTGCCGGAGTTGGCCTGGTTCTGCTGCTCGAGCCGCGCGACGCGGTCGGCGAGGCTGAGGCGATCCTGGGCGCTGGCCGTAAACGCAAAAAGCGTGGCGGACGCGATTGCGCCCGCCACGCCAAGCCTGGCCATGTAGCTGTTAGCCAGAGACTTCTTCATTACTTCGCGGTGTAGACGATCTCAACGCGACGGTTCTTGGCCCAGCAGTCTTCGTTGTGCTCTTTGCACGTCGGCTTTTCCTTGCCGTACGAGGTGACGTTGACCTGGCCAGCCGAACCGCCAGCGGCCTGGAGGGCGCTGGAGACGGCATTGCCACGGCGCTCGCCGAGGCCCAGGTTGTACTCGCGGGTGCCGCGCTCGTCGGTGTTACCCTCGAGGGTCATGGCCGACTGCGGACGATCCTGCAGGTACTTGGCGTGGCAAGCGATGATCTGCTGGAATTCCGGCTTCACGTCGTTCTTGTCGAAGTCGAAGTACACGACGCGCTGACGCAGGCACGCGTCGGTGTCGAGGTCTTCCGGCTTGTACTTGCCATCGTTCATCGGGGCCTGGGTCTGGGCGACCGGCTGCTGTTCCGGCATGGGAGCCGGCTTGGTGTTCTTCTTCGAGCACGCGGCGGCGCCAACGCAGAGCAGCGCAGCCAGGGTGACGGTAACGGTCTTATTCATGGGACGTTCCTTCAACAGTTGAGTTCCGACAGTCGTTTTACGGTTTCGGGACAGACACCGCCGGTTGTCCGGCTGTTTTTCTACTTGCTTCCACGTTGACGGGGCGCTGTCCCGCACCCTACGCCTTCGCTCCGTCAGCCGCTTGTGGGCGAACCGCCGGGAGTTCCTTCATTCATTCGCCCGCAGGAAAGGCGCGGACCAGCCGCGCCCTCCCGGGACGTTGTCGATGTCGCAGCCCTGACGGGCGCGCCATCAACGCTGTCGGTACGGTCCCCAGGACGGCTCGCGCACGTCGCCGTCCGAAAGGACGAGACGCTGGCGCACAAGGCCGTCCGCCGAAACCGCATACAGGACGCCACGCGTACCCTGCGATGCGGCATAAAGCAGCATGCTGGCGTTGGGCGCGAAGCTGGGCGAATCGTCCACGTTACCCGGGGAAACGAAACGCACCTGCCCGCCCAGACTGCGGTCCATGATAGCGATACGATACACGTTCCCGTTGCCCTGCACCATCGCAATCTGCTTGCCATCGAAGCTGACCGAGGCGCTGGCGTTGAAGCCGCCCTGGAACGTGAGGCGCTGGGCGTTCCCACCCGAGACCGAGGTCTGGTAGAGCTGGGGCTTGCCGGAGCGGTCGGAGGTGAAAATGATGCTCTGGCCATCCGGGGTGAAGGTGGGTTCCGTATCGATCGCGAAGTTGTTGGTCACCCGGGTTTCGGTGCGGCTGCCGACGTCGATGACGAAAATCTCCGGGTTACCCACGTAGGACAGGCTCACCGCGAGCTTGCTGCCGTCCGGCGACCAGGCCGGGGCAGAGTTGATGCCCTTGGGGTGCGAGGCCACGAGGCTACGCGAGCCGGTGGAGATGTTCTGCACATACACGGCCGAATTGCCGCTTTCGAACGAGACGTAGGCCAGCTTGCTGCCATCCGGCGACCAGGCCGGCGAGAGCAGCGACTCGCGGGAGCGGGCCACCACCTGCGGGTTGAAGCCATCCGAATCGGCCACGATGAGCGAATACGTGGTGTTGTTGCCCGTACCCACGGCCGTGACATAGGCGATGCGGGTCCAGAAGGCACCGCGGACGCCGGTGATCTTTTCGTAGATCTGGTCGGCGATCTGGTGGGCCACGCCACGCAGGTCACCCGTGGGGGCCGTGAACGACTGGGCCAGCAGGCTCTGCTGGCGGTTCACGTCCCACAGCTCGTATTCCACCTTGACCATGCCACCGCCGGCATCGCTGATGCGGCCGATGGTGAGGTAATCCTGCTTCAGCAGGCGCCAGGTGGCGAACTTGATGTCCGAGCCCTGCGACGGGGTCTCGACGATATCGTTCTTTTCCAGCGACCGGAACTTGCCCGAGCGGTTGAAATCGGCGCGGATGACGTCGGCGACGTCGGTGGGCAGCGGGGCCCCGCCGGCCTGGGCGAACGGCACCACTGCGATGGGGGTTGCCGTGGCCACGCCCTTGGCGATCTCCACGTTGAGCGACTGGGCGGCGGCTGGGCCGGCCACGAGGGCGGCTATCGCCACGAGGGCGGCGGCGAAGCGAAGGATCGTCTTGCGCATGGGCTGATTCATTGCGACCTGTGGAAATGGAGTGGCGCCCGCATGGTAAGCGGGCCCCGGTGAACCTGAATGACCCGCATCTGAACCACCCCCGTGGCGCATGGCGGCCATGGGGGCTGGAACATCATTACGGCCTGAACGTGAAGGTGAGGTTTCGCTCGAAGACGTCCTCGAAGCCCTGGTACGGAAGCGGCTGGGCGCGCAGTACCGCGTTTTCCAGCGATGCCCGGCCCGGGCCGTCGAACGGGCAACTGGAATCGACCTTGGCGCTCAGCACCTGGCCGCCCGGGATCTGTACCACGTGGACGATACAGGCGCCGTTGCCAATATTCTCCGGGCGCAACCAGTTCTGCGTCACCGCGTTCTGGATCGCGGCGATATAGGCGGCCTTCTTGCTGTCGTCCTTGCCGTTCTGGCCGGTCTGCGGCTTCTCGGCGAACGGCAGGTTTTCACGGCCGTCGTCCTTTGCGTTCTGCAGATCCTTGAGTTGCTGCTCGGCCTGCTTCTTCGCCGAATCGGCCTTCTTCGTGTTCTGGGACGCCGCGTCGAGCTGCTTGAAGATGTCGTCGATCTTCTTCTGCTGCTCTTTCTTCTTCTCCTGCTGCTGGGCGTCGAGTTCGGCCTGGCGCTGGCGCTGCTTTTCTTCCTGCAGCTGCTTGGCGTCCTCGGCCTTCTGCACGGCATCATCCACGACCTGTTGCTGGTCTTTCAGGTCAGGCTGCTTGGGCGGCGGCGGCAAGGTCGGGACCGGGACCTTTTCCTGGGGCGGGGTCGGTGGCGGCGTGACCGGCGGCGGCGGCACGGTATCCGGCACCGGCTTTGCCTTGGTCGACTTCGGTGGCGGGGCACCCGTGGGGCCCACGAGCGTCGCCTCGATGACCTCGCCGGGGAGCTGGATGGGCGCCGGGCACTTCATCGGGTTCCATTCCGCGGGCACGCCGAGGGCGTCGGCCCACTTTTCGTAGTCCGAGCAGGGGATCACCGCGATGGCCAGGAAGGCCACGATGCCCAGGTGGAGAAGCGCGGCCAGGACGACCGCGCGGGGCGTACCGTTACGGTTTTCCATTCTGTGCGGACTGCGGCTGGCTCATGAGGCCAATCTTGGAGATGCCCGCTTCCTGGAGGATCGGGAGGATCTGGTACACCTTGCCGTAGCCCACGCGGTCGTCGCCCGCGAGCAGCACCTGCAGCTCGGGGTTGGCGTCGTGGAACGCCGTGATCTTCCTCTTGAAGTCGTCGATGCTCACCTGCTCGCGCTTGGCGCCGTTGGCCGTGAGGTAGACCTGGCCCTGCTCGTCGACGGAGACGACGATGGGGTCTTTCTTATCCTTCAAGGACTTGGCGTTGGTCTGCGGCAGCTGGATGTCGACGCCGAGGTTCATCATGGGCGTGGTGACCATGAAGATGATGAGCAGCACGAGCATGACGTCGATGTACGGCACGACGTTGATCTCGGATTTCAGCTTCCGCTTGTGGCGGCGGTAGACGTTGCGGGTGGCCATGGCGACGGCTCAGGCGACGTCGTCGGCGTGGATCTGGCGCTGCAGCACCGAGGAGAATTCTTCCTGGAATACCTCGTAGCGCGACGCGACGCGCTCGACGCGGGTGGCGAAGCGGTTGTAGGCCCACACGGCCGGGATGGCGGCGAACAGGCCCATGGCCGTGGCGATGAGCGCCTCGGAGATGTGCGGGGCCACGACCGAAATGGTGACGTCCTTCATTTCGCCGAGGCCCTGGAAGGCGCCCATGATGCCCCACACGGTGCCGAACAGGCCGATATAAGGGCTGATGGAGCCGACGTTGGCCAGGAACTCGAGGTTCTGCTCGAGCTTGCCGATCTCGCGGGTACCGGCCACGCGCATGGCGCGCTCGGTGCCCTCCATGATGCGGTCGCCATCGGCCACGCGGCGCTGGCGCTGGCGGGCGAACTCGCGGAAACCGGCCTCGAAGATGTTCTCGATGCCGTGCTGGCCCTCGCGGTTGCCCACTTCGCGGAACAGGGCGGCGAGGTCGCCACCGGACCAGAAGCGGTCCTCGAAGGTCTCGGCGTTGGTGTGGGCTTCTTTCAGCTGGCCGTACTTGCGGAAGATGATGACCCACGACATGAAGGAAAACGCCAGCAGGAGCAGCATGACGAGCTGCACGGGCAGGCTGGCTTCCGTCACCAGCTTGAAAATGTTGAGTCCACCGTTCATCGCTTGCAGCTCTCCGCCAGGTATCTGTTGGCTTTTAAAGAATTAGGTAAGGGGGGATTCGGGGCGGAACAGACCTGGGGGGATCTGGGCCGGTCGCATCGAGTCGAGGTCGACGCACGCCGCGCGCACCGTGGCGCGCACCAGCGTCGTGTCCCCGCGCACGATCTCCTGACCGAACAGCATACTTGCTGAACGCCGCTCTTTGACGGCCAGGGTCACCGTTAGTTCATCATCCAGACGGGCCGGGCGCAGGAAGTCGAGGGTCATGTCCCGGACGACGAAGCCCAGGCCCGTAGACTGGCGCAGGGACAGCTGGTCGATGCCCTGGGCCCGCAGCCACTCGGTGCGGGCCCGCTCCATGAAGCGCACGTAGTTGGCGTGGTACACCACGCCGCCGGCGTCGGTATCTTCCCAATAAATGCGGACCGGCCACGAAAAGACGCTCATGGGGTGTCCGAAAAGAGATCGGGCGTGGCCGCCTGCCGCGGCGGCGGGGTAAGCCCCAGGTGCCGCCAGGCCTTGGCCGAGGCCATGCGGCCCCGCGCCGTGCGGACCAGGAAGCCCTGCTGGATGAGGTAGGGCTCCACCACGTCCTCGAGCGTGCCGCGATCCTCGCTGAGGGCGGCCGCAAGCGATTCGACACCGACCGGGCCACCGTCGAAGTTCTCGATGATGATGCCGAGCAGGCGGCGGTCGAGGTCGTCGAAGCCCTCGGCATCCACCTTCAGCATGTCGGTGGCGGCACGGGCCACCTCGTGGGTGATGCGGCCATCGCCACGCACGTCGGCGTAATCGCGCACGCGGCGCAGCAGGCGGTTGGCGATACGCGGGGTGCCGCGGGACCGGCGCGCGATCTCCAGCGCGCCCTCGACCTCGCACTCGATGCCGAAGATGCGCGCCGCGCGGCGCACGATGGCCGCCAGCTCGTCCACGCTGTAGAACTCCAGGCGCTGGATGATGCCGAAGCGGTCGCGCAGCGGGCCCGTGAGCAGGCCGGCGCGGGTGGTGGCGCCAATCAGCGTGAATGGGGGCAGGTCGAGCTTGATCGAGCGGGCCGCGGGGCCCTCGCCGATCATGATGTCGATCTGGAAATCCTCCATCGCCGGGTAAAGCACTTCCTCGACCACGGGCGAGAGGCGGTGGATCTCGTCCACGAACAGGACGTCGTTGGCCTCGAGGTTGGTAAGCAGCGCGGCCAGGTCGCCGGCGCGCTCGAGCACCGGGCCCGAGGTGGAACGGACGTTCACCCCCAGCTCGTTGGCGATGACGTGCGAAAGCGTGGTCTTGCCCAGGCCCGGGGGCCCGAAGATCAACACGTGGTCGAGCGCACCACCACGGCGGCGCGCCGCCTCGATATAGATGGCCATCTGCTCGCGCACCGCCTGCTGGCCGAGGTACTCGGCAAGGCGCTTGGGGCGGATGCTGGCTTCCAGCGCCTCGTCGTCCATGGCGGCGGCGGAGGAAATGATGCGGTGCTCGGACATGGCGGGCATTATGGCATGCGTCCGTCAGTCGGGCGCTCCGCGCCCTGTCAGTCGGCCACTGCGTGGCCTGCGAATGGCAAGTAAGCGCGATTTGCGCTTCACCCTTCACCCTTCACGATTTACCCCGTCAGATCTCTACCTGGGCACCCAGCTCGATCAGGCGATTGCCCGGGATCTGGAAGAACGCCGTGGCGGGTAGCGCGTTGCGGGCCAGGAACGCGAACAGCTTGTCGCGCCACAGGGCCATGCCGGGGCGGCGGGCGTCGGCGACGATGTTTTCGCGCGAGAGGAAGAACGTGGTGTCCATCATGTCGAAATCGAGGCCGCGGCTGCTGGCGCGGGATAGCGACTGCGGGATGTTGGGGTCCTCGGCGAAACCGTAGCGCAGCTGCAGGCCGAAGAAGCCGTTGCCGTACTCGATGACTTCCATGCGTTCTTCGTAATCCGCCACCGGGGTCTCGAGCATCTCGACGGTGAGCAGCACGTTGCGCTCGTGCAGCACCTTGTTGTGCTTGAGGTTGTGCAGCATGGCGTGCGGCACGGCGTTCTGGTTGGCGGTGAGGAACACCGCAGTGCCCGGCACGATCAGCGGCGGGTGGTCGGCGATGTTGGCCACGAAGGGCTCCAGCGCCAGGCCGCTCTGCTTGATTTCGCGGACGACCAGGTCCCTGCCCCGGCGCCACGTGGTCATCATGGTGAAGATGACGACGCCGAGCACCAGCGGGAACCAGCCGCCGTGGGCGATCTTCAGCGCGTTGGCGCCGAAGAACGACAGGTCGGTGACCAGGAAGATGATGCCCACGGTGATGACCGCCGACCAATGCCAGTTCCAGCGGCGCCGGGCGACGACCAGCGCCAGCAGGGTGGTCATGGTCATGGTGCCGGTCACGGCGATGCCGTAGGCCGCACCCAGGTTGTTGGAGGAACGGAAGCCCAGCACGGCGAGGAACACCAGCACCAGCAGCAGGCGGTTGATCCACGGCACGAAGATCTGGCCCGACATCTCGCGCGAGGTGTGCACCACCGCCATGCGCGGCGAGTAGCCCAGCGACATGGCCTCGCGGGTCATCGAGAACGCGCCCGAGATGACCGCCTGCGACGCGATGACGGCCGCGGCGGTGGACAGCGCGATCATCGGGTAAAGCAGGTTTTCCGGCACCAGCTTGTAGAACGGGTTCTCGATGGCGCTCTGGTCGTGCAGCAGCAGCGCGCCCTGGCCGAAGTAGTTGATGAGCAGGGCCGGCAGCACGAAGAAGAACCACGCGAAGCGGATGGGCTTCTTGCCGAAGTGGCCCATGTCGGCGTAGAGCGCCTCGCCACCCGTGAGCGCCAGCACCACGCCACCGAGGGCGATGAACGCCTGCTTGCCGTGCTCCATGAAGAACGACACGGCGTACTTCGGGTTGAGCGCCCACAGCACCTGCGGGTGCTGCACGATCTGGCGGACGCCCAGCCATGCCAGCACGAGGAACCACACCACCATGACCGGGGCGAACGCCTTGCCGACGATATCGGTGCCATGGCGCTGGATGGCGAACAGCACGAACAGGATGACCAGGCAGATGGGCAGCACGTAGGTATCGAGCTCGGGCGCGGCCACTTCCAGGCCCTCCACCGCCGAGAGCACCGACATGGCCGGGGTGATGACGCCATCGCCGTAGAACAGCGAGGCACCAAAGATGCCGATGGCCGCGAGCACCCAGCGCGCGCGTGGCGAACCGCTGACGCTGCGCTGGGCCAGCGCCATGAGCGCCATGATGCCGCCTTCGCCCTTGTTGTCCGCGCGCATCACGAAGGTGACGTATTTCAGCGAGATCACCATGAGCAGCGACCAGAAGATGAGCGAGAGCACGCCCAGCACGGCCGCGGGCTGCGGCGTCATGCCGTGCGTGCCCAGGGTTTCCTTCATGGTGTAGAGCGGGCTCGTGCCGATGTCGCCGAACACGACGCCGATGGCGCCCAGCGCCAGTGCCGCGAGTTTCTTGCCGTGCGCGTTGCGCAGTTCTTCAGCGTGGGACATGCCCATGGTCAGCTTCCCAGCGCGGCGCGGAGCGCCTTGCGGATGATGGCTTCGGCGGTATCGCCATCGGCGGCCACCTTGTTGACGAGGCGCGTGGCCTCGGGCGGCTTGTAGCCGAGTTGTTGCAGGGCCACCGTGGCCTCGCCCACCGGATCGACCGGTGCCGCGATGCCCGCGGCGGCGGCTGGCAGGCGCACGCCGGTGGCGTCCACGCGGTCGCGCAGCTCGACCACCATGCGCTCGGCCGTTTTCTTGCCGATGCCGGGGATCTTGGTCAGCGCCACCACGTCGCCGCCGTGGACCAGGCGCGAGAGTTCCTCGGTGGAGACGCCGGAGAGCACGGCCAGCGCGATCTTCGCGCCGATGCCGCTCACCTTGAGCAGGTTGCGGAACATGGCCCGCTCGGTTTCACGGAGGAAACCATAGAGCGAGACGCCATCCTCGCGCACCGCGTAATGGGTGAGCAGGGTGACTTCCTGGCCCGTGGCGGGCAGGTCGTAGATGGTCGACATGGGCGCGTCGACGTCATAGCCCACGCCACCCACCTCGACGAGGAGGGACGGGGGCTGCTTGCTCACGAGGGTGCCACGCAGGCGGCCGATCATCGGCGACGTCTCCATGCCGTGCGCGGGATACCCACGCGTTCGATACTGGACCGGGTGTGCGCATGGGCGATGGCGATCGCCAGCGCGTCGGCCGCGTCGGCCTGCAGCGGCCCCTTGAGGCCGAGGATCATCCCGATCATGTGCTGGACCTGGGCCTTGTCGGCGCGGCCGGTACCGACCACCGCCTGCTTGACCTCGGTCGCTGCGTATTCGTGCACGACGATTCCCTGGCTGACCACGGCACACACGGCGGCCCCGCGCGCCTGCCCCAGCTTCAGGGCGGAATCGGCGTTGCGCGCCATGAACACGCGCTCGATCGCGGCTTCGGCCGGACCGTGCGCGCCAATGATGGCGCACAGCTCGTCAAAGATGCGTTTCAGCCGCAACGGGAACGTGGCCTCGCCGCCGATGACGAGCGCCCCGTGCCACACGTGGGCCAGGGCGCCGTTGTCGCCGACGTCGATGACCCCGACACCCGTGCGCTGGCTGCCCGGATCGATGCCGAGGATGCGTGTCATGGCGTGGTGGCGAGCTTTACTCGCCGCCGGCTTCCTGCGGGAGCACCGCGTTGTGGTAGACCTCGTCGACGTCGTCGAGGCCGTTGAGGCGCTCGAGGAGCTTCTCGAACTGCTCCAGGGCCTCGCCCGTGGGCGTGACCAGCGGGCCGTTCGGGCGCATGACCACGTCGGAACCGTCGATGTCGAAACCGGCGCCGGCCAGGGCCTTGCGCATATCCTCAACCGCGATGGGGTCGGCCGCGAGCAGCACCGTGCCGATGCCGTTCTCGATCACGATATCCTCGGCGTTGTTCTCGATGGCGGCTTCCTCGAGCTTCGCCTCCACGTCGGCATCGCCGCCGGTGTGGACCACCACCTGGCCCACGCGCGTGAACTGGAACGCCACCGAGTTGGTGGTGCCCATGTTGCCACCGAGCTTGTTGAGCGCCGCGCGCACGTCGGCCACGGTGCGGGTCTGGTTGTCGGTGACGCAATCGATGATGAGCGCCGTGCCCGCCGGGCCGTAGCCCTCGTAGCGGATCTCGTGCATGTCGGCGCCGCCATCGGCACCCGAGCCGCGCTTGATGGCGCGCTCGATGGTGTCCTTGGTCATGTTGGCGGCCAGGGCCTTGTCGACGGCGGCGCGCAGGCGCGGGTTGCCGTTGGGGTCGGGCACGCCGCCACGGGTGGCGATGGTGATTTCGCGGATCAGCTTGGTGAACACCTTGGCGCGCTTGGCGTCTTCGGCATTCTTGCGACCTTCGATGGACGGGCCTCTACCCATGTGCGTTTCCTGGTGCTACCGGATGGACAGGGGCGGGATTCTACACGAGCGGGGTATCGAAGCGCCCTTCCCGCAGGAAATACGCGGCCTGGCGCGCCACGTCGGCGGAGACGAGCATGCCGGTGTGGCTGGTTTCGAGGATGCAGTGGGCGGTGAGGCCCGGCAGGCGGGTTTCCTCGACACCCACCGAGCCGTCGTGCTCGGAGCCCACGTCGCCCACCAGCGCGCCCAGGCCCACCTGCTGGCGCCCGGCGATCATGCCGACCTCGCGCGGGCCTTCCCAGTGGTCGAGCCCGTGCGAGAGCAGCTCGCGCGAGCGGCCTAGCAGCACGTCGCCGCCCCAATGGTGGGTGAGGCCGCGGGCGGCGCTGCTGCCGTTCAACGGGGAACCCAGGCAGACGATGCGCCCGCCCGGCTCGTCGAGGTCCTGGCAGGCCAGCAGGGCCAGGATGCCGCCCAGGCTGTGGCCCACGACATGCACCGGCCCCGGCGCCAGGCCGCGGATGCGCTTGCGCAGCCGGGCGATGGCCTGCTCGGGCGGTGCCACCACGCTCATGTACTCGAACTGGTGGACCCGGAAGCCCTCCTCGCGCAGCCGGCGGTTGAGCATGGCCATGGCGAAACCCTTCATCCACAGGCCGTGGAGAAGAATGACGTCGGTGGGCATGGCATTCATCGGCTGGCCGGCGGCGGGATCAGGACTTCAACGGCTCCGCGGCATCGACGCGGACATGCAGTTCCTTCAGCTGCGGGGCCGAGACCGGCGACGGGGCGTCGGTCATCAGGTCTTGCGCGCTGGTGGTCTTGGGGAACGCGATGACGTCGCGGATGGATTCGGTGCCCGCCATGAGGGCCGCGATGCGGTCGATGCCGAAGGCCAGGCCGCCGTGGGGCGGCGCGCCGAGGCGCAGCGCCTTGAGCAGGAAGCCGAACTTGGCCTCGGCCTCGTCGGGGCCGATGCCGAGCAGCTCGAACACGGCGCTTTGCATTTCCGGCCGGTGGATACGGATGGAGCCGCCACCGATCTCGTTGCCGTTGAGCACCATGTCGTAGCCACGGCTGAGCGCCACGGCCGCATTGGCGCGCAGGTCGGCGATATCGTCGATGTTCGGCGCGGTGAACGGGTGGTGCAGCGCCACGAAGCGGCCTTCTTCCTCGTCCCATTCGAACATGGGGAAGTCGGTGACCCACAGCGGCTTCCAGCTGTTTTCCACCAGGCCGCGGTCGCGGCCGAGCTTCAGGCGCAGGGCGCCCATGAAATCGGTGACGACCTTCCAGCGGCCCGCGCCGAAGAACACGATGTCGCCACTGGCGGCGCCCGTGAGTTCGAGCACCTTGCCGAGCGCGGCGTCGTCGAGGAACTTGGCCACCGGCGAAGTGATGCCCTCGCGGCCCTTGGCCAGGTCATCGACCTTGAGCCATGCGAGGCCCTTGGCGCCGTAACGGCCCGCATACTCGGTGAGGCCGTCGATCTCCTTGCGCGACAGATCAGCGGCACCCGGCACGCGCAGGGCGGCCACGCGGCCGGCCGGGTCGTTGGCCGGGTCGGCGAACACCTTGAACTCCACGTGCTTCACCGCCTCGGCGATGTCGGTGAGCTCCATCGGGTTGCGCAGGTCGGGCTTGTCGGAGCCGAAGCGGCGCATGGCCTCTTCGTATGTCATGCGCGGGAAGCGGGCATCGAGCTCGACGCCGCGCACTTCGCGGAACACATGGCGGATGAGGTTCTCGACGAAATCCTGCACGTCGCGCTCTTCGACGAACGCGAACTCGAGGTCGAGCTGGGTGAATTCCGGCTGGCGGTCGGCACGCAGGTCCTCGTCGCGGAAGCAGCGCGCGATCTGGTAGTAGCGATCGAAGCCGGCCATCATCAGGATCTGCTTGAACAGCTGCGGCGACTGCGGCAGCGCGTAGAACTGGCCCGGGTGCACGCGGCTGGGCACCAGGTAATCGCGCGCGCCTTCCGGCGTGGCCTTGGTGAGGATGGGCGTCTCGATGTCCTGGAAGCCCGCGGTATCGAGGTAGCGGCGCAGCTCGCGGACCAGGGCGGTGCGCGTGCGCATCATCTTCTGCATCTCGGGGCGGCGCATGTCGAGGTAGCGGTAGGCCATCCGCATGTCCTCGTTCGGGTTCTCGTGCAGCGCGAACGGCAGGTCGCGCGCGGCGTTGAGGACTTCGACCTTGTCGGCCAGCAGCTCGACGGTGCCCGTCTTCAGCTTGTCGTTGACCGACAGGCGCTTGCGGACCTGGCCCGTGACGCGCAGCACGTACTCGTAACCCAGCTCGCCGGCGGTGGCGAACGCGGCGGCGTTTTCACGCTCCACCACCACCTGGGCCAGGCCCTCGTGGTCGCGCAGGTCGATGAAGGCCACGTGGCTCTGCAGGCGCAAGGTGTTGACCCAGCCACACAGGGTGACTTCCTGGCCGACCAGGGACTCGTCGATGAGGCCGCAAAAATGGGTGCGCATGCGCTTGGGGCTCCGCGGTGCAATGCAAAAGAAAAGACCCCGGATCGTAGCACGAGCCGGGGCCCGCAAAGCCCTTGTGGGAGCGCGCTTGCGCGCGATAGCCCGGTATTACCTGCCAATATCAAACTTACCCCGGCACCCACGGTCGGCCCAGATGCCATCCCGCGTGAACCCGTAGCTGTAGCCCTCGCGGCAATCGCTCTTCGAGGTCTGCTCCACCAGGCGGGCACCGCGGCCGATCGGCCAGCGGCAGTAGACGCGCTTGTTGTCGTTCGAATCGCAGCTGACGATCTGGCCGCCGCCACCGTAGCCCGGGCGGCCGCCGCCATAACCCGGGCGGTCATCGCCCCAGCCCGGGCGGCCACCGCCACCCCAGCCACCGGCCTCCTGGAAGATGCCGCGGCAGCCGTCGTCGACCCACAGGCCGCCGCGATCCATGTCCCAGGTGCGCCCACGGACGCAGTCGGTCTTCGAATCCTGGCGGACAAGGCGCGCATCGCGCCACGGCACGCGGCAGTACGAGCGGCGGCCGTTGTCGCTGTAGCAGTTGACGGTATCGCCGCCACGCTGGGCCTGGGCCACGCGCGGGGCCGCCATGAAGATGCCCGCGCCAAGCGTGAGCATCGCGATCAAGCCGATAAGCCGTTTCATGGCGGTGTGTCCTTTCGATGTGTGGGGTGGCGCAAAAACTAGCGAAAGGAGTCGCAACGCTGATTGAACGGGGCGCAGGAAAACGTTGCCGCCGTTTTCAGTCCGGCTTGCTGGTGGGCGCCGGTGCAGGAGCAGGGGCCGGCGCGGGGGACGGGGACGCCGCCGGGGCGGGCGCGGGCGCCCCGGTGGAGCCCTCGACGAGGTTGCGCTTCTTGTCGCCGTCCTTCTTGAAGTCGGTCTCGTACCAGCCACCGCCGGCGAGGCGGAACTGCGGGGCGCTCAGCAGCCGGCCCACCCGCGGCTCGCCGCAGTTCGGGCACACCTCGGGGTCGGGGTCGGACATCTTCTGCAGCCGGTCGAAGCGATGGCCGCAGGCCTGGCACTGGAATTCGTAGATGGGCATGGCATGGTTTTCGTGGTGCGCAAGGCGGGCATTATCGGCGCCACGCGCTGGTTTTCAATGCCACGCGCGAAGGCAGGCACCCTGCCCCGTGCGCACGCGAGGACGGACGATTTTCGCAATGCACCAAAATAGGCCGAATTAGCCATTTTCGTGCCAATCCTTATTTCAAAGGCTTCCGCGAGGCCTACTTGCCCCAAGGCGGCCCAAAAGAAACTGTCGCATTGACGCACCGCAAAAAACACGCCTAGCGTCATCCCCAGCACGGCCGCCGGCCGTGCCGCGGGGTGTGCCGCGCCCCGCGAGCCATAGCTCGCCCTGGGGACCCATCGATGACGAAAGGCACGACCCTCCGACGCAAGCCCGCCAGCCTCTGGCTGCCCGCCCTCGGGCTGATGATCGTCACACCCGGCTACGCGCAGGACGCCGCGCCACCACCTGACAAGACCGACGCCCGCCAGCTCGACCAGGTGGTGGTAACGGGCACGCGCGCCACGAACCGCACCGAAGCCAGCTCGCTGGCACCCATCGACGTGCTGACGCCGAAGGACCTCACCTCCACGGGCAGCACGGAACTGGCCACGGCGCTGGGCCGCCTGCTGCCCTCCCTGGACTTCCCCCGCCCCGCCATCAACGACGGCAACGACGCGATCCGCCCCGCCAGCCTGCGCGGCCTCTCGCCCGACGCCACGCTGGTGCTGGTGGACGGCAAGCGGTACCACACCTCCGCGCTGGTGAATTACAACCCCTCGGTGGGCCGCGGCTCCGCGCCAGCCGACCTCAACTCGATCCCCATCTCGGCCATCGACCACATCGAGGTGCTGCGCGATGGCGCCGCCGCCCAGTACGGCTCCGATGCCATCGCCGGCGTCATCAACATCGTGCTGAAGCACGGCGCCGCGAAGGGCGGCAACAGCATCACCGTCAATGGCGGCACGATGGACAAGGGCGACGGCGACACCAACGGCATCGACGGCTCCATGGGCATCGACCTGGGTGGCAAGGGCGATGACGCGAAGGGCTGGCTGCGCGTGGCGTGGAACTACCAGAACTCGATGAACACGAACCGCGCCTCGCCGGTGAGCCTGTTCACGCCCGAAGAGGCCGCCGACGGCAACGTCGCGCACCAGCGCTACGGCGACCCGGCGGTGAAGACCTACCAGGCGCTGACGAACTTCCAGTACGCGGTGGCGCACAACGTCGACCTCTACGGCGTGCTGGCGCTGAGCCGCCGCGACGTCACCTCGAACGGTTACTACCGCGGCGCCACCAACGCGCGCAACGTGCCCGAGGTGTACCCCGACGGCTTCCTGCCGCAGATCATCAACCACACGAACGACAGCACCGCGATCCTCGGCGTGAAAGGCGTGACCGACGGCGGCTGGCGCTGGGATGCCTCGGGCAACTACGGCATCAACTCGCTGGTGTTCGACGTGGGCAACAGCATCAACACCAACCTCTACTACACCACCGGCGCGTCGCCCACCTACTTCAACGCGGGCACGTTCAAGAACTCGCAGGCGCTGGCCAACATCGACATCGGCAAGGACTTCAGCGTCGGCTGGCTACCCAACCCGCTGACCCTCGCGTTCGGCGCGGAATACCGCCGCGAGAAATACCAGATCGACGCGGGTGACCCGGATTCGTACTACTTCAACCAGGCCACGCTCATCCCCGGTACCGATACGCCATACGCGGGTGGCGCGCAGGTTTTCCCCGGCCTGTCGCCATCGGCCGCGGGCAGCTTCACGCGGCATAGCGAGGCGGCGTACATCGACCTGGAAACCGACGTGACCGACAAGTTCTCGGCCGGCGTGGCGGGCCGCTACGAGCATTACAGCGACGCGGGCTCCACGCGCTCGGGCAAGCTCTCGGCGCGCTACCAGTTCACGCCCACGTTCGCGCTGCGCGGCACGCTGTCGAACGGCTTCCGCGCCCCGTCGCTCGCGCAGCAGAACTACCAGTCGGTGGTGACGATCATCGACCCGAGCACGGGCCAGCTGGCGCAGACCGGCACGTACCGCACCTCCGACCCCGCCGCCGTCGCGCTGGGCGCCAAGGCACTCAAACCCGAGAAATCGGCGAACTACGGCGTCGGCGCGGTGTGGGAGCCCATCACCGACCTCAGCGCCACGCTGGATATCTACCAGATCCGCATCTGGCACCAGATCCTCTACTCCGACACCATCAGCCTGACCGACCCGGTACTGGCCGCGTATTTCAACAGCGTGGTGCCCGGGCAGCAGGTGACCGCCGTGCAGTACTTCGCCAACGCCGCCACCACGCGCACGCGAGGCGCCGACCTGGTGCTGAACTACCGCATCCCCACCACGGATGCCGGCCAGTTCAACCTCATGGCCAGCGCGAACTACAACAAGGTGAAAATCCTGGACGTGGCCGGCACGCCACCCATCCTCCAGGCCAACGCCTCGGGCCCCATCGAGATGTTCGGCCGCGCTAGCCAGGGCCTGCTGACGAAAGCCACGCCACGCACGAAATACGTGGTGGGCGGCGACTGGTCGCTGTCGGGCTTCAACGCCCACGCCGACGTCACGCGCTACGGCGCGGTGACCCGCGTAACCACGACACCGGAAACCGACCAGACCTTTTCGGCGCGCTGGATCGTCAACACCTCGGTGGGCTACGCGCTCGAACAGTGGACCTTCACGCTGGGCGTCGACAACGTCACCAACCAGTACCCGACGCGCGTGAGCCCGACCGATGCGGGCGAGGACTATTTCAGCGGGCTGCAGTATTCGGCGCTGTCGCCGTTTGGGTTCAACGGGCGGTATTACTACGCCAAGGTGGGGTTCAAGTTCTGAACCCATCGCGCGCAAGCGCGCTCCTACATGTGGGAGCGCGCTCGCGCGCGATGCGCCTAAGCTGCCGCAAACCTCAAGTGATTCCCATCCGAATCCACATGGATCACCTGCCCCGGCGAAAACTCGCCGCGCAGGATCGCCTGCGCCAGCGGGTTCTCCAGTTGCACCTGGATCGCGCGCTTGAGCGGGCGGGCACCGTAGACCGGATCGAAACCCGCGCTGCCGAGCAGGTCGAGCGCGGCGTCGGAGAGTTCCAGCCCCAGCTGGCGCTCGCCCAGCCGCTTCGCCAGGTTGTTGAGCTGGATGCGCGCGATGCTGCGGATCTGTTTCTTGTCGAGCGGGCGGAACACCACCAGGTCGTCGAGGCGGTTGATGAACTCGGGGCGGAAATGCGCCTGCACCACGCCGAGCACCGAGGCCTTCATCTGCATGTAATCCGCTTCGCTATCGCCGGCCTGCTCCTGGATCAGGTTCGAACCGAGGTTCGAGGTCATGACGATGACGGTGTTGCGGAAATCGACGGTGCGGCCCTGGCCATCGGTGAGGCGGCCATCGTCGAGCACCTGCAACAGGATGTTGAACACATCCGGGTGCGCCTTCTCCACCTCGTCGAGCAGGATGACGCTGTACGGCCGGCGGCGGACGGCCTCGGTGAGGTAGCCACCCTCTTCGTAACCCACGTAGCCCGGGGGCGCGCCGACCAGGCGGCTCACGGAGTGCTTCTCCATGAACTCGCTCATGTCGATGCGCACCATGGCGTCCTGCGTATCGAAAAGGAAATCGGCCAGCGCCTTGCACAGCTCGGTCTTGCCCACGCCCGTGGGGCCAAGGAACAGGAACGAACCATAGGGGCGGTTCGGGTCCGACAAGCCGGCCCGCGCGCGGCGGATGGCGTCGGAGACCGCGCGCACGGCCTCGTCCTGGCCGACGACGCGCCCATGCAGCGCGTCTTCCATGTGCAGCAGTTTCTCGCGTTCGCCTTCGAGCATCTTGTTGACCGGGATGCCCGTCCAGCGCGCCACCACCTCGGCGATCTCCTCGGCCGTGACGCGATCCTGCAGCAAGGTGAAATCCTGGTGCTCGGCCTGCTGCGCGGCGGTGAGCTGCTGCTCCAGCGCAGGCAGGCGGCCGTACTGGATTTCGCTCATCTTCGCGAAATCCTGGCGGCGCTGCGCGGCCTCGAGCTCGAGGCGCGCGGCCTCGATCTGTTCCTTGATCTTCGTGGCACCCTGCAGCGTGGCCTTCTCCGACTTCCACACCTCGTTGAGGTCGGAGAACTCGCGGTCCAGCTTCTCGATGTCGGCTTCGAGCGTGGCCAGGCGCTGCTTCGATTCGTCGTCCTGCTCCTTCTTCAGCATCTCGCGCTGGATCTTGAGCTGGATGAGGCGGCGCTCCAGGCGGTCGAGCTCCTCGGGCTTGGAGTCGATCTCCATGCGGATGCGCGATGCGGCCTCGTCCATCAGGTCGATAGCCTTGTCGGGCAGCTGGCGATCGGGGATGTAGCGCGACGACAGCGTGGCCGCGGCGACGATGGCCGGGTCGGTGATCTCCACGCCGTGGTGCACGGCATAGCGCTCCTTCAGGCCGCGCAGGATGGCGATGGTGTCTTCCACGCTGGGCTCGCCCACGAACACCTTCTGGAAGCGGCGCTCCAGCGCGGCGTCCTTTTCCACGTACTTGCGGTACTCGTCGAGCGTGGTGGCGCCGATGCAGTGCAGCTCGCCGCGCGCCAGCGCCGGCTTGAGCATGTTGCCGGCATCCATGGCGCCATCGGCCTTGCCCGCCCCGACCATGGTGTGCAGCTCGTCGATGAAGAGGATGACGCGCCCCTCCTGCTTCGACAGGTCGTTGAGCACCGCCTTCAGCCGCTCCTCGAACTCGCCGCGGAACTTGGCACCCGCGATGAGCGCGCCCATGTCGAGCGACAGCACGCGCTTGTCGCGCAGGCCCTCGGGCACTTCGCCATTGACGATGCGCTGCGCCAGGCCCTCGACGATGGCCGTCTTGCCCACGCCGGGCTCGCCGATCAGCACGGGGTTGTTCTTCGTGCGCCGCTGCAGCACCTGGATGGTGCGGCGGATCTCCTCGTCGCGGCCGATCACCGGGTCGAGCTTGCCGCTCTCGGCGCGCTCGGTGAGGTCGATGGTGTATTTCTCCAGCGCCTGGCGCTGTTCCTCGGCGTTCTCCGACTGCACCTTCTCGCCGCCGCGCAGCTTGTCGATGGCGGCTTCGAGCCGCTCTTTCGTGGCGCCCGCGCCCTTCAGCGCACCGCCGAGCTCGCCGCGATCGTCCAGCGCCGCGAGCACGAACAGCTCGCTGGCGATGAACTGGTCGCCACGCTGCTGGGCCAGCTTGTCGGTGAGGTTGAGCACGCGGTTGAGGTCGTTGCCGACGCTGATGCTGCCTTCCTGCCCACTGACGCGCGGCAGGCGGTCGACCATCTCGGCCACGCGCTGGCGCAGCGCGGGCACGTTCACCTGCGCCTGCGTGAGCAACGGGCCGGTGCTGCCGCCCTGCTGGTCGAGCAACGCCAGCATGACGTGCGCGGGTTCGAGGATGTTGTTGTCGCGGCCCACGGCCAGCGACTGGGCGTCGGCCAGCGCCTGCTGGAAACGCGACGTGAGTTTGTCCGTTCGCATCGAAAGGTGTCTCCCAAAGGTTTTGGCGTGCCCCGGGCCCTCCCCGCAGCCGCCTCTGGTGTCACAGATGCGGGTGAGAGCATGCGCCTTCAACGGGGAAGGGGGTGTGGAGGCGCACCCCCATCCCCTTTTCACGCCCAACCCGCCATCCTCAACCCACCCACCCCACC
>NZ_JZRB01000032.1 GCF_000964085.1 Luteibacter yeojuensis
AGCGCGCTCCCACAAGGGCGGGGCCTGCCATCAATCTGTCGCCGGCACGGAAGGGTTGGAACAGCGGGTTCAGGTCGTCAGGGCCCAGGGGCCCCGTGGGGTGGATTCCAAGGGTTCCGGTGTTCGCGACAGGAAACACAGCGTTCGAAACCGGACGTCCAGACGGCCATTCGCGGGTGTAAGGTCGGGCATTCGGTTTTGCTGGGCCAACCCATGTCGCTCCTCACCCACTGGTTCCGCATCCGCTTCTGGAAGCGTGTCGCCGCTGGCTTCGTGCTCGGCGCCCTCGCGGGCTGGGCCCTGGGGCCCGATGCCGCCACGTGGTTTGGCCCGCTCGGCGAGCTGTATGTCACGCTGATCAAGATGATCGCGGTGCCCTTGGTGTTCTTCGCGGTACTACACAGTGTCTCCAGCCTGCATGGCGTGAAGGATGTGGCCGCGCTGGGTTCGCGCACGTTCCTGTGGTTCGCCGCGACGGCGACGCTGGCCGTGCTCGTGGGCCTTGGCGTCGCGCTGGCGACGCAGCCCGGGCTGGGCGTCGAGGGCCTCACCGCGCCGAACGGCTGGCACCCGAGGGTGCTGCCCGAGCCGGTGAAGGTGCTGCTGGATATCGTGCCGGCGAACCCGTTCCGCGCCCTGGCGGACGGCAAGATACTGCAGGTCATCTTCTTCGCGGGTTTGCTGGGCCTGGCCTTCGTGAAGATCGGCGATAAATCGGCGCGCCTGCGCGCGCTGGCCGGCGAAGCGAACGACGCGATGATCCAGGTCACGCGCTTCGTGCTGGAAGTGACGCCGTTCGGCACGTTCGGCCTCATTGCTGCACTGGTCGGCGCGTACGGTTTTGAAAAGCTGCTGCCGCTGGCGACGTTCGTGGGTGCGCTTTACCTCGCCTGCGTGCTGCAGATCGTGGTCGTCTACGGTGGCCTGCTCCTTGCCCACGGCCTCAACCCGCTGAAGTTCTTCCGCGCGGCGTTCCCGGCCATGCAGGTGGCTTTTACGTCTTCATCGAGCTTCGCCGCCATGCCGATCGCGCTGCGCAGCGTGGTGCGCAACATGGGCGTGAAAGAGGAATACGCCGCCTTCGCCGTGCCGCTGGGCGCCAGCATCAAGATGGACGGTTGCGGTGCGATCTACCCGGCGATCTCGGTCGTGTTCATCGCACAGTATTTCCACCTCGACCTGCAGCCGGCGCAGTACATCATCATCCTGCTGGCCTCCGTGCTCGGTTCGTTCGGCACGGCCGGCGTACCCGGCACCGCCACCGTCATGGTCACGCTGGTGCTCAGCTCCGCGGGCCTGCCGCTGGAAGGCATCGGCTACCTCGTCGCCATTGATCGCGTGCTCGACATGATGCGCACGATGACCAACGTCACCGGGCAGATGGTGGTGCCGGTGCTGGTGGCGCGCGAGCGGGGGATCCTTGATCTGGAGGTGTACAACCGGGCGTCGAGCGAGCTGGTGACCGAGCAGGTTGCGTAGAGGAATGACCACCTGACTGTGGGGGCCGGGTTGCTGGCGTGTGGGAGCCAGCTTGCTGGCGAAGGCGCTGCGGCAAGGCTCATCGCCAGCAAGCTGGCTCCCACGATAGGGCGCGCCGCGTCAATGCGGCTTCCGGCCGGCCATGTGCTTCAGGTACGCCTCGAGGTCATCGAGGTCCTTGTCCGTCAGCACCTGCGGCCCGAAGGCGGGCATCTTCGCCTGCGGCCAGTGGCGCAGATCCTGCGGGTTGCGGACGAGGACGCGGAGCATGCCCTCGCGGAGGTATTCGGTGGGGCTGTGCGGGATGTTGAGGTCGGGGCCGAGCTTCGCATCGCCCTGGCCATTGAGGGTGTGGCAGGTGAGGCAATTGCGCTGGAACACCTCGAAGCCGCGCATCACGGGGCTGTCTTTCGCCAGGCCTGGCGCCGGGCGCATGAGCGGGAAGCGCGCCGCCGGGTCGGCCAGCACGCGGATGGTGGCGATCTGGTACGGCCACTGCTCGGGGCCCACCTTGCCGGCCGCCGGGTGCAGCCACACGAGGTAGAACGGGCCTGCCGAAGGTTTGCCGTCGCCCAGCGAGGGCCACGGGGCGTCCTCGACCGCCAGCCATGCCTCCGCGCCGTGGCCGTCCAACACGAGCGAAGCGGGGATTTCCGCCGCAAAGCCGTCCAGCGCCGTGAACTGCAGGTGTGCATCGGCAGGCACGCCCTGCAGCAGCGCCCTCAACGGCACGGCCTTGTAGCGCATGGCACGGTGGTAGGAGACATCGCCCGGCACGTCGATGGCGCGGGCACCCTTGCGCGCCAGCAGCTGCGCCGTGGTGAGCGTGGTGGCGCCGTGGCCGGTGTCGAGCGTGAGGCTGGCGGCCTGGGCCACGCTGGCAAGGCTGGCGAGCAGGAGGGCGAGGAGGTAGCGCACGGGGACTCCCTGGGGCAGCTGGACGCAGTACCCTCGAATTATGGCCCCATCGCCCCCATGCGGTGGGTTCGACACGTTCACGGATCCACCATGGCCGATACCACCGTTCCCGGGTTCTTCCAGCAGTTCCCCATGCCGAAGATCGCCCACGGCGAGCTGGACGCCGACCTCGCGGCCGACGACAACCGCATCGCCATCCTGTTCCTGTGGGGCCGCGACTGCCCCAACTGCGATATCGCGAAGCGGCAGATCCTGCTCACGCCCGAGCGCTTCGCATGGCCCGAGGTGCGCTGGCTGCACGACAACGTCTACGACGACCCGAAGATGGCCACGCGTTTTGGCCTGCACGGCATCCCGGCGTTCTTCCTGTTCCACCGCGGCAGGAAGCTCGGCCGCATCACGCCGTGGCCGGGCACGGAGCGCTTCGTCGAGGCCGTGCAAAACCAGATCGCCATGACGGGGGCCAGCGCATGATCATCACCTCGCTGCTGGATACCGACCTCTACAAGTTCACCATGATGCAGGTGGTGCTGCACCAGTACCCCGCGGCCGAGGTGGAATACCGCTTCCGCTGCCGCACGCCGGGCATCGACCTCGTGCCAATCATCCCGGCGCTTAAGGAAGAGCTGGCCCACCTGTGCTCGCTGCGCTTCAGCGACGCCGAGCTGGCCTACCTGCGCGGCATGCGCTTCATCGACAGCGATTTCGTCGACTTCCTGGCCCTGTTCCACCTGAACGAGAAGTACGTCAGCATCGCGCCGTCCGCGGCGCACCCCGGCGAGATCGAGTTGGTGATCCGGGGGCCGTGGCTGCACACCATCCTGTTCGAGGTGCCGCTGCTCGCCATCATCAACGAGCTTTATTTCCGCCATGCCTACCCACGCCACGACCTGGCCGAAGCACGCGCGCGCCTCGACGCGAAGATCGCGCTACTGCGTGATACGCCGGGGTTCGACAAGGTGCGCATCGCCGATTACGGCACGCGCCGCCGCTTCTCGGGTGCCTGGCACGAGCAGGCGCTGGGTATCATGCGCGAAGGCTGGGGCGGCCAACTGGCCGGCACCAGCAACGTGCTGTTCGCCATGCGCCAGGGCATGACACCCATCGGCAGCATGGCGCACGAGTACCTGCAGGCGTTCCAGTCGCTGGGCCCGCGCCTGCGCGATTCGCAGGTGGCGGCGCTCGAGGCGTGGGCGCGCGAGTACCGCGGCGACCTGGGCATCGCGCTATCGGATGTCTATGGCCTCGACGCCTTCCTGCGCGATTTCGACATGTACTTCTGCAAGCTGTTCGACGGCGCGCGGCATGATTCGGGCGACCCGTTCACGTGGGGCGACCGCGTGCTCGCGCACTACGGGAAGAACCGCGTCGACCCGCGCACGAAGACGCTGGTGTTCAGCGACAGCCTTGATATTCCGAAGGTGATGGAACTCTACCGCCACTTCGAGGGGCGTTGCCTGCTCTCGTTCGGCGTGGGTACCAACCTTACGAACGATACCGGGCCCGATCCCATCAACATCGTCATCAAGATGACCCGCTGCAACGGGCAGCCCGTGGCGAAGCTGTCGGATTCGCCGGGGAAGAGCATGTGTGATGACCCGGAGTACCTGGGGTACTTGCGGCGGGTGTTTGACCTGCCCGCTGCCTGAGAGCAGGGTAAAAAACCGACTGTGGGAGCGCGCTTGCGCGCGATGGCTCTTGCGTCAAACCCCATCGCCCGCAAGCGCGCTCCCACATCTGTGTATCGAATGTTCGGCGAGGGGCGGTCGCCCACGGGTGTGGGCTCCTACATTGGTGTGGTTAGAAGGCTGGGAGGACGGCGCCGTGGTAGGTCTTTTCGATGAAGGCCTTCACCTCGGGCGAGGTGAGCGCGGCGGCGAGCTTCTGCACGCGCGGGTCGTCCTTGTTGTCGGCGCGCGAGACCAGGAAGTTCACGTACGGGGAATCCTTGTCCTCGATCAGCAGCGCATCGTTGACCGGGTTCAGGCCAGCGGCGAGGGCGTAGTTGGTGTTGATGAGGGCGAGGTCCACCTCGTCGAGCACGCGCGGCAGCATGGCCGCCTCGAGCTCGCGGAACTTCAGGTGCTTCGGGTTCTGGTCGATGTCCTTCAGCGTGGCCAGCTTGTCACCCGGGTTCTTCAGGGTGATGAGGTTGTGCCTGGCCAGCAGGAGCAGGGCGCGGCTGTTGTTGCTCGGGTCGTTCGGAATGACCACGTTGGCGCCATCGGGCAGCTGGTCGATGTTCTTGAACTTGCGCGAATAGGCGCCGAACGGCTCGATATGCACGCCGACGACCTTCACCAGGTCGGTGCCGTGCTCCTTGTTGAAGGCGTCGAGGTACGGCTCGGTCTGGAAGAAGTTCACGTCCAGCTGCTTCTGCGCCACCTGCATGTTCGGCTGCACGTAGTCGGTGAACACCTTGACCTCGATCTCCACGCCCTGCTTGGCCAGCAGCGGTTTGATTTCCTTGAGGATTTCAGCGTGCGGCACGGGCGTGGCGGCGATGGTGAGCGGCTTGCCGGCGTCGGCGGTGCCACCCGTGTCGCCACTGGAACAGCCCGCCAGGAGCACGGCGAGGGCGGTGGCCAGGGGGAGCAGGTACTTCTTCATGAGTGGCGTCCAGGCGGCGTGCTGCGGTGCGACAGCATACCGGCTTGGCCTTATTTACGGCTATACCGCCCGACGAGCCAGTCGCCCAGCATCTGCAGCAGCTGCACCAGCACCACCAGCAGCGCGACGGTGACCACCATGTAATCGGGCTTGTAGCCGTTGTAACCGTACTGGTAGGCCAGCGCGCCCAGGCCGCCCGCGCCCACGATGCCGCCCATGGCGGTGTAGCCGACGAGGGCCACGGTGGTGACGGTGGTCGCGGCCACGAGGCCAGGCCGGGCCTCGGGCAGCAGCACGCGGGTGACGATCTGCCGGGTGGTGGCGCCCATGGCCTGGCTGGCCTCGATGACGCCGCGGTCGACCTCGCGCAGGGCGGTTTCCACCAGGCGGGCGAAGAACGGCGCCGCCCCGATGACCAGCGGCACGATGGCGCCGCGGATGCCGATGCTGACACCGGTGATGGCCTTGGTGAGCGGGATGAGCAGGATCATCAGGATGATGAAGGGGATGGAGCGCAGCACGTTCACCACGAGCGAGAGCACGCCGTAGAGCTTCGGCTTCGCATGCAGCTGGCCGCGGCCGGTGAGGAACAGCCAGATGCCCAGCGGCAGGCCGAGCACGAGGGTGAACAGCAGGGAGCCGCCCAGCATCAGCAGCGTATCGAGGCAGGCCTGTGCGATCTCGGCCCAGTCGATATTTGGGAACAGCGCATGCAGCGGGCTCACTTCACCACCTCTTCGATATCGACGCCGGCGGCGCGCAGCTGGGCCAGCGCATCGTCCAGCCGCTCGCCATGCATGGCCAGGGTGAGCTGGCCATAGGGGGTGTCCTTGATGCGGTCGACGCGGCCGGACAGCAGGTTGTATTCCACGCCGGTATCGCGCACGACGCGCGAAAGCATGGGCGAATACGTGGCATCGCCGTGGAACGACAGGCGGAACAGCTTGCCCGGGATGCCGGGGTATTCCGGGCCCCGGCCTTCGCGGTGGTCCGCTTCGGCCACGAAGCGGCGGGTGGTGGGGTGCTGGGGGTGCAGGAATACGTCGGCCACGGTGCCGAGCTCCACGACGTTGCCCGCGTCGAGGACGGCCACGCGATCGCACACGCGGCGTATCACATCCATCTCGTGCGTGATGAGCACGATGGTGAGGCCGAGGCGGCGGTTGATGTCGGCCAGCAGCTCGAGCACCGATGCCGTGGTCTGCGGATCGAGCGCGCTGGTGGCCTCGTCGCAGAGCAGGATGCCGGGCTTGCTGGCCAGCGCGCGCGCGATGCCGACGCGCTGTTTCTGGCCGCCCGAAAGCTGCGCCGGGTATTTGTCCGCGTGCGCCTCGAGGCCTACCAGCTTCAGCAGTTCATCGACGCGGGCGGTGATCTCCGCCTCCGGCGTGCCACCCTGCAGGCGCAGCGGGAACGCGATGTTGTCGGCCACGGTGCGCGAAGAGAGCAGGTTGAAATGCTGGAAGATCATGCCGATGCCCGCGCGCAGGCGGCGCAGGTCGGCGCCCTCGGCATGGGTCACGTCGCGGCCGTCGACCAGCACCTTGCCCGAGCTGGGCCGCTCGAGCAGGTTCACCATGCGTAGCAGCGTGGATTTGCCGGCGCCGGAGTGGCCGATGATGCCGAACACTTCGCCTTTCTCGATGGCGAGGTCCACGGGCTGCAGGGCGGGGACGAGCGCACCGTTGACCTTGTAGGACTTGGAGGCGGCTTCGAATCGGATCACGGGCGGTGGGGGGCTTCGGTGGAAAGCGCCCATGGTAGCCGAAGGCCCCGGGCGGCGTAGACTGGGCGCTTTCCGCCCGCCCACGAAGGAGCACCATGACCGGCATCTACGATTTCTCCGCCCGCGACATCGATGGCAACGAGCGCTCGCTGGCCGAATGGAAGGGCAAGGCCCTGCTGGTGGTGAACGTGGCCTCCAAGTGTGGCTTCACGCCGCAGTACAAGGGCCTGGAAGAGCTGCAGCGCCAGTACGGCGCGCAGGGCTTCGACGTGCTCGGCTTCCCCTGCGACCAGTTCGGCCACCAGGAACCCGGCGACGAAGCCGAGATCCGCGACTTCTGCTCGCTCACCTACGATGTCTCGTTCCCCATGTTCGCCAAGATCGACGTCAACGGCGAGCACGCCCACCCGCTGTACAAGTGGCTGAAGTCGACCAAGAAGGGCTTCCTCGGCACCGAGGGCATCAAGTGGAACTTCACCAAGTTCCTCGTCAACCGCGACGGCGAGGTGGTGGAACGCTACGCGCCGACCGATACACCGGAAAAGATCGGGAAGGATTTGCCGGCAGTGCTGGGCTGAGCCTGCTGCTCGTAGGAGCCCACACCGTGGGCGACCGCTCCTCGCGAAAGGCTGTCGCCCACAGGGTGGGCTCCTACATCGGCTGATCGGTTTCGGCCAGCATCACCGCGATGGCATCCACTTCGGCCGATACCGCCGCCGCGCCCTGGGTCGGCTTGTAGTTGTTGAGGATCACCGCGAAGGCCAGCCGCTGGCCTGCTTTCGTCGTGACATAGCCGGCCAGCGCGTTGACGTAGCTCATGCTGCCCGTCTTCGCCTGCACGGCGCCTTCCGCCGCGGTGCCCTTCATGCGCCGGGCGAGCGTGCCGTCCATGCCCGCCTGGGGCAACAAGGCGCGGAACGCGGGGGAATCCACCACGGCCAGCAGGTGCGTGAGGGAGCCGGGCGTGGTCAGGTCGTGCCGCGACAGGCCCGTGCCTTCCTCCAGTGTCGTGGCCGATGGCCCGATGCCGCGCGACCCCAGCCACGCAGCGAGCGCGGCGGCCGCCCGGTCTTCGGTGTGCGCCGCCGGCTGGTCGGTGGCCTCGAGGCCCGCGAGCAGGAAGACGCTCTGCAGGTACATGTTCTGCGACCGCTTCAAACCCGATGCCAGGATCTCGGCGAGCGTCGGCGAGGGCAGGGTGGCGATGCGCGTGCCGTCCGGCGCCGCGATGGGCCAGTGCACGCTGCGGGCTTCCTGCTTCACCGTGATGCCGTGTTTCTCCAGCGCTGCCTGCAAGCGGCGAGCGGCGGTGAGCGCCGGGTCGGGCAACGACAGGCGTGCCTTGCGCGGCGCATCGCCCAGCACGTGAAGTGTCGCCGTGCCGGGCGCGCGGTAGATCTCGGGTTGCGTCGCAGGCTGCTCGGCGAGGGCCGTGGCCGCGTCGCCCGGCATGAGCGCCACGCGGCCGTCGCGCACGTCGGCGACCATGGTGTTTTCGTCCACGGTGAGGCCGCTGGCCGTCGCGCCGTAGTACTCCTGCAGGTCGGATGCTTCCCAGCCGCTGCCGATGGGCGGCCCGGCGAAGGCGGTGTCGTCGCCGACGATGCCGCCATCGATGCGCGTGATGCCGGCGGCTGCCACCTGGTCGGCGAGCTGGCCGGCCCAGCCGTCGCCTGCCAGGGTCGGGTCGCCGCGGCCGCGCAGCACCAGTTCGCCACGCAGCCGGCCGCGGCGGATGTCGCCCGCGGCCAGCACGTCGGTGTGCGTGCGGTAGCCCGGGCCGAGGCGGTCCAGCGCGAACGCGGCGGTGAACAGCTTGGCGGTCGACGCGGGCAGCATCAGCTTGCCGTCGTCGTGGGCATACACCGTGCGCCCGCCATCGAGCGCCACCACGCTGATGCCCCACGAGGCCGCGGCGAAGCGCGGCGCCGCAAGGTGCTGGTCGATGCGCTGGGCGAGCGATTGCGCACTGGCCACACCCGATGCCAGGAAGAGGGTGAGCCACACCCAGCGCACGTTTGTGGGAGCGCGCTTGCGCGCGATACGCCGCCGTACACCGTGGCCATCGCGCGCAAGCGCGCTCCCACAGCTCCCATAGCTCCCACAGGCGGTGGGTCGGACGTCCTTTAGCGTAGCCACGCGGGCTGGCCTTTCTCCAGGAACGCCGTAAGGCCGTCCTGGCCCTCGGCCGAGACGCGCAGGCGGGCGATCAGGGCGGCGTTCGCGGCATCCACGCGTTCCATGTCGCCTTCGGCCATGCCGCCCATGCCCAAGGCGAGATGCTTGGCTTCGCGCTGTGCCACGGGGCCGCCCTTGGCGAGCAGGCCGAGCACGCGGGCCACGGCGGCGTCGAGCTCCCCGGCGGGCACCACCTCGTGTACCAGCCCGGCGTCGCGCGCCGCGGCGGCGCCGATGATTTCGCCGGTGATGAACAGGCGGCGGGCCTGGCGCAGGCCGATGGCCGCGATGACGTAGGGCGAGATCACCGCCGGCACGAGGCCGAGCTTCACCTCCGAGAGCGCGAACCTGGCCCCATCCGCCGCGATGGCGATATCGCAGCAGGCGACGAGACCCACGCCGCCCCCGAACGCCGCGCCGTTGACCCGGGCCACGGTCGGCTTGGAGAGGAACTGCAGGCGGCGCATGAGGCGCGCCAGGCGCTCGGAATCCGCGCGGTTATCGGCCTCGGATGCCTTCGCCATGCCGCGCATCCAGTTCAGGTCGGCGCCCGCGGAAAAACTTGCGCCCTCGCCGGTGAGCACCACGGCGCGGACGGTGGGATCGGCGTCGACCTCGTCGATGGCGGCCGTGAGGTCGGCGATGAGGGTGTCGTCGAAGGCGTTGTGCACCTCCGGTCGGTTCATGAGCAGGCGGGCGACGCTACCGTCGCGGGTCAGTTCAACAGCCGGCATGAAGGGTCTCCGAAAGGCGTAATGCAAATCATAAACGCCCGGTCTCCCCCACGGGGCCTGCGGGAGAGACGCAGGCCTCAGATTTGTCTATAATTGCGAACAGTTCTTATTTGAGATATCCCGTGCGCCTGTCCGACGCGCCGAAAGGTGCCCAAGCCGTGGTCCAGAACGTCACCGATGCCCATCCCGCCGACCCCATCGCGCAGCGCCTGCGCGACCTGGGCTTTGTCGCGGGCGAGCCGGTGCGGCTGGTGGCGCGGGGGCCGCTCGGGGGCGATCCCTTGCTCATCCAGATCGGTTCCACCCGGTTCGCGCTGCGCAAGACCGAGGCGGCACGCGTGGAAGTGACGGTGGAGGGTGCCGCATGAGCACCGCGACGATGCGCATCGCCCTGGTGGGCAACCCGAACTGCGGCAAGACCGCGCTGTTCAACCAGCTCACCGGTGGCCGGCAGAAGGTGGCCAATTACGCCGGCGTCACCGTCGAGCGCAAGGAGGGCCGTTTCACCGCGCCCTCCGGCCGCACGCTGCATATCCTCGACCTGCCGGGCGCGTACAGCTTCGACGCCACCAGCCCCGACGAGGCCATTACCCGCGATGTCTGCCAGGGCCGCTACCCGGGCGAGGCCGCGCCAGACCTCATCGTCTGCGTGGCCGACGCCACCAACCTTCGCTTGCACCTGCGCTTCGTGCTCGAAGTGCGCCGGCTCGGCCGCCCCGTGGTGCTCGCCCTCAACATGATGGACGCGGCCCGCCGCCGCGGCCTGGTGATCGATACCGCCGCGCTCTCGCGCCGGCTGGGCGTGCCGGTGGTGGAAACCATCGCCGTGCAGCGCGGGGGCGCGAAGGCGCTGATCGAACGCATCGACGCCGTCGTGCCGCAGGTGCAACCGTCGGCCATCGATTCGGCGAACGTCGAGCAACTGCACGCCGAAGTGCGCGCCATCCTCGCCGATACCGTCACGACGTCGCGCGATACGGTGGCCATCGACGATGCGATCGACCGCTGGGCGCTGCACCCGGTGTTCGGCCTGGGCATCCTCGCGGTGCTGATGTTCCTCATCTTCCAGGCCGTGTTCTCGTGGGCGCAGCCGGTGATGGATGCCATCGAGGGTGGCATCGCCGCGCTCGGCGCGTGGGTCACCGGGTTCCTGCCCCAGGACAGCGCGCTGCACAGCCTGCTCAACGATGGCGTCTTCGCCGGCCTGGGCGCGGTGCTGGTGTTCCTGCCACAGATCCTCATCCTGTTCCTCTTCATCCTCATCCTCGAGGAATCGGGCTACCTGCCGCGCGCGGCGTTCCTGCTCGACCGCATGATGTTCAAGGTGGGCCTCACCGGCCGCGCGTTCATCCCGCTGCTGTCGAGCTTCGCCTGCGCCATCCCCGGCATCATGGCCACGCGCAGCATCAACGACCCGCGCGACCGCCTCACCACCATCCTGGTGGCGCCGCTCATGACCTGTTCGGCGCGCCTGCCGGTGTATACGCTGCTTATCGCCGCGTTCATCCCCAACCGCGCGGTGGGCTTGTTCAACCTGCAGGGCATCGTGCTGTTCGTGCTGTATTTCGCCGGTATCTTCAGCGCGCTGGGCGTGGCCTTCGTGATGAAACGTTTCCGCAAGGATCGCAGCGAGCACGCGCTCATCATGGAGCTGCCCTCGTACCGCCTGCCGAACGTGCGCGACGTGGCGCTGGGGCTGTGGGAGCGCGCGCTGATCTTCCTGAAGCGCGTGGGCGGCATCATCACCGCGCTCACCGTGCTGCTGTGGTTCCTGTCCAGCTTCCCGGGGCCGCCCGACGGCGCCACGCAGCCGGCTATCGACTACAGCCTGGCTGGCATGCTGGGCCGTGGCCTGCAGTACATCTTCGCGCCAATCGGCTTCAACTGGCAGATCTGCATCGCGCTGGTGCCCGGCCTCGCCGCGCGCGAAGTGGCCGTGGCGGCGCTGGGCACGGTGTACGCCATGTCGGGCAGCGACGATACGGTCGCCTCGCAGCTGGGCCCGGTCATCGCGCACTCGTGGTCGCTGGCCACCGCGCTGTCGCTGCTGGCGTGGTACGTGTTCGCGCCGCAGTGCATGTCGACGCTGGCGGTGATCCGCCGCGAAACCAACTCCTGGCGCAACGTGGCCATCGCCGCGGGCTACCTCTTCGGCCTGGCGTACCTCGCCTCGTTCGCCACCTACCAGATCGCGAGGGCGCTCTCGTGAGCAGCTTCCAGGTCATCGAAACCGTCATCATCGGCGCGATCGTGCTGGCCAGCGCCTACGTGGCCTTTCGCAAGCTGCTGCCGAAAACCTCGACGCGCGTGATGGCCGGCGTGTCCGCCAGCCTCAACCATGAAGGGCGGCCGGGGATCCTGCGCGCGATCGGCAAGAAGGTGCAGCCGGCGGGCGCTTCCGGCAGCTGCGGCGATGGCTGCGGTTCGTGCAACAGCTGCGGCCCCACGCCAGCGGCACGCACCGACACGCAGCCGCTGACCTTCAAATCCCGTCACTGATTTTTTGTAGGAGCCCGCTTGCGGGCGACATCTTTTCGCCAAGCGCAACAGGCCCTGCGGCGGTATCGCGAAAGAGGTCGCCCGCAAGCGGGCTCCTACAGGAAGCACAGCCCTGGCGCCTGTCAGGGCACCACATCATCCGCCGCATTCTTACGCCGGTGCCGGCGCAGCGCGAACCAGTTCACCGTCAAATTCACCGCGAACCACGCGCCGATCAGCGCAAGCGGCCACGCGATGACGGCGGGCCACAGCACGGCCACCGTGGTCAGCACGATGGCGGCAAGCGCGCCGGCGAGCACGGGGCCGCTTTCGGTATCGCCCAGCACGCGGTGGTGGGTGATGGCCGCGCCCACGGTATTCGCGATGCGCAACGCGCCCGCCGCCGCGCGGCTGGAACTGCCGCCGCCGTGTTTCGGCCGGGGCGGGCGGGGCGTGCGGCTGCGCATGCGTTCGTTGCCCGCGCGGCGGCGGCTGCCGCGTAGCAGGATCTCGGTGGCGTTTTCCAGGTCTTCCTCGTACTGCGCGGCCAGCTGTTGGGCGAAGGCGGCGTTCTCGATGGCCACATCGATCTCGCGGTTGCTCAGCCAGCTGGCGATATTGAGGTTGGAGGAGCCCACGCGTGCCCACCGGCCATCCGCCACGGCGGTCTTCGCGTGCAGCATGGAGCCGTTCCATTCGAACACGCGGATGCCGGCCTTCAGCAGGGGCCGGTAGCCCGAACGGGACATGCCGGCCACCATCGGGATATCGCTGGTGCCCGGCACCAGCAGGCGCACGTCCACGCCATCGCGCGACGCGGCCGACAACGCCTGCACATAAGGCGCGACGCCCACGAAGTAGGCATCGGTGAGCCACAAGGTTTTCGTCGCCATGGCCGCGACCATCTGGTCGAGCCGGTACATGCCGGCCGTGCTGGGCTGGGTGGCGATGACGCGCAGGTCGACGTCCCCCGCCTGCGTGCCCTCGTGCGCGGGGTGGACGATGCGAGGGTCGTCCGGCAGGCCCGCCGGGCCGGCGTCACGCCAGCTGTCGGTAAAGGCCCGCTCGATCTCGGTGACGGCCGGGCCGCGCAGCATCACGCCCGTGTCGCGCCAAGGCGGCACGTCGCGGGCCGGCTCGCCCAGCCACTTCTCGCTGATGCACACGCCGGAGAGGAAGCCCACCTCGCCGTCGACCACCAGCACCTTGCGGTGGTCGCGGCTGATCCAGCCGAACGAGCTGCCCAGGCGCGGCGGGTTGTAGATGCGAACCTCGCCCCCGGCCGCGCGCAGCGGGTTCCAGAAGCTGCTGCGCGACTGGCCCAGGCAGCCGGCCCAGTCGGCGATGACCGCCACGAAGACGCCGGCACGGGCCCGCTCCACCAGGGCGGCCAGGAAGGCCTGGCCGATGCGGTCGTTGCGGACGATGTAGTTCTCGAGGAACACATGCCGCTTCGCCTTGCCGATGGCGTCGAGCCAGGCATCGAAGTGGGCCTGGGCGTCGATGAGCAGGTCGACGGCGTTGCCGCCGATCAGCGGCGCCCCCGCGCTGCGGCTAAGCGCCTGCTCGGCGAACTGGCGGGTGGAGAAGGCGGTGGATCGGTGCAGGTTCATGGGGGCGAGTGTATCGACTCCACATATCGACGCCGCGTGACCCCCGCCGACCCTTGTGGGAGCGCGCTTGCGCGCGATAGGGCTTGCCGCGAGCACCCATCGCGCGCAAGCGCGCTCCCACAGGGCTGGCCGGGGCCGTCCCCCGGCTTGTCATCCGGTTGCGCTAAAATGCCCCGATATGACCGACGACCCGACCCGCCCGCGTCCCGCGGAAGCCGAACCCCGCCGCCCCAGCACCGGCGTCCACATCGACAAGGTGCAGGTGGGTGGTGGCGCGCCCATCGTGGTGCAGTCCATGACCAACACCGATACCGAAGACCCGGTATCGACGGCGAAACAGGTGGCCGAGCTGGCGCGCGCCGGCTCGGAAATGGTCCGCATCACGGTGAACACCCCGGCGGCCGCCGCGGCGGTGCCACGCATCCGCGAGCGCCTGGACATGATGGGCGTCTCGGTGCCCCTCATCGGCGATTTCCACTACAACGGCCACCAGCTGCTCGAGGGCGAGCCGGCCTGTGCCGAGGCCCTGGCCAAGTACCGCATCAACCCGGGCAACGTGGGCTTCGGCAAGAAGAAGGACAGCCAGTTCGCGTCGATCATCGAGATGGCCATCCGCTACGACAAGCCCGTGCGCATCGGCGCCAACTGGGGCTCGCTCGACCAGAGCATGGTCGCGGCGCTGATGGACGAGAACGGCCGCCGCGCCGATCCGTGGGATGCCGGCCACGTGGCCCGCGAGGCGCTCATCCGCTCCGCGCTCGATTCGGCCATTCGCGCCGAGGACCTGGGCCTGGCCCGCGACCGCATCATCCTGTCGTGCAAGGTCTCGGGCGTGCAGGAGCTCATCGCGGTGTACCGCGACCTGGCCCGCCGTGGCGATTACGCGCTGCACCTGGGCCTCACCGAGGCCGGCATGGGCTCGAAGGGCATCACCGCCTCGGCCGCGGCGCTCGCCGTGCTGCTTCAGGAAGGCATCGGCGACACCATCCGCATCTCGCTCACGCCCGAGCCCGGCCAGTCGCGCACGGCCGAGGTCATCGTGGCGCAGGAGCTGCTGCAGACCATGGGCCTGCGCGCGTTCACGCCGCTGGTCACCGCGTGCCCCGGCTGCGGCCGCACCACCAGCGAGTTCTTCCAGGAACTGGCCAAGACGGTGCAGGGCCACGTGCGCGAGCGCATGCCGGAGTGGCGCGTGAAGTACGACGGCGTCGAGAACCTCACGCTGGCGGTGATGGGTTGCATCGTCAACGGCCCGGGCGAATCCAAGCATGCCAACATCGGCATCTCGCTGCCGGGCAATGGCGAGGCACCGTCGGCACCCGTGTTCATCGATGGCGAGAAGAAGGCCACGCTGCGCGGCGACAACATCGCCAACGAGTTCGTCGCCATCCTCGACAACTACGTCGAGACGCATTACAGCGCGCGCCACGACTGATCCATCACGCCTTGCATGCGGCACCACCCGGCATCATCCCGGGTGGTTTCCCACTCCCCAAGGAGACAAGGCATGGCGCATTCCGTCCCGCTTCTTACCCTCAACGATGGGCACAAGGCCCCGCAGCTCGGCTTCGGCGTCTTCCAGATCCCCAACGATGAAACCCAGCGCGCCGTCGAGGAAGCGCTGCAGGCCGGCTACCGCTCGATCGATACCGCGGCCATCTACAAAAACGAGGAAGGCGTGGGCCACGCGCTGGCCGGTGCTGGCATCGCGCGCGGCGATATCTTCCTCACCACCAAGCTGTGGAACGCGGAGCAGGGCTACGACAGCACGCTGCGCGCCTTCGACGCCAGCATGAAGAAGCTCGGCACCGATTACCTCGACATGTACCTGATCCACTGGCCGACGCCGAAGCACGACCGCTACGTCGATACGTGGAAAGCCTTCATCAAGCTACGCGACGAGGGCCGCATCCGTTCCATCGGCGTCAGCAATTTCCAGCCGGCGCATCTGGATCGCATCGTGAAGGAAACCGGCGTCGCGCCGGTGGTGAACCAGATCGAACTGCATCCGGATTTCGCGCAGAACGATGTGGTCGCCGCGGATCGCAAGCACGACATCATCACCGAAGCCTGGAGCCCGCTGGGCCAGGGCGGTGATTTGCTGAAGAACGAGACGCTGGTGCAGCTTGGCAAGAAGCATGGCAAGACACCCGCGCAGGTGGTGCTGCGCTGGCACGTGCAGCTGGGCCACATGGTGATCCCGAAATCGGTGACACCCGAGCGCATCCGTTCGAACATCGACGTATTCGATTTCGAACTGTCGGCCGAGGACATGGCCGCGATCGCGAAACTCGACCGTGGCAACCGCATGGGGCCGCACCCGGATGAGCTGAACTAATCCATCGAGACATCGATCTCGATGGGATACGGTGCCGGGGCCTTCGGTGGCATCGGCAGCGCCCAGTTGGCGAACTGCCCGGCGAAGCAGTTCGCCACGGGCGTGGCGGGGCTCACAGCGACCTCGGTGGAGCGGCCCTGGCCATCCACTTTCGCCACGAGCGAGAACGCGCGCTTGTCTGCCGGGGCGTTGCTTGCGATGCAACCTTTCAACGCATCGGTGGCCGGGTTGCCTATCGTGTCCCACAGCTTCGCCTGCCATGCCTTGCCGTCGGGCTTTTGCTCCAGCGCCTTGGCGGCCTGCACCCGGGCGTTGAATCCGTCGGCAGCGGCGGCGGGGCCGGCGCCAGCAAAGGCTAGGAACAGCGCAAGCAGCATGGGGCGTCTCCGTGGCGGGAAGGCCCGAGCCTAGCAGGCAGGCACCCCGTTCACACGCGCGGGGCTACGGTCCATGCCAAGACGCGCCATCCCGGCGCCGTGAAGGGAGCCCCCATGCGTCCTTGCCTTGCCCTGCTTCTGTTCATCGCCGCGCCTGCCGTGCTCGCGCAGGCTGCGCCATCGAGCGCACCGGCTCCCATGCAGGCCAACCCCGCCGCCGCGCCGATCAAGCCGGCGTCGGATGCCGGCGCCACCGAGCGCGGCCTTGCGCCGGTGCAACCCGCCACGGGCGTGACCCAGCGCGTGCGCAACGCGGGCGAGCACGATACCGATGCCGAGGGGCATACGCTCGACCCGCATGGGAAGCCCGTTGGCCAATTGCCGGCGCCGACGTCATCAAGGTGAACAATCGCTTGTGGGAGCTCCCACAAAAGCATCAACCTTCGACGATTTCGCGGTCATCGGGTGAGGTGACGGCCAGTTCCGACCAGTCGAGTTCGTTCTCGAGCAGGTGGAACACATCGTCGTCGATCTCGCCCTTGTGGCGCATCTCCAGCAGCATGTGCCGCTTCGCCTGCAGGCCCTTGCGCTTGAGCGCCGACATGCGCGTGCCGGTGACCGAATCGCGCCCGGCCTCCGCTTCCTGCCGCGCATCGGCGTAGTGCTCGCGGATCCGCCGCGCGGGCTCGTCGTTGGCTTCGCCCTCCAGCGTCGCTTCCGCGGCATCGAGCAGGCGCAGGCGCACGCGCGAGGCATCGTCCTGCATCGAGGTATCGGGCGGGAACCTGAGCACGCGCACCAGCCACGCCAGCGTGGTGCCCTGGATGACCAGCGTGCCCACCGTCACGGCGAACGCCGTGAGCACGATGAGGTCGCGCTGCGGGAAGTCATCGGGCAGGCCCAGCGCGGTGGCGAGGGTGACCAGGCCGCGCATGCCGCACCACGCCACCACCAGGCCCTGCTGCGGCGTGGGATTGGGCACGCCCTTGCGGAAGCGGCGCAGCAGCGCGTTGTAGATCATGACCCACGCGAAGCGCACGCCGACGCAGACCAGGAACGCCGCGCCGGCGAACCACAGCGCGTGGGTGAGCTCGGGGCCCGCCAGCCGCGACACGATGGTGCGCGCCTGCAGGCCCACCAGCAGGAAGGCGATGACGTTGGAGATGAACACCACCGCCGCCCAGACGGAATAAGCGTGCACGCGATCGCGCGGTGGCGTTTCGCCGGGCGTGACATGGGCCACGGTCATGGCGAGGGCCACCACGCAGAGGATGGCCGAGACATGTAGCTGCTCGGCGATGATCCACGCGCCGAACACCGCGGCGAACTGCGATAGCGTGGCGCTGAGCGTGCCGCGCAGCTGGCGCGAAAGCTGGATGAGCACCTTGCCCAGCAGCCAGCCAAGCAGCAGGCCGCCGGGCACCGCGAGGAACAGCATGGGCACCGTCCGCGCCAGGCCATCGCCGGCCATGGCGGTGCGCACCGCGACGCCGAAGATAAGCAGGGCCGAGGCATCGTTGAGGAGGCTCTCGGCGGTGAGCACCTGCACGGTGCGGCGGGGCAGGCGCAACCGGGAAAGCATGGCGGTGGCGGCGCCGGCGTCGGGCGGGGCCACGATGGCGCCCAGGGCGACCGCTGCCGCCACCGGCATGCCGGCCCACGCCATGCCCAGCCAGGCGACGCCGGCGGTGGTCAGCACCACGGCGACGACCGCCAGGCTCACCGTGGGCAGCCAGAACCGGCGCAGCGTGCGTGGCGGCATGTCGAAGCCGGCATCCATCAGCACAGGCGCGATGAACAGCACCAGGGCCAGCTTCGGGTCCATGTCGATGTGCGGCGCCCAGGGCAGCGCCGCCACGGCGGTGCCGGCGGCCGCCAGGATGGTCGGGTAGGGCAGGGCCAGCTGGCGTGACAGGCGCAGCAGCACCACCGCCAGCAGCGACAGCAGGATCATGCTTTCGAACAGCGCCATCGAGGCTCCCCGGGGCAGGCGAGCCCCCATGCTAACCGGCTCGCATCGTTTTGCGACGGTGGGTTACCATCCGGGCATCCGTTGCTCACCGGGGTGCCGATGAAACGTCTGATCATCGTGGCTTTCGCCGCCGCCGGGCTCGCCGGTTGCGCCGGCATGGCCACCAGGGTCTCGCGGCTCGAGGTGGGCATGGGCCGCGACGAGGTGTTCGACCGCCTCGGCCCCCCGGATTCCGACCGCAGCATCATCGGCTACGAAGTGGTCAGCTGGCTCGACCGCCGCCCCGGCCGCTTCTCGTTCTCGCACAAGGATTACACCGTGGTGCTGAAGGACGGCAAGGTCACCCAGTTCGGGCCGGGCCTCATCCGCCGCGACGGCAAGACCAGCCTGCAGATCGAAACGGGCGACCCGTAACCCCTCGCTTCAAATCCAGCCCCGCCGCGCGTAGACCCACAACGCCGCGTATTCGCGCACGCAGCGCGCGGTCATGGTCAGCGCCTCGCGCCGCGGCAGCCAGCGGGCCGAGGCCGCCAGCACGGCATCGTCATCGTCGGGCGCGGGTGCCGGGGCCACGCGTATGCCCTCGTGGCGGAACGCCGCCTGTGCCCGCCGCATGTGGATGGGCGAGGTGACGAGGACGATGTCGCCCAGCCCGTTCGCGCGCAGCATCGCCGCCGAATTCCGCGCGTTCTCGTGGGTGTTGGCGCTAAGGGCTTCCACGCGCAGGTCGGCCGCCGGTATGCCGGATAGGGTATAGCCGGCCGCCAGCGCCTGTGCCTGGTCGCTGCCCGAGACCAGCACCAGGGGCGCGTAGCCCTCGCGCCACAGGTTGAGCCCCATGCCCGCGCGGGTGCCGCTGCGCGACCACGGGCCTGCCGGTATGGCACCGCCACCCAGCACGACGATGGCACCCGCGCGCGTGGGCGCCGCTGCCGGGGCCACCAGCCCCTGGCGCAGCCCCAGCGCCAGCGCGGGCGATGACGCCACCCAGATCCACGCCACCGCCAGCAGCCCCGTGGCCAGCGCCGCGCGTGGCCGGCGCAGCAGCACCAGCGCGGTGGCCGCGAGGCCGACGAGCAGGGCTTGCACGGCAGGGTGGAGCAGGCGCGCCACGATGTATTCCAGTACAGGCACCGGCTCGTCCAGCGGTATCCCGGGGGAGGTCCATGATCCCCCAAAGCCGCTGCGCACACCGTCGGCCGGATGGCATAGGCGGGCTGTCGGAATGGACGCGGCACGCGGTTGAAATGACGATACCGGCCGAGTGAAACACACAGGGGCGGGTGGTCATCATGAAGCATTGGAATCGCGTCGCCGTCATCGTCGCCGCCTTGCAACTGGCAGCGTGCGCCACGGGGGGGAGCTCGCTGCCGCCGCCGAAGGCCGATGCGGAAAGTCCGGTGGTTGAGTCGTATCTCATCGGCGTGGACGACCAGTTGCAGGTCACCGTCTGGCATAACCCCGACCTGAGCGTCAGCGTGCCGGTACGCCCGGACGGGAAGATCACCGTGCCGCTGGTGGGCGACATCGCCGCCGGTGGCCGCACCACCGACCAGGTGGGTAGCGAGATCCAGCAGAAGCTGGGCCAGTTCATCCGCGACCCGCAGGTGGCGGTGATCCTCACCGCGCTGCGCAGCCACGAATACCTTTCGCGCGTGCGCGTCACCGGCGCCGTGCGCAGCCCCATCTCGATCCCGTATCGCCAGGGCATGACCGTGCTCGACGCGGTGCTGGCCGCGGGCGGTACCACCGAGTTCGCCGCGCCCGACCGCACCGAGCTCTACCGCCACACCGACAAGGGCAGCACGCAGGCGTACTCGGTGCGCCTGGAAAAGATCCTGCAGCAGGGCGACCTGGCCAATAACTACCCGGTGCAGCCGGGTGACGTGATCACCGTTCCGCAGCGCACCTTCTGAGGAAATATCGATGAGTGGTGAAGTCGTTCCGTTCACGGGCATGCTGCCCGCCCTGGTGGGCGAAGCACGCCGCCGCCGCCTCACCATGGGCATGGTGTTCGCCGGCATCGCGCTGGTGGCCCTGCTGGTGGGGGCGCTTTGGCCGAAGAAGTACGAGGCCTCGGTGACCATCCTGGCGCAGGAGAGCAGCATCATCACGCCGCTGATGGAAGGCGCCGCCTCCGCCACCGGCACGAAGAACCGCGCCGGCATCGCCCGCGACGTGATCTTCAGCCAGAAGGTGCTCGACGACGTGCTGAAGACCGGCGGCTGGACGGCCAGCCACCCCTCGCCGGTGGAGCGTGACAAGATCATCGACGGCATCAAGGCGCGCACCAAGATCGCCAACAGCCGCGACAACCTCATCACCATCAGCTATTTCGACTCCGATCCGCGGCGCGCCTTCGAGGTGACCCGCGCATTCGGCCAGCTGTTCATCAGCGAGAGCCTGGCGTCGAAGCAGCAGGAAAGCCGCGAGGCCTACGAGTTCATCAACAGCCAGGTGGAGGCCTACCGCACCAAGCTGACCGATGCCGAGGACAAGCTGAAGGCCTACCGCGAAGCCAACGCCGACGCCCGCCCGGGCAGCGAGACCGACACCAACTCGCGCATCAGCCAGCTGCGCACGCAGATCGAATCCAACCGCATGGATTACATGCAGAAGGTCTCGCAGGCCGGCGCGCTGTCGTCGCAGCTCAATGGCGAATCCGAAGTCAACGCCGTGCAGACGGTGGGTGGGGTGTACCAGACCCAGCTGGCCGACCTGCAGGGCCAGCTCGACAAGCTGCGCCTGACCTACACCGACGAATACCCCGACGTGGTGCGCCTGCGCCACCAGATCGAGGACGTGCGCCGGCAGATGGCCACGGCCGATGCCACGCGCCCCGTGGGCAGCGGCACGCCGGTGGACCACACCGTCGCCATGAACCCGGTGTACCAGCAGATGCGCATCCAGCTGGCGCAGACCCGTGCCGACGCCGCCGCCAGCGCCTCGCGCGTCAGCGCCAGCGAAGGCATGCTGCAGGCCGAGCTGGAGCGCAGCAAGCGCATCGCCAACTCCGAGAACGTGGTGGCCGAGCTCACCCGCGACTACAACGTCAACCGCGATGTGTACCAGGACCTGCTGAAGCGCCGCGAGAACGCCCGCGTGTCGATGAACCTCGATGCCGAACAGCGTGGCCTCAACTTCCTCGTGCAGAACCCGGCCGTGATGCCGCTGGTGCCCTCGGGCCTGCGCTTCATGCACTTTGGCCTCGCCGGGCTCGCGCTCGCCCTGGCCGTGCCGCTGGGCCTGCTGTTCATGGTGGCCCGCTTCGACCCGCGCGTGCGCTCCGTCGCGCAGCTGGAACTGGCCACCGGGTTCCCCGTGCTTGCCTCGGTGCCGTTCTACCCGACGCCGCGCGACCGTCGCCGCAGCCAGGTGCAGAACATGATGCTGGGCATGATCGTGCTTGGCGTCGGCATGGTGTACCTCCTCGTGATCTGGCTCCGCCTGAAGGGCTAAAGGACATTCGAGATGGCCGTGAACAACATCGACATCGGCGACGTGCTCGCCACCGCCCACGACGACGCGCATGCCACGCCGAACCATTCCATCGCGCGGATGCGCGAGGAGCAGGGCGCCCTGTCGCCGATTGACTGCGAGCGCAAGCGCCTCATCCATCGCGAGGAATCCGTCCGCCAGCAGTCCGATGCGTTCCGCGGCATCCGCACGCGGTTGCTCGAGATGGGTGGCGACAGCAACTTCATCACCCTCGTGTGCTCGGTGAGCCCGCGCTCGGGCGGCAGTTTCGTCGCACGCAACCTGGCCACGGCCTTCGCCTTCGACGAGTCGAAGACCAGCCTGCTGATCGACGCCAACCTGCGCTACCCGAACCAGCACAAGGCGCTCGGCGTGGAGCCCACCACCGGTGGCCTCGTCGATTTCCTCGAGCACCCCTCGCGCGGCATCGCCTCGATCATGTACCAGACGGGCGTGCCGCGCCTGCGCATGATCCCGGCCGGCAAGGCGCGCGAAAATAGCAGCGAGTACTTCTCGTCGTTCCGCATGCGCGCGGTGCTGGATTCGCTGCGCTGCCGCTACACCGACCGCTACCTGTTCCTCGACGGGCCGCCGGTGAAGGGCGCGCCCGATGCCCGCATCCTCTCCGACCTGGCCGATTTCGTGGTGCTGGTGGCCGGCTACGGCCGCGACACCCCGGCGGCGATCAACCAGGCCGTCGCCAATTTCGACCCCGCCAAGCTCGCCGGCGTGGTGTTCAACGAATCGCCGTGAGCCTTGGGGCCAGGGGAGGGAACATGCCGGCCTTGAAGAAGCTCACCTGTTCGGTGGCGCTGGGCCTGGCGTGCCTGCCGGCGCTGGGCCAGGCGGGCACGCTGGATTACTCGCTGTACGCGGGGCTGGAGCACAGCAACAACATCGCGCTGTCATCGGATAACCCGGTGAGCGAGAACGTGCTGACGCCCGGCGCGACGTTCCAGTTCACCCAGATGGGCTCCACGTTCCAGGCCAACGTGGCCGGCACGTTCGAGTACCGCAAGTACCTGCAGAACCACTTCGACTCGCAGACCCAGACCCAGCTGGCCGGCCAGGGCAACTGGACGATCATGCCCGATCGCCTGGATTTCGCGGTGGAGGACTACGCCGGCGTGCAGCCGGTGGACCAGCTCTCGGCCGATTCGCCCGATAACCAGCAGCAGACCAACGTGCTGGCGCTCGGGCCCACGCTGAAGCTGCGCTTTGGCGATTCCACGCGCGCCCAGGTGGAGCTGCGCTTCATCAACAGCTATGCCTCGAAGGTGGACGACTTCGATTCGAAGCGCGGCCTGGCGGCGTTCCGCCTGTTCCGCGACCTGACGCCCACCGACACGATCTCGGGCAATGTCGAGTTCCAGCACGTGAACTTCGACAACCAGCCCAGCAGCGCCGATTACGATCGCAAGGAAGCCTACCTGCGCTATACCAGCCAGCTGGCCCACTTCGACGCCAACATCATGGCCGGCGGCACGCGGCTGGATTTCAACCAGGGCCGCGACCGCTCCGCGCCGCTGCTGCGCCTGCAACTGGGCTGGCAGCCCACCATCCGCAACTCGCTCACCATCACGGGCGCGTACCAGTACGCGGACGCGGCCACCGATCTCATGACCTCGCCCACGGTCTACGGCCTGGGCGCCGCCGACAGCGCCAGCCGTGCCGAGGCCATCGACCCGTTCGCCAACACCGGCGGGCTTGGCCGCGGCAGCCTGACGGGCATCGGCATCGGCAGTGCCGTGATCGGGTCGCAGGTCTACAAGGAAAAGCGGCTCGACGCGACGTGGAGCTGGAAGAGCGAGCGCCTCACCATCACGGTGTCGCCGGCATGGAACCGCCTGCGCTACATCGACGACCGCACCTTCGACCAGACCGGCAAGGGCATCAGCGCGGGCGTGGGCTACCGCCTCTCGCCGACCCTGACCCTCACCGGCTTCGGCACCTACGACCGGCTCAATTACGACGCGATAGCGCGCCGCGACAACACGGTGCGCATGGGCCTCGACCTTGGCCAGCAGTGGAACCGCCACTGGAGCTGGCATGCATCCGTGGCACGCGAGCGCCGCAACAGCGACGCCGTGGGCCAGAGCTACCGCGAAAGCGAGTTCTTCGTCGGCGTGGTCTACAGGAGGTAAGCAGCATGCGACACGACCCCGAGTTGCCGTTCTTCTTCGGAGCCGATGGCGGCCTGTTCGGCATGTACCACGCACCCGCCACGCCGCCGCGCCGCGCGGTGCTGATGTGCCCGCCGCTGGGGCAGGAGCTGATCCGTACCCACCGCCTGCATCGCCAGCTGGCGCAGCAACTGGCCGCGCAGGGCGTGGCGGTGCTGCGTTTCGATTACCACGGCACCGGCGATTCAGCCGGGTACAGCGCCGAAGTGGACTGGAACCGCTGCGTGGGCGATGCGGTCACCGCGGCGGGCGAGCTGCGTTCGCGCGCGGGCGTGGACCGCATCGTCGCGTTCGGTGCGCGGCTGGGCGGCAGCATCGCGCTGGCGGCTGCCGACCGCGCCCGTTTCGCCGAGGTGATCGCGTGGGACCCGGTGGTGGATGGCGACGACTACGTCGCCGCCCTCGATGCCATGCAGGCCGCGCTGCGCGAGGATGCCGACCGCTTCAACCAGCCGCGCTCGCACGCCGACGTGGCCGAACAGTGGCTGGGCTTCGATATCGGCGACAGCCTGCGCCGCCAGATCACCGCGCTACGCGTGCAGCCGGCCAGCGTGCCCACGCTGGTGCTCGACTCCATGCCCGCCGGTGGCGCACCGCGCTGGGAACACCTGGTCTCGCGCCGGGGCAAGGTCGCGGCCATCGCGCCGCCCACGCCCTGGACCGACCTGCGCCGCCTCGAGGCAGCGATCCTGTCGCACCCGCTGATCCAGGCCGTGACCGGCCGCCTGGCGGAGGAAGCATGATGCGCGAGGAAGCCTTCCGATTCGGCCGCGCCCGCCACCTTGTCGGCATCGCCGGCGTGCCCGATGGCGCGTGGGGCGAGACGGGTGTGATCGTACTCAACGCCGGGCTCGTGCATCGCATCGGCCCGTTCCGCCTGCACGTGGACCTCACCCGGCAGCTCAACGCCGCGGGCTACCCCACGCTGCGCTTCGATCTTTCCACGCTGGGTGACAGTGGCGCCAGCGGCGGCGGCCTGACCCGTACCCAACAGGTGTGCGCCGATGTGGATGACGCGATGAAGCTGCTCTCCGAGCGCGCCGGCTGCCAGAATTTCGTGCTGGTGGGCCTGTGCTCCGGTGCGCAGAACGCGCACACCGTGGCGGCCAGCGACCCGCGCGTCAGCGGCGCCGTGTTCCTCGATGGCTACGCGTACCGCACGCTGGGCTACAAGCTGCGCCACTACCTGCCGCGCGTGCTCGACCCCGCGCGCTGGGCACGCTTCCTGCGCCACCGCGCCGGTGGCGGCGGCGGGGAAGCCAAGGGCGCGGCCGATCCGGTCTTCGCCGTGGCGCCCGCGCCGCGCGAGGAGGTGATCGCCGATTTCACCGGCATGGTGGGCCGCGGCATGAAGCTCTACCTCGTTTACTCCGGCGGCATCAGCTACTGCTTCAACCACGCGCGCCAGTTCCGCGAATGCTTCGGCAAGGTCATGGACCACCCGGGCATCACCACGAGCTACCGCGCGGAAACCGACCACACCTACATCCTTAGCGGCGACCGCGCGCGGCTCGTCGATGGCATCGGCGGCTGGCTGGCGCGGAACTTCCCGCCCGCCGCGGGGAGGCACGCATGAGCACGGTCCTGGTCACCGGCGGCGCCGGTTACATCGGCAGCCACACGGTGCAGCAACTGGTGGCGCGCGGCGAGCGCGTCGTGGTGATCGACAACCTCTCGACCGGTTTCCGCGATGCCGTGCGTGGCGCGGCATTCGTCGAAGGCAACGTGGGCGACTGCGAGCTCGTGGCGCGCACCCTGGAGGCCTACCAGGTGGATGCCGTGCTGCACTTCGCGGCGCACACGGTGGTGCCCGAATCGGTGAGCGACCCGCTGAAGTACTACGGCAACAACACCTGCAACACGCGCAACCTGCTGGCGTGCTGCGCGGCGGCGGGCGTGGGCAAGTTCATCTTCTCGTCCACCGCGGCCGTCTATGGCGCCACGGCGTGTGGCATCGCCGACGAGGATACGCCCACGCGGCCCGCCAACCCGTACGGCACCTCCAAGCTGATGTCGGAGCAGATGCTGCGGGACTGGACCGCCACCGGCGCCATGCGCCACGTGATCCTGCGTTATTTCAATGTGGCCGGTTGCGACCCGGAGGGCCGCATCGGCCATTCCACGCCGCAGGCCACGCTGCTCATCAAGGTGGCCTGCGAGCACGCGGTGGGCAAGCGCCATTGCATCACCATCTATGGCACCGACTACGACACGCCCGATGGCACGGGCGTGCGCGATTACATCCACGTGGACGACCTGGCCGCCGCCCACCTGCGTGCGCTCGACCACCTGCGCGGTGGCGGCGATTCGCTGACCCTCAACTGCGGTTACGGCCACGGCTACAGCGTGCGCGAGGTGGTGGACGCCGTCGCGCGCGTCGGTGGCCACCCCCTGAACGTGGTGGAGCTGCCCCGGCGCCAGGGCGATATCGGTCAGCTCATCGCCTGCAGCGACAAGCTGCGCGCCGTGCTCGGCTGGGAGCCGAAGTACGACGACCTCGATTTCATCGTGCGTACCGCTCTCAGCTGGGAGTATCAGCTGGCCGCGGCCACGCCCATCGCGTCGGTGGCATGAACACCGGTGCGCTGACGCGGTGGTTCCTGTTCCTGCTGGCGTGCCTGCTGGCCCTCGCCTCCGTGCTCGGCCCCGACACGGCCGCCGCCGAAGGCATGCCGCCGCCGGCGCAAAAGATCGACGTGAAGCGCGTGGCCGGGCAGGGCGGGGATGCCGCGCTGCCGGTGTCCGTCGGCATCCCGTTCCCGCCGGGCGTCCTGAAGGACGCACGCAACGTGCGCATCCTCGACGCGAAAGGCGCCGAGGTACCGGCCGACATCAAGGTCATGCTGGCCTGGCATTTCCGCGACGGCAGCGTGCGCGCGGTGCGGGCGCAGTTCCGTGGCGCGCAGGGTACGTACTATTTCGCGCTTGGCGAGCCGCGCAAGGCATCGGCGCCCGGCTGGCCGTACGCCGATGGCCTCGTGAAGGGCACGCCCGCGGCGCTGGCAACGTTGACGCCGCAGTGGCTTACCGCCTCGCTGGTCGCGGGCCCGCAGAGCGTGGCCGCGAAGGGCGAGGCGTATGCGCGTTACGTGGACGGGCAATTCGCCTGGGCACGCGAGCTGCCGGTGAAAGACACCACGGCATGGCTGTTCGACCGGCCGTCCACCCTGTTCAAGGCCTACGTACGCACGGGCCGCGCCGATTACCTCGCGGCCGCCGAGGCGAGCTACCGCTGGTACATGGCGGGCATCAAGCGCGATGGCCTGCCGGTGAGCCCCTCCTGCGCGGGCGGCTGGCTGCCCGATGAAAAGCCCTGCGACGTCAAGTACGTGTACATCGAACCGATTCTGCTGGCCGTGGCGCTGACCGGCGACGACAGCATGCACGACGCCGCCACCGTCGCGAAGATGGCCGACCTGTGGGCCAGCGGGGGCTGGAACACCACGCCGGGGCCGTACCGCGGGCCCAAGGATTATTTCACCGAGCGCCTGGCCGGCCTCGGCCTGATCGAGACCGTCGCCGCGTTCGAACTCACGGGCGACAAGCGCGACCGCGAGCGCATCGACCAGCGCGTCGGCTGGTTGTTCGACCACCAGAAGCACAACCCCGACGGCCTGGGTGACGACGGTTCGTGGCGCAACAGCTGGAACGTGCACGAGAACGACCCGCATGGCGCCGATGACGTGCGCGGCGCGTCACCGTGGATGAGCGAGAACATCGTGGACGGGCTGTGGCATGCGTGGCTGGTGACCGGCGATGCCCGCATCCCGCCGATGGTCGTGGATTTCGGCCGCTACCTTGAGCGTTACGGCTGGATCGACGCCAGGCTGCTCGTATCGCCGCACAACTGGCGCAATGATTGCTCCGGGCCGGGTGGGCAGATCGCGTGGTACTGGTCATCGTCACAGGCGCCGGCGGCGGCCATCACGAAGATCCAGGAAAGCGAGGGCTGGTACAGCGACGGCCACACGGTGGAGCTCGGGCTGCCCGTGGCGGCGGCCCATTACTTCACCACCGACGCCACGCAGGCCGCCGCGTTGAAGAAGCGCTTTGCCGCCATCGCCGATTCCTATGCGCCCGCGTGCGCGGCCATCAACGACACCGTGCGGCGTTTCAACTGGAACAACCGCGGGGCAGGCGTGGCGCAGTGGATGATGGCGCAGCCGGCGGGTGCTGGCCAGACCGCCGAAGGCCGCAAGCTTGCCACCGGCACGCAGGCGCCCGTTCCGGGCCCGGACCGCGTCGCCGCGGGGGCCACGCCATGACGCGCCGCCTCGACGTCCTGCGCAGCGTGGGCATCGTCACCGTGTCGACGTACATCGAGTACGCGCTCGGCCTGTTGATGAGCGTGTGGATCGCCCGCTCACTGGGCCCCGCCGACTTCGGCCGGTACGCGTTCACGGTTTGGTTGTGCGGGTGGCTCATCGTCTGCTCGAACCATGCCCTGACCACGTCATCGACCAAGTTCATCGCGGAGGCCGACGGCATGGGCGACCCGCGCCTGGCCTCGAGCCTGGCCGCGCGGTTCTCGCGCATCCAGGGCTGGAGCTCGCTGGTGGTCATCGGCCTGTTCGTGTTGGTGGCGGCGGTGTTCCGGCCCGCGGAGTGGGATGCGTCGCTGCTGCCCATCATGCTGCTGGTGGTGGTCGCCGTCGTGGCCAAGGCCAATTACGCCATGCTGGTGGCCGTGGGCAAGGGCCAGGAGCGCTTCGAGCCCGAGGCCGTCGCCACCGTGGTGGGTGGCGTCGTCGGCATGCTGCTCGTGCTGGGCGCCATGTTTACGCACGCGGGGCTGCTTTCGTTCGTGGCCCTGTTCACCGTGGCGTGCCTGCTGCTGAACCTCATCAACCGCCTCATGTACCGGCGCCTGTGCCGCCCGTACGCGCCCGGCGAGATCCCCGAGGCCATGGCTGCGCGGGTGAACCGCCACCTCAAGCTCACCGCAACGCTGGTGCTGATGGGGTCGTTCCGCACCGGCACCATCGAGGTCTTCCTGCTCAACACGTTCGCCGGCTCGGTGGCGGTGGGCTACTTCGCCATCGCCGGCACGCTGACGCGGGGCGCCGTGCAGCTGTTCTCCGTGGGGCTCACGTCCACGCTGCTGCCCTACATGGCCAAGACCTACGGCGAGAGCGGCACGGCGAAGGCCGCGCGTTTCCTCTCCGAGGCCACGCGGTTCTACTGGGCGGTGGGCATCTGCATCGCCGGGCTCGGCGTGGTCACCACGCCGGAGATCGTGCGGCTGATGTATGGCACGCGGTATGTCGATGCCATCCCCGCGATCGAGGCCACGCTGGTGCTCGGCGGCCTGCTGCTGATCGGTAATGGCATCGCCGCGTTCCAGACCGTCGTCGACCGCCAGGATGATCGCGTCCGCATCGCAGTGGTGGCATTGGCATCGAACGCGGTGCTGGGCGGCGTGTTGATTCCCCCGTTAGGCCTGGCGGGCGCGGTGGCCACGTACGCCGCCACGCGCATCGTGGAGATGGCCCTGGCCGTGCACTACCTGCGCAAGGCCACCCAGGGCGGCCTGCCGCTGGGCGCCATGCTGCGCCTGTTCGGTGTCGGGCTCGCCGCCACCGGCGTGGCCTGGGCGGCCACGGAGGCCACCCCGTCGCGGCTTGGCTTCCTGGTGGGCGCGGTGGCCTTCATGGCCGTCTACATCCCCGGTAGCGCCTGGGTGCGCTACTGGACGGCCGACGACCTCCAGTTGATGGCAGGCATCAGCCGCAGGCTGGGCCCGCCCGGGCGCGCGTTGTCGCGCGTGTTCGCCATCGTGCCGCACGCCGCGGCGAAGGCCAGCCCATGAACTACCTGTGCTCGACCCTCACCACCCTGGCGGCCCTGCGCGCCGCGCGCGATGAAATGGCCGCCCTCGCCGAGCTGCCGGGCGGTTGCGACGGCATCGTGCAGCATCCGGACTGGATCGCCTACGAGGTGGAAGCCCGCGACGACGGCACCGTGCCGCACGTGGTTGTGGTGCGCGACGGCGCCGGCGCGATGGTGGGTTACGCGCCGCTGTTGTCGGTGAAACACACGGCGCGCCTGGATCTCGCCGGCCGCCGTGTCAGCCTTTACCACGGTGCCGCGTTGCGCCTGCTGGGCGCGGGCGTGGTGGCGGCCGAGGCCGACCGTGCCACCGTCATGCTGGCCATCGTCCGGCAGCTCCACGGCGACACGGCCATCCGCGTCATCCGCATCCAGGAAAGCCCGTTGCCGAATGCCTTCGCGGCGGCGCTGGGGAAGGGTGACGACATGCGCATCGTCCCCGCCAACCTGCTCGAGCAGACCCAGTGGACGATCGACGGCCAGGCTGGCTCAGCCGAGTGGCTTGCGCAGATGGACAAGAAGCGCCGCACCGACCTGACGCAACGGGTGGGCCGCGCCTACCGCAAGCTCGGCGGCGATGCCGCGCTGCACACGTACGACACGCCCGGCGCCATGGCCGAGTACTGCCGCCTCATGAACGTGGTGTACGCCCGCACCTGGCACCACGCCGAGCTGCCCATCCAGTGGGACCACCCCATGCGGGTAGCCCTGTTCGAGCGGCTGGCGGCGGCGGGGCACATCGTGGGCCACCTCGTGCTGCGCGATGGCGAACCGCTGGCCTACGTGCATGGTTACCGTGTCGCGGGCACCTACCTGGTCGACGACCTGGGCTACGACGAAGCGATCGCCAAGGTGGGTATCGGCTCCGTCGCGGTATTCCAGGCCATCAAGGCCCTGCTCGACCGCTTCCCTGGCGAGCGGATCAGCTTTGGCTACGGCGACAACCAGTACAAGCGCCTGCTGGCCACGACCAACGAGCCCTGCGGCTCGCTCTACGTGGTGCGCCGCGCCCGCGCCACCGCGGGCTTCCACATGTATGCCCCCGTGCGCTGGCTCTACCGCGGCCTGCACCGCGTGCGCGAAGACATGCGCGCCCGCCAGCGCGGCTGACGTCACGCACATTCCGAAATTTCTCACGCCCCCCTTGTCCTGTGGGAGCCGGCTTGCCGGCGATAACGGCCCACGACACCGTTCGGCAGCCCGCAAAAACCCACCCCCCAAGCGCTCCCCACGCGATATCTCACCACCTATCCATACGACCACCCCAAACGGCGTATGGGCAGGCCGCCCCCATCGGCGCAGATTCGCGGTGATCCCGACGCCCCGAAGGTCACCATGAACGCGCCCATCGCCACGCCCATCTGGCAGGGAAAGCCAAGCCGCATCCCGATGCTGCGGGCCGTGCAGGAAGCCCAATACACCCGCCGCTTCTTTGCCCACACCGCGCTCACCCACCACATCTACCGCGGCGTGTTTCCCACGTTCGCCGCCGCGCAGGCCAGCATCCCGCCGACGCGCACGGCGGGTTACGACAACGCCGAATCCGCCGACCTGTACCGGGAGCGCACGCGCCGCGTCTATATCAACGACTACCCGATGATCCTGTGGCTGGGCCGGTTCCTCGAGCAGGGCGCGCGGCGCATCTTCGATATCGGCGGCCATATCGGCATCGCCTACTACGCCTACCAGCGGTTCCTCACGTACCCGGCCGGCCTGACATGGACCGTGCAGGACGTGCCCGCCGTGAACGCCGCCGGCACCCGCTGGGCCGCCGACCACGACAAGGCGCGGCGGCTTGCGTTCGCCGACGACCTGGCCGGTGCGGACGGTTGCGACGTGCTGTTCGCGGCGGGCTCGCTGCAATACCTCGACTACACGTTGGCCGATGCCATCGCGGCCATGCCGCGGCGCCCGAGGTTCCTGCTGCTGAACTCCGTGCCCGTGCATCCCAGCCAGTCGTATTTCACCGTGCAGAACATCGGCGTGGCCTGCTGCCCGTACCGGGTGACCGCCGAGCGCGATTTCCTGGGCAGCCTTTCGGCGCTGGGGTATGAGCTGCAGGACCGTTGGGAAAACCCGCAACGGCATTGCACCGTGCCATTCCACCCGGAGCTGTCGCTCGATCGCTACTTCGGTTTTGCGTTCCGGCTGGCGGCGTAGCGCCGCCAGCCGGCGGCGGCTACCAGGTGAGCGTGAAGTTATCGAGCTGCGCGGTGACCCGGCGGAACAGGCCGTTGGTGGCCTTGCGAACCACGATGGCGGCGATGCGTTCGCCGAAATCCTCGGCCTTCAGTTGCACCCACAGCCCGGGAAGGCCCGCGGTGGGCACCGTGAACACCGACTCGCCGATGACTTCGGCGCGCGCATTCAGCGCATCGACGCGGAGCAGGGAGCCCGCGCCGCCGGGCCCCGAGGCACCATAGCCGAAGCGGACGCTCTCGCACGGCTGCTCGAAATCGATATGCAGGGCGGCACTGTCGTCAGGGCAGGCCAGGAACGTGCCACCGTGGAAGGGTTCGATGCCGTCACGGCCGCCGCGCACGCACCACACGCCCTGCAGCGCGCGAAACATGAGCGAGGGGCGCTCGAGGCAATCGAAGGCATGGAAGGGCAGGCCGTTGAGATCGTCGGTGACCATGCGTGGCATGGACTGGGTGAGCTGCACACGCAGCTCGAGCCACTCCGAATCCAGGGTGTGCACGCATTCCCGCCGCACGCCACCCGGGTGCTCCACGTCGGCGAAGGTTCTTACCCGGTAACAGACCCGTACGTGGCCCTTGTCCAGGCGCCCCACCTCGCGCGCCGGCACCGGGAAAATGAGCTCGCCCGAAGGTGGCGCCTCTCGCCCCGTCGCCACCTCACGATAGATGGTGGGCTGCCCGTCGGCCGTGGTGCCCAGCCACACGAGGTGGCATTCGTCGGCGGGCCCCACGCCGGGCCACGCCGGCACATAGACGGATGCGCCGCCGCGCGCATGGTAGGGATCGAGCACCGCGCCCATGGCTTGCGAGATGCTGGGCGGCGGCAGCGGCGCCGGCTCGCCTGGCACCTCGATGATGCGCCTGGCCGAGCGCCGCGGTGGCGTGGGGTGGCGGTGGATCTGGTAATGGATATACCCGCAGCCGCCGATGGCGTTGCGCAGCAGCCATGTGGGCATGTCGAAATCGATGGTGGCGCCGTCGCGGCGCACGGCCATGGGGCGGGAGATCCACTCCTCGAACTTGCCCTGGCCGGTGATGCCTTCCCAGTGCAGGGTCATGCGCTCGGTGCCGAGCGCCGTATGGCCCTCCGCCCGGGCAAACGCTTTCGGCATCTTCAGCGCGCGGATGTCGTACACGGCACCGCCATCATCCACCGTGTTCTCCATCCATGGCGTGGGCGCATCCGCGGTGACATAGGGGAGCGACACATAAGCGGGCGGTGCCCAGCCCGACCAGTTGCCCACCACATCATGTACTTGCCAGGTGAGGCGGAGTTCCTGCATGCCGTTGCAATCGCGCAGCGGATCGTCGATGGCCGTGACCAGGGGCAAGCCCACCTGGGCCATCGTCACCGGCGGGAACGCGATGAAGCGACGGCCCCACGCCACGGTGATCCTGTCGCCCGGCGACATATGGCTGTAGGGCGGGACCACGACGTGGGCCACGGAGGCCCCGGCGTAGATCTCGCCCTCGACGGTGGCGGCGCAGAGATCGGACGAACCGTATGGAAGCGAGGTCTTCACCGGCGGCTCCCCCGGCGTACTGAGCTTGATCGTGACATCGCGCCTTGCCGACGACACGAGCGCGCCGCCCCGGCGGAGTTCGAGCACGGCGGTGTAGTCGCCATCCACCCGGTGCGCGAAGTGGCTGAATGGGATGCGGAGGCAGATGGAACGCTCGTCCGCGGTCTCATCGTAGACGCCCGTGGCAACAACGGTATCGAACCCCTGCAGGGTAAGGGTGACTTCATCACCCGGCTTGTAGCTGCGCCACGGCCCGGCACGAACCACGAACGCCTCGCCACCATCATCGATGACGGCGGAGCGCCCAAGGCCATCCCCATTGGCCATCGCGAAGTCCAGCGGGGGCATCGCGGTATTGATCCTTCTTCTGCCATGCATGGCGTTCTTCTCCCAAGAACCGTCTCATGAAAAATGGCGCGTGCCCGAGACGGGTGGGCACGCGCCATATGGGTTAAGCGTTCGCCAGGATGACCATCCAGGCCCGCGCGGCCTGCATCGGCTTGCCGATGGGGATCCAGCGTTCCGGATCGTCCTCGACCTCACTGCGGACACCCGGGTAGGAGCGGCGGACCTCACGCGCACCCGTATTCGGGTAGACGCAATACTGCAACCGGTTACCCGCACCATCGATGCACCAGGCGGCCGCGGGAGCGACATCGGGTGCACCCGCATACAGTGCGCGCATGGCATCCCATTCGGCAGCCCAGGGCAGGCGGCCACCGCCTTGCTGGGCAAGGTTCGTGGCGTGCTGGTAAAACTGATCCGAGCCAAGATCCACCAGATGGCTCACCTTGCTCACCGTGACCTCGTACGCCGCGGTGCTGCCACGGGCATCGGTCACGATCACCCGTGCCTTGCCGTTGCGCAAGGAAACCACGCGACCACTGTGTTCATCCACCTCCACGGCACCGTCCGCCGTCGAATAACGATAGGGCGGAATACCACCGGAAGCGACGCGCGTCACGTATGCGCCATCCGGAGGCGTGATTACAGGCTTTTCCAGACGGAAGATCGGCGTGGCGAGTTCGACCAGGGATGAGTTGATACTCAAAGGTGGCGCCGTTTCGAGGACTTTCAGCGTCACCCACGGCGACTCGAGGTGGACGATCGGTTCGCTGCGTACTTCGCCGTTTCGCCACGCCGGTGCGTTGAAGGTGATCGTGTAGCGCAAACGTACGGAACCACCAGCGAGCTGGACAACAGCCGATGCCGGTACCGCGAAGACAATCTTTCCGTCCGAATCGGCCTCCGCGCCCGTAAGCACTGCGCTGAACGACGTGGCAGAGCCGTCGGCGCGCGTACCTTCCCATTCAAGGAAGCAACGGTCGCCCGCATCGATACCGACCCACGCAGGCACCAGAACGTGCGCAACACCGCTCAGAGTGGTCGGGTCGAGCGTGTCATTGACGGCCTCAACGACGGTAGGCGGCAGGATGGCCGCAGCGTGTCCTTCGATGCTCAGCCGACGAACCCGCGATTTCATCGCAGCACCGCTCTCACGGACAATGCGATAGCTCACAGAGGCCGTCGACGCTGCAAGGGCGGCGACATGCTCATACGGGATGACAAATTCGACGGGCGCTTGAGAATCCGGGCCAGTAAGCGGAGGCGTCTCAAAATGGATCGACTTACCCGCCGAGGTGACGCCAGCCCAAACAACCGTGATGGCGCTGCCCACCCACGCGCTGTCACGGTTGACCCGAACGCGTACGTCCCTGCGGTTGATGCTGCGCAGATCGATCGCGTCGCCGAGTTCATCCACGGTGCCCAGCACCCAAGGCGCGACGGGTGCCGTCGCCAGATCCGGTGGAACCGCAACCGTCACCGGCGGCGACCAGAGGGACCAGTTCGCCACCCGGTCATAGATCTGGTATCGGACTTCGACGTCGCCGCCAGCGCCGTCGGTGACGGCCTCCCTCGGAACAGCCGTCGTGAGTGCCCTACCAACGTCGTCAAGCGCAACAGTGGGCAACGGGATCGAAAGGTGATTCCACCTGACCGATGCCTGATCACCTGCCGCCATATTACGGTACGGGGGAATCGTGACCCTGATGCCATTGAGGTCATCGGGAATGGGGGAGGGGGTAATGGACGCCCGAGCGAGCCCCTCATTGAGGTAGGGCGTGTCAGGATGGGTGTCCGTACCGCCCGGCAGCGACGTCTTCACGTAGAGCGTCACCTTCTCCGATTCGAAGACGGTGCTCCCCAACGGGCCGGTCACACGTGCAACCAGATCGACGAATCCATCGCCAAACTCAACAAAGCTCTTGCAAGCAACCGGCAACAGGATTTGCTGGGTGTCCGTCGGAACGTAGAACCCGGTGGCGACGACCTTCCGTTGCCTGCCGATCAGTACCTCCACCTTGTCGTATTGCCGGAAGTCAAGCCACGGACCGACGCCGACAATAATGTGCGCGTCGGGGTTGGAAAGCAGGTCCTTGTAGCCGAGGCCGTCATAGACCGTGCCGGGGACATAGGGCGGCGGCAGTTGTGTAGCGCGTGCGTCCTCAGTGATATCCATGCGATTTTCTCCTTGCAGTGTCAGGGTCGAGGTGTGGTTCGGAAGTCGACGACCATCTTGCGAGGCGACGATTTCCCGATACCGATGGCATTGGTGACGGCGTAGCTGAGGAAGATGCGCCCGAACTTCAGCCCGTCGACTTGGGACGCGGGAATGAGCACGTCGAGATATTGCGTTTCCTCGCGTCCTCCCGCGGGATTCGATCGCGACTCAAGGTTTTCCGCGCTAATGGTCGTGTTGATCATCCCCGATGCGCTGGGGACGTGAGGACCTTCGTCGAAGCCATCGAAGCTCTTGAACTCAAGGCGCACCTCATCCCCGATGGCGATGTTCTGCCATGCGTCCATGCGAACGATGATGCCGTGATCGCGAAGGAGCTTGTCGCCCTCAATGCCGTAGACCCCGTATTCCGCGAAGTTCTCACTGGCACCCAAGGCGTCGCAATCGGCGAGCGTCGTTCCACCGCCAGGGAGCTCGCTCGGTTGGTGGCAACGGATACGCTGCACACGCGACGTGACATTGACGACGCCAACCGAATCACCAAGATCCCTCGTGACGCGGTACCTGACATCCGCCGTGGCAGGCAAGTTTTCAAGCGCAGCCGAAGGAATGGCGACGGTATGGGGGTAGACCTCGTCTTCGATGATCGACGGCAGCCCCACGGCGGCCTGACCGATGAACACCTGGATGGAGTCGCCCGGCTTCAAGCCGTCCGGATGGTCCGCCTGGGGGATCGAGGCTACCCCGTCATGCTCGCGATCAACCAACGTGATGACGTTGTCGATACCGCGCGCGCCGCCACGAAGGACAGGCAGGGCAAGCCGTTCGTGAACCTCGGTCGAGGGATCGGGGTCGCGGCCCCCGGGGGTGTCCAGGTTGAACCTGATGGTCTCGCCCTGCGACGACAAACGCATATCGTCACGAATGACGTCGTAGCGGCACGAAACCGTTTGTTCGCCGGGTTCACTGGCGGAGACGAGGTTCCACACCAGATTGTACGGGACGGCGATGGAGAGCATGGTCCCCGCGTTGGCCAGATCGCCCGGCAGGACTTCGACAGGAGCGATCGCACGGCTTCCGAGATGAAGACCGATGAGATCGCCCTCGGCACAGGGCGGTGACGTTTGCGGGATATCGACCAGCATGGTCGGCCTCACATCACCGTGGAGAACGATCCCCGGGGTGGCCGAGTTCACGTGCGGTTTCGGAATGTCGATGGGGATATCAACAAGGAGCGCACGAGCGGACGTGATGCGGCTCGGCTGGCTCGCATTACCGGCAAGATCCGACACGGAGTAATAGAAATCCAGAATGCCGTTGCCTTTCAGTGCGACGAGCTTGGCGGCAGGGATTTCCAGCACGGCGTCAGATTCCACCGAGCGGACCTCGAACGATGTGGCCTCGATCTCTCGCGCCGACGAACGATGACGAACGCGGACGTGGATTCTGTCGCCGACAGCGGCACTCGGGTGCATCGGTACCACGCAGCGCAACGCCTTGTTCGGCTGGCGATCGAGGTAAGCCATCGTCAATCCATGAAAATCAACTTCTTCGGGGAGGATGATGCGAGGAAGGGACGGTCCAACCGGCGCTACCCGGTCAATGACCATGAAGGTATGGCGGGACCGCATGGTGGCCCCCAGGGGGCGACGAGATTCGTAGGCGATTCGATACGGGCCGTCGCCCAACGATTGGATCGTCGCCTTGGGTAGCAACAGTTGGACGTACTGACCCACGGGATCGCGAACGGTAACAGCCGTCGATTCGAGAAGTTGGTTCTCAAAGATGAGCATGAACATATGCCCCGGTTGCGTCTCAAGCCCAGGCGTGTCGACGACAGGAGCCAGGATCTCAAGATCGGTGTTGAGCGCGTCGATGGGCAGCGTCTTGCCGTCCCCACGCGCAGCGGGAATGGTCGGCGCCTTATCGAAGGTGACCCGCTCGCCATTTTCGATGCGTGCAATTCGAGGTGCGTTACTTTGCATGGTGGAACCTCCGCTTGTGTTGATGGTGCATTGATTCTGCGGATCGCCACGCTCGCGATGTATAGGTCCGTTCCGACGCGTCGTGAAGGCCTTCGGAGCCGATTCGTGTGCGTAAGCGCGGACGTGGACCCTCTTTGGACTACACAGAGGGAGGGTATCGCTGACGCAAAAATCAGGGATGGACGACATGCCGCCACGTGAAGCGCGTGTTCGAATGCCTCGGTCGCGACGTTGATCGCGACGTGGAAGCCTCGGCCATCGTTCCCGTGGGCATAGTTGATGGTGTGATGAAGTGACTAAGAAGCAGGGCGTTAGACTGTATGAGCGCCGTTTGATCGTTGCCGCGCTGGTGGCTTGTGTTTCTGGTGAGGTATCGGCGGGGTTTGTCGGTAAGGGTGATGACATCCTTGTGCGCGGGCCGGGTGGGGTGCCACAGCTTTGGCGCGCCCCCTATGGCGGCCGGCTGAGCCTGGAAGATGGCGCGAAGGCGCTTTCAGTGGTGGCCTACGGGGCAACCGTCTCGGTGAGCCAGTCGCAGGTATCTGCACTCTCGGGTATCGCCCTCTTCGGTAGCCGCGGTACCGACTTCCTTGTCAGCGGCTCACAGATAGAGAGTGCCGACAATGTTGCCGTGAGCCTGCTCCACCTGGCCGGAGGCGAGGTGTTCACCAGGGCGTCGCGGTTGAGGGTGGCCTCTAGCAAGATCAGCGGGCAGGCTGGGGCCGTTGACATCGATGGGCACGGCAATGCAAGCATCGTCGACTCAAAGGTCATTTCGACGGGAGAAGGGTCGGACGCAGTTCTTCTGGGTGCAGGGTCTTTGCAGGTTTCGGGGCGCTCCCGTATTCACGGCGTAAGGTCGGGCATCACCGTATACGCCGGCTTCGATGCGCCCATGGATGGCGATGGGCGCGTCAGTTTGACGAACTCGACGGTTTCATCCGACTCAGGGCCGGCCATCCGCCTCGAGTCGCATTCGCTAAAGGACGTCGCTGCGGCGTTCGTGGTGTCCGACCACTCGTGGGTCGGCTCGGCGTCGGGTCAGGCCGTTCACGTCGAGCGTGGCGGCGATCTCGATCTGACGGTGGCTCGCTCCACGATCGACGGAAGCGTTGTTCTGGATGACAAGGCGTCGGCGCGCGCGATCCTGAAAGACGAGGCCTCGCTTCGCGGCGCGATTCGCGGTCACCTCGATCTGACCGTCGCGTCAGGATCGACCTGGCTGTCCGATCAGGACTCTAGCCTAAGGACCTTGTCGCTCTCTGGCGGGACGATCGGGTTTACCGAGAGTGAAGCACCCACGCGCGAGATCCGTGTAAGCGGCGACGTCGAAGGATCAGGTGGTGACGTGCATCTTCGGGCGTCCCTGTCACCGGCGGTATCCACGAGCGATCGACTAACCATTGATGGAAGCCTTCGCACCGACGCGCCATTGCGACTATTTGTTACCGCATCGGGTCAGGGTGGTCCGACGGATACGAATGGCAATGGCCGGGCTGATCCTGACGAGGGCCTGTCGTTGGTGCAGGTGGCCGGGAAGGCTTCAGCCGACGCGGTGCAGTTGGCAAACGGCTACGTCATGGCGGGCCCATATCAGTACGCCCTGTACGCGTGGGGGCCCACAGATGGGCACGCAGATAACGGCTGGGACTTCAAGCTCGCCAGCCGGATGGTCACGGAGGGAGCCGGTGATGATTCGACCGACAGTCCGGACGAAACAGTCGACCCTGGCAAGGGGTCGGGCGACAAAGCGCGCCCCGCTGTCACTCCGGAAATTCCTGCCTACCTGTCAGCTTCGTCGGCATCCCTTTCGTACGCCGATAGCATGACTGACGGCCTTCACCAGCGCATGGGCGAGCTCCGCGACAGCGATTTCGCGGGCGATGTAGGCACGGAGTGGTTCCTGCGGCAGCACCAGGCCAAGGAGCGCTACACAAGCAATCGCTCCTTCTCGCAGTACGGCTATAACTTTGACCAGAGCGCTGACTACGTCCAGTTCGGTGGCTCGTTGGTCGCACTTGATGGTGACAATGGTGCGCTACGGGCGGGTTGGGCCATCGACCATGGTACGACCGCCATCACGCCACGTGCCGTGGACGGCTACAGCGTGACACGACTGAAATCCAACGGTTTCTCGGCCTGGCTGACGTGGAAACACGGGACCGGTCTATGGGTGGATACCGCGATCTCGAGCCATCGCCTACGAGGCGGCACCGACACTGCGGTATCCGGCCGTCAGGTAAGTAAGCAGAGCTTGGCGGTTGGAAGCATTTCAGCGGAGATGGGCTTCCCGATCACGCTTTCCCCGTCCTGGACTATCGAGCCACGCGCCCTTGCCGCTTATCGCTCCGTTTCTATAAATAAGGTCGCAGGTCGTAACGGATTGGCAGTCGATGGCGCGCATGGGAGCTACGGTCGATACTCGGCCGGAATTTCACTGATTCGCCACGATGAAAAGTTCACGCCATACGCTCGTGTGAACGTGGAAGCGAGTACTGGGCGTGGAGTGGCCATCAAAGCGCGGGCCAATGACGTTGAGGCACAGTTCGTATCGGGTGCGCCCGGGGCGTCCTACGTGACGTCCGCCGGCTTCAGCGTGCGGCTAGGCGAACGCATCCGGATGTTTGGTGAGTCCGCGTACCGTCACTACATCGGTCGTGGTGGTTTCCAGGGCTGGAGCACAAATATGGGGCTGCGCATGACCCTTTGACGAAAATCCCGGGTTGGCAGGCGATTCGCCTGGCAACCCGGGATTGATTTTCCGCTCGGTGCAGGTGGCGTGTCATTGATAGGGAAAGACCCACCCCCTTGCGGGTCGCTACTAGTTCGGATCGAGCTGGACCGTGTGCTTCGACGGGGACGAAGGCTCGCTCAGGTTCCCCGCACGATCCTCCACCATATAGTAGATATCAAGCCGATCATCGGCCGAGGACTGGCTCAGGTCCAACATGCCGAAAGAGATTTTCGTCGGATCGTCACCGCTCGAAGCGGGTACCGAGGCAATCAGGACGCCATCGCCACCGGTGGGCCTCACATAGACATGGAGTGTGTCGTCTCCGCTGACCCACGCGTAGTCCGGCACGATCCCAACGATCCTTTCGCCAGGAAAGGCCGCAAACGTATCGGAAGTGATCGGCGCCATGTAGAGCGACTCCGGAAATTCGATCCTGGGCAAGAGGCGCCCCCCGGCCGGCTGCCTGTCGATACGAATCTGAACGGATCCAGAGCGAGTCTGGTGGCCCATCGGCTTGAACGTGATGCGGTAGGCGACGTCATGCACGCCGTCGGGCAACGCATGGCAAACCTCCGACGGGATATGCAGCACAACGCCGCCGCCCCCTTCATACACCGCGCGCACGCCATCGAGCGGTGCGCCGTTGAGTAGGGCGTGAAACTCGTCATTCGGCCAAGTGTTGCGTCCAGGATATTTCATGGCCGAAGCATGGATCGTCAAGCCACGACCGAGGGCGGCCGTCGGAATAAGGCCGTCCGCGTACGCGTTGAGGATGAGCGGGGTGTACTCGGGTGCGATGTCTCTTTCCTTGGTATATGCGTCGCTCGTTTCATCTTGCCTGGTCGAGATGGATTCAAATCGGAAGGTCGTGTGGTGCGCCATGATGGTCCTCATTGGTCGTAGCCCCCGGGTGGGACTTGATCAAGGTAGTCATCGCGGCAGTCGGAATCATCAGCGATCGTCTCGCAAAACCTGCTGTTTTCTCGACGCGTCGCGTAGGTGCATTCCTACGTGAGAGGGGGCGTGAGCGCACATCGAGCACGCTTCCGACTACACAACCTTGCGCAGATTCAGACGCACCACGTAGGCGAGCACCGATATCGTGCGCCCGCCTACCGCTGCAAACTGTCGCCTCCATCAACCAGCGAAGGAGACGCCCCATGCCTCGCCGCAGCCCACCCGCCGACCGCATCCAACACGCGGACATCCGCGAATACCTCACCCGCCGCACCAAGGATTACAGTGCCCGCGGGAAGATCCGTAACAACAAGGGCGCCCTCGTCCGCGCCACCGCGTTCCTCTCGCCGCGCGCGCAGCGCACGCCGAGCCGCATCATGTTCGCCGATGGCCTCACGTTCGATGGCGTCACGGCGGCGTCGCTTGCGGATATGCCGCGCGAGGAACTGGTGGGCTACATCCCGAACTTCCAGAACATCCGGGCCGGCGAGGAGGTGCGTCTCTTCTGCACCCACGATGCGGTCGATACCGTGGTGGAGGTGAGCCGCTTCGTCGTCACGAAGGAGGCGCTGGTGCTGGTTGTCCGCTTCCCGCGCTCGGTGCTCGAGGCGTTCGGCATGAGCGGCTATATCGATTTCCGCTATGAGCTGCGCAATGCGGTGGAGGAGTTCACCATCGTGTCGCCTTCGTCGACGTTGTACGTGAACCTGCATGCCACGGCGCGGTACCTGCCGCCGCCCCTGGTGCAGGGCCTGGTCGATGGCGTGGTGGTGCCGGGCAGCTTTTCCGATGGCCTGGTGGTGGACATCCCGGCGACGGAGCCTGCCAGCAAGGGCGGCAATGAGATCCGTGTCCGCATCGGCGAGGCGTGTTTCGAGCCGGTCATCCTCGGCAAGCTCGAGGCATCGCTCGACCCGATGATGCGCTTCATCCTCGCCCGCGAGGATATCCTGCGCATGGCGTCGTTCCACGCCTCGCAGCTCTTCACGGTGGAGGCGTCTTATTCGGTGGAGCAATACGGCGCGCTCAGCGTGTCGACCCCCACGCTGGTGGTGTTCGACCTGCGCACGCCGCCGGCGAACGACTAGGAGGCGGCGGCGACGGGTGTTCCTGGTGCGGCGGCCGCACCCGTGGCATGCACCGGCGGCGCCAGTTCGAAGTCGCGGTAGAGGTTGGGGTTGCCGGTCATGCCGGCCTCGGCGGCCTTGGCGATGTTGTACATTTCGCGGGCGGTCACGTAGTGCAGCACGTGGTCCTTGCCGTCGTTGTAGCGTTGCTCGAGGTAATCGTGCATGTCGTCGACGGGCTTGCCCAGCAGCGTATCCATGTCGCGTTCCTGGGTGCCGTGGGTATGGATCTTGATGAAAATCCACTCCGGCCGGCCCTCGACGTGGATGCCGGTGTCCACCCATTGGTCCACGCGGCTGCGGGTGGGCGGGCAACCCTGGCGAATGTCGGAGTTCTCGATGCGCGGGATGATGCCGAAGCGCCGCTGTTTCCAGTTCAGGCCGAGCACGCCCTGGATGATCAGCAGGTCGCCGCTGGGTTTGCCTCCCACGCGCATGGGTACACCCGTGTCGTGGCCCTTGGGCTTGCCGCAGGCGTCGGCCGCGTAATAGATGCTGTTCGACATCCGCGTCTGGGTATCGCTGGGCGCGGAGGGCAGGGTGAAGTCGGCGTAGCAGCCGAGCTCGCGCAGCAGCACCAGCTCGTTGTTGATGCCGCACCAGCGGCCATCGGGCCGGCTGTTGGCGAGACACCAGTTGCCGTGGATGAAGGCGAATTTGAGTTGCCCGGTCACCGGGTCACGTGGAAGGGCACCGTGGCGCTGATGAAGTAGCCTGTTGAACCGATCCAGGGTGGCGACGAAATTTTCGGGGGTATCGTCGTCGTGGTGGAGGTGGATCTCGATCTCACCAAAGCCGTCGGCACACAGGTGGGCTAGCTTGTCCAGGTGCTCTTCCACGTACTCTTCTTCGGGGTAGAAGAAGCAATGTTGCGGCGGCCGCCCGTCGGCATCGCGGTGCCGACTAGCCATGGCGCGGTACTCCGTGCACCAGCGGTCCACGCGGTGCCGCTGGCGGTCCATGTCCACGCGGCCCCAGTTGGGCTCGAAGTGGTCCACGAAGCAGAACATGATGTGTTTCGTACCTTCTACCCTGGGCGCCTTGCGCCGGGTGAGGTAGCCCCACAGCCAGTACTGCATGTTGCGGGCGCGGATGGCGAAGGCCACGGCCGCGGCGAACAGGGCGAGGGCGGCGCAGGCCGCGACGAGGAGGGGAGCGATCATGCGGTGGCTCCCGCGGGTACCAGGGTAAGGAGTTGTTCGGCGTTGTTGCGCCACTGGCGCTCGCTGGCGATGTAGTCGCGGGCGGCGGCGCCGACGCGGCGCTGTTCGTCGGCCTCACTGGCCAGGGCCAGCACGCGCTCGACGCATGCCGCGGCGTCGCCGCGCGGAAACAGCCAGCCGGTGCGGCCATCGGCGATCACTTCGGCCACGGGGGCGTAGTCGGGCGCCACCACGGCCACGCCCATGCCCATGAGTTCGAACAGCTTCATGGGCGAGCCGTAGTGGTTGGAGTTGGGCAGCACGGCGTAATCCATGCAGGCGATCCAGCTGGCCACCTCGTCGTGGGGCACGCGGCCGGGCAGCAGCACACGCTCGCTGAGGCCGCGCGCGGCCACCAGGTCGCGAACCGCCGGCAGGGTCTTGCCATCGCCCACGAACACCAGCGCAAGGCCCGGGGCTTGGTCGAGGCGGTTGGCGATCGCTTCGACGAACGCGTCCACGCCATGCCAGTGCGCGAACACGCCGATATGCCCGCACACCGTGCGCCCGGTGAGGCCGCGGGCGGCGCGCAGGGCGTCGCGGTCGTATTTCGCCGGGTCGAAAGCGGGCAGGTCCACCGCGTTCGGCGAGATCACCGATGGTGCGATGGCGCCATAGGCCTCGACGGCCTTGTCGCGGAAGTAGGTGGAAATGAAGACCAGCCCCGTGGCCCGGCGGAAGCACCAGCGCTCCACTCGCTGCGCGAGGCGCTTCATCTTCAGCGGCCGCACGCGTTCGACGAGGGCGGAGTCGTTGATCTCCAGCACGATGGGGATGCCGCGCCGCCGCGCCATCCACACGGTGGCGAAGAGGAACAGCGAATAGCGCTCGTACACCAGCCGCGGCGGCGTCGCGCGCCACGCGCGCCCCATCCGGACGAAGGTGACGAGGTTGTAAAGCAACTCGAACATCTCGAAGACCACGCCCGGCAGCTTCGTCACCATCGCCGCGAGCCCTCGCTGGCCCGTGCCGCCGCTAGCCACCGGCGCCGCAGGCGCGGCCGCGACCGAGGCCGCACCGGTAGCCGTACCCGCACCCACACCCGAACCCGCCGGCTTGGCATGCCCATGCTCAGGGTCGGCCCCCGGGAACGACATCACCGACACATCGTGGCCCAGTTCGCGCAAGGCATTGACGATGCCGCGGATATGCACGCCTTCGACGTGCTGGCCCCGGGTGCGGTGGTGGTAGAGGATGTTCACGAATGGCTTCCCGGCAGGGCATCGAAGCGCATGCCGGCGGCGATCCATTCCGGCAGGATGGCATCGAGCGCTTCGGCGGCCTTGTCGCTGTCGTCGTGCATCAGCACGATGTCGCCCGGCGCGGGCGGGTCGTTGCGCAGGCGGTTGATGAGCCAGTCGGTGGGCTGGTCCTGGTAGTCCAGGCTGTCGTACGACCAGTAGACGAAGCTGCGCTTGCGCCGTGCGAAATGCATGAGCAGCTGTGCGCCCACGTAGCCGTGCGGCGGCCGCATGCGGTGGTGCGGCCGGTCGTCGAACAGGCGCAGCAGGGCGTCGGTGCGGTACACCTCGTCGAGCTGCTTGCGCAGGTTCATGTTGCGGAACGACCAGTGGCTGTACGAATGGTTGCCGATCATGTGGCCATCGGCCACGATGCGCGCCACGATCTCGGGGTACTGCTCGATCTTCTCGCCCACCAGGAAGAAGCTGGCCTTCACGCCATGGCGGGCCAGCACGTCCAGCAGCCTGGGCGTGTGTGCGGGCTCCGGGCCGTCATCGAAGCTGAGGTAGCAGGTGGCGTCCTTCTTCGCCCGCGTCATCAGCAGGTGGTCGGGGAGCAGGCCCAGCAGTTCGTGTTTCTTCGGTCGGCGGATCATGCATTCATACTCACGTGGGCCGGCGCGCCGGCGGCGACGCGCCCGAGCATCCGCTCGAGCCGGTCGATGTTGTCTTCCCAGCGGAAGCTGGTGGCATGGGCGGCGATGGCCTCCGGGTCCACGTGGCGGCCCAGCATCTCGGCCAGCGCCGGCGCCAGCAGCTCGGGGTGGTGGGCGGGTACCAGCGTGCCGGCATACGCCGGCACCACCTCGGGGATACCGCCTACGGCGGTGGCCACCACCGGCGTGCCGCAGGCCATGGCTTCCAGCACCACGTTGGGCACGCCCTCGTTGTGGCTGGGCAGGCAGAGCACGTCGGCGGCGCGGAACCAGTCCGGCAGCGAGGCATGCGGCGCCGAGCCCATGAAATGCACCGCGGGCGCGCAGCACAGCGAGGCGGCGCGGTTCTCCAGCGTGGCGCTGTCGGGGCCGTCGCCGACGAAGTAAAGCCGGGCATCCGGCCGCTGCTTGGCCAGCAACGGGAACGCTTCGATCAGGTCCATGCAGCCCTTGGTGACCTTCAGGTTGCCGGCGTACAGCACCACCGGCGCATCCAGCGGCAAGCCCAGCCGCTCGCGCGCCGCACGGCGGTCGCCGCGGCGGAACAGCTTGCCGTCCACGCCGTTGTAGACCGTCTCCACCTGGTCGGGCCGGGCGCCGAGCTCCACGGCCTTCGCGGCCAGGGCCTTGCTCACCGCCAGCACGGCACCGGCGGAGCGCAGCGCATGGCGGATCTGCGGGCGCCGCAGGGGCGAGGCGGCCTGCACGTTGAGGTCGCTGCCGTGCACCTTCACCACGTACGGTACGCCCAGCAGGTGGGCGATCCACGCGGCGGCGGCTGCATCGGGGAACGCCCAGCTGGCCAGGATCACGTCGTAGCGCGCCAGGCGCAGCGCGCGCCCGCGCTGCCACATCACGCACGCGGCGTAGCACAGCGCATTGAGGAAGCGGCCGATGCCCGGTGGGTGGTAGAAGGTGAAATGGTCGCGGTTCACGTGGGGCACGTGCACCTGCCCGCGCGCGCCGGCCATCTTTTCGCGAAAGTCGACCGCGGTGAGCACGTCCACCTCGTGGCGCTCGCCCAGCCGCTCGAACTGCTGGCGGTTGAAGGTGCCGCGCCGCGGGTCCCACGGCGTGGGGAACAGGTTGGTAAGCACGAGGATCTTCACGGCAGCGCCTCCACGTGCCCGAAGTACAGGCGGGTGTAGCGGGCCGCCATGGCCTGCAGCGAGCCGTGCTGCTCCACCCACGAGCGGGCCGCGCGGCCGAACGCGCTGGCCTGCTGCGAGGCGTGCAGCATCTCCACCATGGCGTCGGCCAGCGCCGGTGCATCGCAGGGCGGCACCAGGCGGCCCGTGGCGCGGTCGCGGACGATCTCGGCGTTGCCACCCACGTCGGTGGCCACGATGGGCAGGCCGGCGGCGCAGGCCTCCAGCAAGGCCATGGAATAGCCCTCGGTGACCGAGGACAACACGAAGAGGTCCAGCCCCTGTAGCAACTCGTGCACGTCGTCGCGGTCGCCGAGGAAATGCACGCAGCCGGCGATGCCTTCGTCGAAGGCGCACGCGCGCAGCGTTTCGCGCAGCTCGCCATCGCCGATCAGCACCAGCACGGTATCGCGGCGCAGGTGGCGCACGGCGCGGAACGCGCGGATCAGGCTGGCCTGGTCCTTCGCCCAGTTCAGGCGGCCCACGGTGCCTATGATGCGCGTGCGCGAGGGCACGTTGATGAGCCGGGCCAGGCGCTCGTGCATGGCGTCGTTCGCCACCTCGAACCCGTCGAGGCGGATGCCGTTGGGCACGACGCAGCACTTCCCGGCGGGGAACATGCCCCGGCCCACGGCATCGCGGCGCGCCGCTTCGCACACGGCCACCACGGTATCGGTGGCCGACATGGCGCGGCGGAACAGCCACTCGCGGCGGCCTGGCTTGCGCGTGGCGCCCATGCCGTGCCGCGTGTTCACCACCTGGCGGATGCCCATGCCGGCGCTGGCCAGCACGGCCTGGTAGTGCGCCACGGCGTTATGCGTGTGCAGTACCTCGGTGCGGTGCTCGGCGATGAACTTGCGGGCCAGGCCCACGGCGCGCAGGTCGAAACCCGTACGCTTGTCGCAGGCGCGCACCGGGATGCCCTTGATCTCCAGCTCGGTGGCCATCGCGCCACGCTCGAACAGGCAGACCACCTGCACCTTGTGGCCCTCGCGGTGCTGCTGGGTCACCAGGTCGATGACCATGCGCTCCAGGCCGCCCCGGTTCAGGTTTTCGACGACATGGGTGATGTTCACGGCGTGAGCTCCGAGACGGTGACGCGCAGCTTGCCGCTACGGGTCAGCGGGATATCGTCGACGAAATGGCAATGCAGTTCCGCGCTGTCGCCAAGCACCTTGGCCACCTCGCGCTGGATATAGGAAAGTGACGCATCGTCGAAGCCCTGGCCGCGCACGATCGAGAGGTCCAGCCGGTCGAGCGTGCGCTGCACCAGCTGGAAGCGCGCCAGGCCCGGCACGTCCTTCAGCATGTGCGGGAAGAATTCGCCCGGCAGCACGTGGCCGGCGCGCGTGCGGATGGCGTCAAGCTTGCGCCCGTCGACGCTGGCCAGCAGCGGCAGCCCACGCCCGCAGGCGCACTGGCCGTGGTAATGCGTGGCCATGTCGCCGTTCACGTAGCGGATGAAGGGCATGCCGTAGTTGAAGAGATCGGTGATGCACACCTCGCCGCTGCCGTGCGTCGTGGGCGTGCCGGCGGCGTCGAGCGTCTCCACCATCAGGTGGTCCGCGTTCACGTGCAGGCCATCGCGGTGCTCGCATTCCGAGGCGATGAGCATGAACTCGCGGCAGCCGTAGGTGTTGAACACGGGGGCGCCGAACGCCTGCTCGATCAGCTCGCGCTGGAACGGGTGCAGGGCTTCGGCGGCGCCGATGATCGAGGCCGGGCGCGCCACGCGCCGCCCGGTGGCGAGGAGGAACTGCGCCAGCCGCACCAGCGGGCCCACGTAGGCGACGATCACCTCGGGCTTGTACGCATCGATGGCATCGGCGTACGACGCCAGGTTCGCCTCGGTCATGGCGAAGCTGTTGAGCTGCTTGCGGGCGAAGACGGCGTTGTAGAGCTGGTCCTTCAGCTGGTGCGCCCGGGTGGGCTCGCCCACCGTGCCGCCCCACAGGAACAGCGTGCGCCGGCCCATGCGCGAGCCGGCCCAGCCGTAGCCGCGCCACATCACGGCTACGCGCCGGTCGTTGCTCTCGCGCGTGTAGCCAAAACGCAGGGGCTCGCCGGTGGAGCCACCGGTGGCCTTGTAGGCCAGGCCGTCGCGCAGCGAGGTGGCCTTCAGCCGGTCGCCGTGTTCGCGGATGTCGGCCTTGGTGAGCACCGGCAGCAACGCCACGTCGGCCGGGGTGCGGATATCGGCCGGCGACAGCCCCATCTGCGCCCAGCGGTCGCGGTAGAACGGCACCTCGCGCTGGCACCAGTCGAGCAGCCGCTTCAGCCGGCTGAACTGCAGGTCGCGGATCTGCTCCGCGGGGAGCCACTGGGCCTTCGCGTACTCACGCACATGGCGCGGCGTGCCGCGGCGGCGCAGGCCGCCTTCGTAGGCCGGCCACAGCACGTGGCGGAACAGGGGCTCGTACAGGCTCATTGGGTGCGCAGCAGCACGGCCACGAGGACGAACAGGCCGGCGATGCTGCACATGGCCGCCGGCACCCAGCGCCAGCCATCGCGGGCGAAGCGGAAGGTGGGCAGCTCGGGCCAGCGGCGGCGGGCGCCGACGTAATGCCCAGCCACCACGGCGGTGATCAGGTACAGCACCACCATGTACGTGCGGCTCAGGAAGAACGCGCAGGCGAACAGGCCGCACAGCGACAGCAACAGCGTCAGCGCCAGCTGTTTCTCCATGGCCCACTCTGCCTCCCGCCCCGGTTCGTTGGCGGCAGTATGCGGATGGCGGACGATCGTCAACATCATCCAGAAGCCGTAGCCTACAAAGGCTAGCCATAGGATGAAGCCCAGGAAGCCGGTCTCGGCCAGTGCCAGCACGAACGAGTTATGCGCGGTGAGCTCGTTGTACTCGGTGAAGTTGCCCGGGCCCACGCCCAGCAGGGGGCTGTCGCGGAACATCTCCAGGCCGGCGTACCAGGCGTCGACGCGGCCCGCGGCCGATTCCTCGCCCGCGTCCAGCTCTTCCATGCGCGAGGACAGCACCTTCAGGGCGGCCAGGCCGATGATGCCCAGCGTGCCGGCCACCACGATGCCCTTGCGGTACCAGATGTAGCAGCCCGCGGTCACCAGCACGGCCAGCATGGCGCCGCGCGAGTTGGTCAGGTAGGTGCCGTACAGCAGCAGCACCGCGACGGCCAGCCACAGCCAGCGGCCGCGTGCCCCCTTGCGGCCCAGGAACACGGCCATGGGCAGCGCGGCGGCGAACAACAGGCCCAGGTCGTTCGGGTCGTTGAAGATGCCGACGTACTGGATGCGGTTGCCCTCGCCGATGGGGATGCCCGTCCAGCCCATGCCCGTCTGGGCCTGGCCCACGCCGTGCAGGGCCAGCACCGCGGAGCACGCCACGATGACCCCCATGGCCACGCGCACCCGGCGCTGCGTAGTGCAGCAGGCGCCGAGCACGAAGAAGGCGATGACCACCGGGCCGAAATGCGCCAGCTCGTCGAGCGCGCCGCCGGTCCAGCCGTTGCTCACCTGCGACACCATCAGGATCAGCAGGAAGCAGGGCAGGATGATGAACTGCGGGGCTTCGAACGTCTTGTCGCGCGAGGCAAGCCACGCCAGGAAGGCGAGGCCCAGCACCACCGGCAGGATGGGCACCAGGTCCAGCCCGGGCACGTAATCCTGCGGGCGGATGATGGTGAGGACCACATACAGGAGGATCAGGGGGAACATGCCTGCTCCTGCGGCCCGTGCGCCTCGTGCGCCGCCGTGGGGTAGCTCATCAGCTGGGGCAGGGCCAGCATGGCCGCGAACCAGCCCGGGCCCATGTTGGCCTCCACCGGCAGGCGGTACAGGGAATAGCGGTTCTCGGAGGGCTCCGGGTTGGTGCCGCATATATAGCTGCAGGCCAGCTGGAAACCGGCCTTGCGCGTCGCGTCGATCACCGCCTCGTTCCAGGCGCGGTCGCCGCCCACCGGGTAGGACATGAGCACCGCCGGGTTGCGCAGCTCGCGGTCCAGCGTGCGCTTGGAGGCCAGGATCTCGGCTTCCATCTCCTCGACGGGCAGGCGGGCCAGCATGCGGTGGTGCACGCCGTGCGAGCCGAACTCCAGCCCCGCCGCCTCCATCTCGCGCGCCTGGTCCCAGGTCATGGGGCGGCAATCCACCGGGCGGGCGCTGGCCGACGGCATGTTCCACTCCTGCTCGAGCCGCTCGGTCATGCTGCTCTGGCCATGGGCATCGAGCCACTTCATGCGTAGCAGCACGTTGCCGGCGATGCGGCGGCGGAGCAGGCGGTCGTCGGGCAGCGGCACGTCGATGCCGAGCTCGGGCAGCACGAGGCGTGGCGCCTTCGTCAGCAGGATCATGTGCACGAGCCAGTCGTACGAGTACGGCTCGCCCGAGTCGATGTGGCCCGTGGAGACGAAGAACGTGGCCGGCACGCCTACCTCGTCAAGGATGGGCGCGGCGATGCGGTAGTTGTCGTCGTAGCCGTCGTCGAAGGTCACCGCCACCGTGTCCGGCGGCAGGGCCTCGCCCGCATCCAGCGCGGCGACGATGTCGGTGAGGCGCATGGGGCGGAAGTACTTCTTCAGCCGGCGCATCTGCTCTCGGAATTCCTCGGGCGGCGTGCTGATGAGCTCCATGTCGAACTCGTACGTGGCCGGATCGGGGATCGGCATCACCCGGTGGTACGCGAGGATGCGCAGGTCGCGCTGCCACCAGGAGCGCACGCGTTGCAGCGAATGCAGCAGGCCGCTGGAGTAGCAAAGTTCGCCCAGCCTGCCCCGGATGCCGGGGGCGCCTCGTTGGTTCATCTCGATCACCATAGGTGGAGCCTGCGGTTGCGTGCGAAGGCCAGGAGGGCCTGCGCGGCGAAAAGGTTGAGGTAGAAGAAGGCCACCACGATGCGCGCGGGCAGCCACGTGCCCACGCCGGGGCGCATCCGCGCCACGCCCACGAGCAGGGCGGCCGCGGCCAGGCCGCAGAAGGCCAGCGCGTACATCGGGTGGTGGTTGAACAGGTAGCCCGTGGCGAGGGTGAGCGCCACGATCAGCCACGGCGCCACCAGGCGCAGCAGCTTGTGGCTCACGAAGCGGAACCACAGCGGGTTGCGCCACGGCACCAGCAGCCACGGCGCCAGCTGCACCAGCTGGAAATTACCGGCCAGCGTGCGGATCTTGCGGCGGCGCTCGGCCTCGGGTTCCTGCGAGGGTTCGTCCCAGGCCATGGCGCGCGGCTCGAACACCACGCGCTTGCCCTGCGCCGCGACGCGCATGGGCACCAGCACGTCGTCGAGCACGGTACCCGGCGGCAGCGGCGTGAACAGCGAGCGCCGCATGGCGTACAGCGCGCCGCTGACGCCGACCATCGAGCCGGTGCTGCTCTCGGCCTGGCGGATCAGCTTCTCGTAGCGCCAGTAGAAATCCACGCCCTGGGCGAAGCCGGTGCGCACATTCTCCATGTGCAGTTCACCGCCCACGGCGCCGACGCTGGGGTCGCCGAGGTTGGCGACCAGCTCCTTCAGCGCGCCGGGCGAGAGGCGCTGGCGGATGTCGGTCATCAACAGCACGTCGCCGCGCGTAAGCCGCACGGCGTCGTTCACGCAGGCCGCCTTGCCGCGGCGGTTCGGGAAATCGAGCACGGTGAGGCGCGGGTCGGTGCTGCGCCGGGCCGTCGCCACGCTGTGGTCGTGGCAGCCGTCGCAGGCGATGACGATGTCGATCAGTTCGGGCGGGTAGTCCAGCGCCTGCAGGTTGGCCAGCTTGTTGCGGATGTAGCGCTCGCCGTCGTGCACGGCGATGACGATGCTGACGGTAGGCAGCCACGCCTGCTTCGCCACGGGCCGCGGCCGCACGCGGGCCAGCAGCCACATGATCGCCGGGTACCCGGCGAACACATGCACCAGCAACAGCGCCGAGCCCCAGCAGGCCAACCACGCGAGATGTGTCATGACGTCTTCCCCCTTCCTGCGACGTCGCGCTCAACCGCGCCCGAAGAGCCTGCCGAACAGGCCCCCTCGTTTCGCGGGGGGTGGCCCCGCCGGCGTCGCCAGCGCCAGGTCGGCGGCCAGGGTGCCCAGCGTGCCGTTGGCGATGTCGAGCAGGTTCATCTGGATACCGGTGAGCTTCTGCACGCGCTGGGCCATGTCCACGGCAAGCAGTGAATGGCCACCCACGTCGAAGAAGTTGTCGCTGGTGCGGATGCGGGTCATGCCCAGCAACTCGTGCCACACGCTGGCCAGCAGCAGCTCGCTGTCGGTGGTGGGCTCGACGCTGACCATCCCGGCATCGTTCGCGGCGGCACGTTCCTCCGGCAGCGGCAGGCCGTCCACGTCGGGCTCGCCGGTGGCGAGCAGCGGCATGGCGTCGAGCAGCATCAGGTGCGCGGGCATCGACCATGCCGGCAGCTGGCCGGCAAGGGCGGCGCGCAGGCTGTCCGGGTCGAGCTGGAAGCCGGGCGCGCCCACCGCGTAGGCATCGATGCGCTGCTCGCCCAGGCGATTGGTGCGTGGCACCGCGAGCGCGCGGACCACGCCCGCCTGCGCAAGCAGCACGGCCTCGATGGCGGCCGGTTCGATATCCAGGCCATGGCGGCGGATGCGGCGGTCTTCGCGGTCGAGCACCTGCACCTGGCCCTCGGCCAGCCAGCGGCCGCGGTAGCCCGTGCGCAGCAGGTGCTCGGCACCGGGCGCGTGGTCGGCCGTGGCGCGGGTACCGAAACGCTGCGACAGCGCCTCGCCAGCCAGGGCGATCTCGCCCGTGGCACCGATGGGGCAGGGCTCGCCGTCGTTGTCGAGGATCCAGATGTAGTTGCCACCGATGGGGCGGCCTTCATGCATGGCATCGGCGGCGCGCTCGACGCGGCCGCAGGTGGCGGCCGGCGCGGTCATCGCATCGCCGAACAGCGTCCACAGGCCGGCCGTGGCATCAGCGATGCGGCTGGCCGTTTCGCGGGTCGGCGTGCCGCCGAGCATGGCGGCGCGCAGCTGGCCGTCGCCCGCCCAGCCCTTTTCGAACAGGGTATTCCAGGTTTCCGGCGAGGCGATGAAGCAATCGAGGTCGGGCAACTCGCCATTGGCGAGGTCGTGTGGCGCCGGCACCCGCCACGTCGCGCCGGTGCTGAGCGCGAGCAGGGGTTCGATCACCGACATGGGGTCGGCCGGCATGGCGTCGCCGCTGAGGCACTGGCCCGCGTCGATGGCCAGGCCATCGGTAAGGCCATGCACCATGCCGGCGATGGCGGCGTGCGAAAGCGAGGCGCCCACGGCGCGGCCGTCGGGGCCCGGCACGTGGAAGGCGATGGCGGGTGCGTCGGCACAGGCGCGGCTGCCGAAGGCGCTGGCATCCACTTCCACCGCCATGAGCTCGGCGTGGTGCGCATCCAGCCACAGCGCGCAGGCGCGCGGCCAGTCGAGCGAGGCCTCGAGCGCGCTGTCGCCGATGAGCACCGTCATGCGGCCATCGGTGACGATGTCGCGCAGGCGGGCGGCCGGGTCGTTGCGATCGAGCAGCAGGGCGGTGCCGCCGGTGAGGCTGATGGCGAGGAGGCCGGCTAGGCGGTCGACGCCAGGCTCGACGCACAAGCCGACCACCGAGCCGTTGGCCGCGCCGCGCTCGCGCAGCAGCGTGGCCATGCGCAAGGCATGCGCCACCAGCTGCGCGTAGCCCTGCTTGCGCACGCCGTGCATCACGGCCGTGGCATCCGGGCTTTCCTTCGCCTGCGCATCCACCATCGCGAACAGGTCGGCCGGCAGCGGCGAGCCGCCGCAGCCCGCGTTCCAGGTGCGCATGCGGTCGCGCTCGAGCGTGCTGGCGGCCGTGAGCTGGCCGACGGCGATGTGCGGGTTCAGCGATACCACGTGCATCATGTCGAGGTAGCGCTCGCGCATCAGCTTCGCGGTGCTCGACTGCAGCAGGTCGGCGTTATAGGTGACGCCGCCGACCATGCCGCGCTGGCTCTCGAGGAACCACATGCCGAGGTCTTCGGTGGCGCCGCTCTGGAACAGCAGGATCTGCTCGTGGTCCAGGCCACCCCAATCCACGGCGCGCTGGCGCGCATCCTGGAACGAGAACAGCGCCTGGTAGAGCGTGGCGCCGGCGCCATGGCCCACCTTCAGCTCGCGCTGCAGGTATTCCAGCGGCACGTCGGGGCAGCCGAAGGCATCGATGGCGGTGCGCTTCACATGGCGCACGAACTCCAGGAACGACAGGCCCGGGTCCACGTGCACGTGCAGCGGCAGCAGGTTATTGAAATACCCCATCACCGATTCGACTTCGGCCTGGTTGCGGGCGCGCACCGGCGTGCCCACCACCAGGTCGCGCTGGCCCGCCGAGCTCGAGAGCATGGCGAAATACAGGGCGAGCAGGGTCATGTTGAGCGTGGCATCCGCCTGGCGGGCCACGTCGTGCATCGCATCGGTGTGCTCGCGCGAGACATGGATCCACTCGGTGCGGCCCAGGCCCGACATACCGGGGCGGCGCGGGTAGTCCGTCGGCAGCGCGCGTACGTCACCCACCTGGGCAAGGCGGTCGCGCCAGAACGAGAGCTGGGTCTGGAACGCCGGTGAATCGAGCCACTGCGCGTGCCACTCCGCGTAATCGCCATAGGTGACCGGCAGCGGTGCGAGCGGCGAAGGCTGGCCCGCGGCGAACGCGCGGTACAGGGCCGAGAGCTCGTTGTAGAAGATATCGAACGACCAGCCGTCCCAGATGATGTGGTGCGGCATGAAGAACATCGCGTGCTCGGTGGCCGACAGCTTAAACACGCGGGCGCTGAACAGCGGCGCGGTGCCCAGGTCGAACGGCGTGTCGGTGAGCTCGCGCAGGCGCGCGGCCAGTTTCTCTTCGCGCGCGGTGGGCTCCAGGTGGCTGAGGTCCTCGGCCGGGAACAGCGGGTAGGTGAGCTGCGCCTGCACCACCTGCATCACGTCCGCCCCCATGTCGCGGATGGCGGTGCGCATGCTGGGCTGGCGCTGGATCAGGGCCTGGAAGGCCATGTCGAAGGCGTGCTCGTCCATCGTGCCGCGCAGGCGGTGGGCCGACGGCGCGTTATAGGTGACGCGGCCCGGGTTCAGGCGCTCGAGCGCCCACAGGCGGCGCTGCATCAGTGACAGCGGCGCCTGCACCTGGGCCTGCTCGTCGCGGTGGATGATCGGCTCGGCCGGCGGCGTGTTGCCCGCGGCCACCTGCGAACCGATGGCCGCGGCCAGCTGCTCGATGGTGGGGGCGTCGAACAGCGTGCGGAACGACAGGGTGATGCCGAACTCGCGGTTGAGGCGCGCGGTGAGCTGGGCGGCCAGCAGCGAGTGCCCACCCAGGGCGAAGAAGTCGTCGCGCACGTCGAGATCCGGCAGGCACAGCGTCGCTTCCATCGCCGCGGCCACGCGGCGTTCATCCTCGTTGCGCGGCGCCACGCGCTCGCCGGTTTCCGCCAGCGAGTGCGCCATGGGCGCCGGCAGCGCCTTGCGATCGGTCTTGCCATTGGGCAGCAGCGGGATCGCGTCGAGCAGCATGATGTGCTGCGGCACCATGTAATCCGGCAGGCGGGCGCGGGTGGCGCCGCGCAGCATGTCCTCGTCCAGCGGCATGCCCTCGCGCGCCACCACGTAGGCGACCAGGCGCACATCGCCGGGGCGGTCCTCGCGGGCGATGACGACGGCGCGCGCCACGGCAGGCACGTCGGCGAGCACGCATTCGATTTCACCCGGCTCGATGCGGTAGCCGCGCACCTTCACCTGGAAATCGAGGCGGCCCAGGTGCTCCAGCAGGCCGTTGGCCAGCCAGCGGCCGCGGTCGCCGGTCCTGTACATGCGCGAGTCGGGCGTCTCGGACCAGGGATCGGGCACGAAGCGCTCGGCGGTGAGGTCGGGGCGTTCGAGGTAGCCGAGCGTCACGCCCGCGCCACCGATGTGGATCTCGCCCGGCACGCCGAGCGGGCAGTGGTTGCCCTGCTCGTCGAGGATGTGCACCGTGGTGTTGGCGATGGGGCGGCCGATGTAGATGCCTTCGCGCGGGTCGGAGACGCGCCAGTAGGTGGAATACACCGTGGTTTCGGTCGGGCCGTAACCGTTCCACACCTCGCCGCAGCGATCGAGCAGGGCTTCGGCCAGGTCCACCGGCAGCGGCTCGCCGCCGGAGACGGCGCGGAACGCCGGGCGGCCATGCCAGCCCGCGTCCACGAGCAGGCGCCAGCCCGCTGGCGTGGCCTGCATCATCGTGGCGTCCACATCCTCGATGAGCCGGCGCAGCTGCGCACCGTCGCGCACGTCGTCGCGGCCGGCCACCACGATCTCGGCGCCGCTGGTGAGCGGCAGCAGCAGTTCCATGAACGCGATATCGAAGCTCAGCGTCGTCACCGCCACCAGGCGGTCGTCCGGCGCGATGCCGGGCACGCGCTGCATGCTGGTGAGGAAGTTGGCGGCCGCGCGATGCGGCACGCGCACGCCCTTGGGGCGGCCCGTGGAGCCCGAGGTGAAGATCACATAGGCGACGGAATCGGGGGTCGCCGCCTTGCGATTACGCTCCGGACGGTCGACGGAGGCGTACTTTACCTCGTCGCTGTTGAGGGCAAGGATGCGCTTCGCGTCGAAGTCGAAGGAAAGCGGCGCGTCGTCATCCACCACGAGGGCGGCGAGCGCGGCGTCTTCGGCCATGAAGGCGAGGCGATCAGCCGGGAACGCCGGGTCGAGCGGCACGTAGCCGGCGCCGCTCTTCAGCACGCCAAGTACGGCGGCCACCATGTCGAGGCCGCGCGCCAGCGAGATGCCCACCAGCATGCCGTGGCCGATGCCGCGCTCGCGCAGGCTGTTGGCGATGCGGTTGGCGCGCGATTCCAGCGCGGCGTAGGTGAGCGCGCGCTCGCCGTAACGCACGGCGGCGCGCTCGGGCGCGCGGTCCACCTGCTGTTCGAAAAATTCGTGCGCCAGGCGCAGCTCCGGGAACGGCGTGGGTGCCGGCTGCAGCGCAGCCAGTTCACGGTACACCGCGTCGGAGACGACGGGCAGCTTCGCCACCGCCTCGGCCGGGGCCAGCGCCGCTTCGCGCAGCAGCATGGCGTAGGCATCGAGCCAGCCCTGGATCGTCGCACCCTCGAACAGATCGGCGTTGTACTGGCATTCCAGGCGCAGGGCGCCGTCGACCTGCACCGCGTTGATGAACAGCTCGAAGTTCTCGTACTCGCGCGGGATGGCGTCGACGGTGAAGCGCAGGCCCGGGAAGGTCACCGTGCTTTCATCGAGCACCGCGTCGAGGTTGAACAGCACGCTGACCAGCGGCAGGCGCGAGGGGTCGCGCGTCATCGACAGCTTCGGCAGCAGGCTGCCCAGGGTGTAGCGCTGGTGTTCGAACGCGTCGAGCAGGTCGTTGCGGACGGCGCCCAGCACGGCGTTGAAGGCGGCGCCGTCGTCGATGCGCGCGCGCAGCGGCAGCACGTTCACGGCATGGCCCACCAGCGTATCCAGGCCTTCGGCGGCCTGGCCGGCGGTGGGGATGCCGATGACGACATCGTCCTGGCCCGCCACGCGGCGCAGCAGCAGGGCGAAGCCGGCCAGCAGCGTGGCGTACAGGCTGGCGCCGTGCGAGGCGCCCAGGCGCTTGATGGCCGCCACCTCGGTGGCGTCCAGGGTGCGGTCTTCGCGCCGTGAGGTGAACGTACGGCGGCGCGGACGCGAGCGGTCGGTGGGGAGGTCCAGTGCTGGAGCCGTGCCGGCAAAGCGGGCCAGCCAGTACTGTTCATCGTCCCGTGCCGTTCCCGTGCCGGCGTGCGTGGCCTCGGCCAACGCGAAGTTCGAGAACGCGTGCGCTGGGGCCGGGCCGGGGCCCTGGCCGGTGCGCTGCGCGTAAAGGGCGGCGAGGTCGCGGACGATCACGCCGAACGACCAGCCGTCGCACACGATGTGGTGCGCGGCGATGGTCAGGATGTGGTGCTCGGGGCCCAGGCGGAACAGTTCCGCGCGCACCAGCGGGCCATGTTCCAGGTCGAACGGCGTGGTGACGATGCGCGAATAGGCCGCCATCAGCCGGGCATCGCTCTCGAACGGGGCCAGCAGGCCCAGGTCGTGGGTGGCGATGGGCAGCACGGTGTGTTCGGCGACGAAGAGGCTTCCGCCATCGCCGCTGAAGGTGGCACGCAAGGCCTCGTGGCGGTCGACCACCGCCTGCAGCGCGGCCTCGAGGGCCGGTACGTCGAGCAAGCCCCGCAGGGTGACCGCGATCGCCTCGTTGTACGCCAGCGAGGCTTCCGGCTCCAGCCGGGATGCCAGCCACACCTCGCGTTGCGGCTCCGTCGTCGGCACGAGGTGCGAAACCGCCGCACCGGCGAACGGGTCATAGTCGACCGCCGTGGCGGCGGCCAGCTCTTGGGGCGTCATGCGGTAACCCTCAGGTACTTGCCCGGCGCATCCGGGTTGGGAACGAACCACGCGGGCTGGCCGTCCGGATCCTTGCCAAGCCGCGCACCGGGCACGGGCGGGCTGTTGGGATCGAAGGCGGTGGCGTCGCGTTGCTGGCGCGGCAGGAATTCCGCTTCCTGCATTTCAAGGATCGATTCACGGAACGCGTTGGCGATGGCGGCGAAATCTTCCTCGCGGTGCGCCGTGGTGAAGAAGCAGGGGAAGTTGTCCAGGATGTGGATGCCGCGGCTGCGCATCATCGCGAACAGCAGCTCCTGCATCGGGTGGTCTTCGGTGAACGTGGTCTTCCACACCGAGGCGAAGTGCACGACCTTCACCGGCGCGCCGACGCTGGCGCAGAAGGCGTTGAGGTCCTCGGCCATGGCGGTGACCTTCGCGTTCAGCGTGGCCTGTAGGTCGGCGCCCTGCTGCTGCAGGTGGGTAAGCACCGCGTGCGCCGCGGCCAGGGCCAGCGGGTGGCGCACGAAGGTGCCGGCGAAGTAGGTGACGCCCACCGTCGGCACCGAGGCGTCGCCGAACTGCCAGTCGCCGCCGTCCAGCGCATCCATGAAGCGGCGCTTGCCGGCGATGACGCCGATGGGGAAGCCGCCGCCGACGACCTTGCCGTAGCTGGCCATGTCCGCGTCGATGCCGAGCACGTGCTGCGCGCCGCGCGGGTGCGAGCGGAAGCCGGTGACCACTTCGTCGAAGATGAGCAGCGAGCCGCTCTCCTCGGTGATGGCGCGCACTTCCTGCAGGAATTCGATGGGCTTGAAATCGGGACGGCGGCTCTGCACCGGTTCCACCAGCACCGCTGCGATCTCGTGCGCGCGTTCGCGGATGATCTGCAGCGACTCGGGCGTGCCGTAGTCGAGCACCAGCACGTGCTCGGCGGTGTTGCGCAGGATGCCCGGCGCGGCTGGGATCGACTTCAGCTTCTTGGTGCCGCGCACGATCACTTCGTCGAAGATGCCGTGGTACGAGCCGGTGAAGATCACCAGGGTGTCGCGGCCAGTGACCGTGCGGGCCACGCGCACGCAGCCCATCACCGCCTCGGAGCCGGTGTTGCACAGCGCGGCGCGGTCGAAGCCGGTCAGGTCGCAGACCTGCTTCGCCACCGTGCCGGCGAGCGGGTGCTGCGGGCCGATCTCGTAGCCGGCATCGAGCTGTGCGCGCACGGCATCGAGCACGAAATCAGGCTGCCAGCCGAACAGGTTCATGCCGAAGCCGTTGAGGGCATCGATGTACTCGTTGCCGTCGAGGTCCCACACCTTGGGGCCCTTCGAGCGCTCGACCACGATCTGGTAGATGATTTCCTTCACCAGCGGGCGGAAGCCGTTCACCACGCGCGGGTCGGCCAGGTGGCCGCGGTGTTCGACGGTATAGGCCTTCGAAGCCTTGGTGCGCTCGATGTAGCGGCGCATGAAGGCGTCAAGGCGGGCGCGCTGGCGGCCGCTGAGCTCGGTGCCGCCCGTGTGGATGCGGGCGATGGCGCCGAAGGCTTTCTTGACGTCGTAGGTGGTGTGGGCCAGGGCGGCTTCTTCGGCGTCATTCGCTGCGTTGGCCGTCGGCTGGGCCGACGGATCGCGCACGGAGTGCGCTCCTACAGCGGCGGTGGCCGGTGCGGCGGTGGCCGGAGCGGCGGTGGCCGGTGCGGCGGCAGTGGTAGCCGTGGCTGCCGCCGCCGGGATGGGGTTCGCCGCCGGGGCGGCAGCGCCCGACAGCAACGCCAGCTGATCCCGCATGATCTGCATTTGCTGCGCGATCACGTCCTGGATCAAGCCACCACCCGCCGCTATCGGGGCGACGGGTGCTGCCACCATGGCGGGCGCGGTAGGGACCACTGCCGCCACGGGTGCCGCCGGCGTGGTATCCGCCGGCAGGAGACGATCGATGTGCGAGGCGAGGCGCTCGAACGAGGAGCAGCCATCCATCAGCTCGCGAAAAGTGATTTTCAGCGCGTAAGTCTTCTGCAACTGCAAGGCCACCTGGGTCAGCGACAGCGAATCCAGGCCCAGCTCCACGAAGTTCGCGGCGGGGTCGATGTTATCCAGCTCCGTGCCCGAGACATCCTCGAACAGGGCGACAAGCTCGGTGACAAGGCGCTGCGGGCGGGCGGAAGCGACAGGCGTAGGCATGGAAGACTCCACAAAGTGCTGCAAGGTATGTGTCATGTCGGCGGCGCCGCCCCCTGTAGGAGCGCACTCCGTGCGCGATCCGCCGACAACGTCGGCGGCAACAAGCGAAAGAGGCAGCCCCGCGGCAATCGCCGTAACAGAAGCTGCGCCACGCGCTTCAACCCAATGCCGCTTCCGCTCAAACGGATACGTCGGCAAGCGAACGCGGCGGCGGTTATCGCGATGGTCGAAGGCATCGACATCGACGCCCACGCCAGCAGCCCACAGGGCCCCGGCGGCGTTAAGCAGCGCAGCGCGCTCTTCGCCAGCGTTGTCACCCAGCGAAGCCATGAAAGTGCGCCCGCGCGCCTGCGCATGCTGGCGGCCCAGTTGCGTGAGGCTGCTGCGCGGGCCCACTTCGACGAATGCGTGCGTCGCGGTGTCGAGCGCGTGCAGCAGTGCCGGCGAAAAGCGCACGGTGTCGCGCAGGTGGTGGGTCCAGTAATCGGCCGAGGTGGCTTCATCCGCCGTGAGCGGCAGCCCCGTGGCCGTGGAGATGATCGGCAGGCGCGGGGCCTGCAGGGCGATGCCCTGCACCTCGGCGCGGAAGGTGGCCAGCACCGGCTCCATCATCGCGGAGTGGAATGCGTGCGAGGTATGCAGCAGGCGGCAGGCGATGCCGTCGGCATCCAGCGCGCGGCGGAAGGCCTCGACCTCGTCATGCGTGCCGGACGCGACCGTTGCATTCGGTGCGTTCTCGGCCGCGAGAGACAAAGCACCCGGGAGCCGCGCCCGCAATTCGGCGGCCCCCAGGCGAACGGAAAGCATGGCACCGGAAGGCAGCGCCTGCATGAGGCGGCCGCGGCGGGCGACGAGGCGGGCGGCCGCGGCCAGCGGCATGACACCCGCCAGCACCGCCGCGG
>NZ_JZRB01000033.1 GCF_000964085.1 Luteibacter yeojuensis
TAATCCGCGAAGAACCTTTTTTTTCGGGGTCTTGCCTACTTGACTGATCGGCGCTCGCCGACAGACGGCGTCGTGACGCCTCGCGATCCTCCGTAGACCTTACCTACGGCCGATCGACGGATGGCAACGCTCACACACTCCCCATTGCGAACACCCTTCATTTGTAGTTACATTTGTCGGTGCGACGACGATGTGCCTCGTCTTTGAGTGGAACGAGGCGAAAGCCTCGGCGAATGCCCGCAAGCACGGCATCGGGTTTACCGAGGTGCCGGAGGCATTTCGCGACCCGTGGCGGTGCGAACGGCTGGACCATGGCGATCACGGCGAAGACCGGTTCATCATGATCGCCTCGCTGAGGGGTACGCCATTGTTCGTCGTGTACCGTTCGAGACGATGCCATCCGCCTCATATCAGCCCGGGAAGCAACACGCCATGAAGCCATCCGATACTGGAAAAACCGTTCGCTATTCGTTCGATCCGGATAACGCGAGGGAACTGACGCCGGAGGAAGTGGCTCGTCTCGAGGCGCTCAAAAGCCGGCCTGTCGATTTCACCGACATCCCTCCGCAGGCCGTCGATGACACCTGGCACATGCCGGGCCCACTGCGTTCGCTGGAGAACAAACAGCAGGTCACGCTTCGCATCGACAGGGACGTGCTCGACTTTTTCCGCGGCACGGGCAAGCGGTACCAGACGCGAATCAACGAGGTGCTCCGCGAGTACATGAAGGCCCATCTCGCACCGCCCCCCAGGCGTTAGGGTGCATTGGCAACGAGGCTACGTGGTTGACAGCACCGCCGCCTTGCCACAGCATGGATCGCGATCTGGACGTCCAGACGTCTCACCGGGCCACCACACGAGGCTTCCGTGACCACGACCCCGCTGCGCCACCACAACACGCCTTTCCCGCCGACCCACCCCGTGGTCGCCGCGTGCTGTTGTCGCCGCACGCCCTGTTGTCGCGGCTAACCCCCGCCACCCCGCTCCCCCTGTAGGAGCGCGCTTGCGCGCGATCGGCGGCTAATAGCCGCCCTTCCACGCCATCACTCCCCGTTTTACAAGCCTCCGCCAGCACGGTGGGGCCATCGTTCTTCGCGCGCATTCCGCGAAGGGCGACGCATTGCCGTTCCGCTCACCCACTCAGGATCCAGCCCCATGCCTCACGTTGTTCCGCGGCGCCTCGTGCTGTCCGCGCTCATCGCCACCCTCCTCGCCTCGACGGCGGCCACCGCCCAGGACGCCGGTATCGACGCGCAGGGCAAAGCCCCCACGCAGCTCGACTCGGTCGTGGTCACGGGCACCCGCTCGGTGAATCGCAGCCAGGAGAGCTCCTTGTCGCCCATCGACATCGTGTCGGCGAAGGACCTGCAATCGGTCGGCGATACCCAGCTCGGCGCCGTGCTCTCGCGGCTCATCCCGTCGTTGAACTTTCCCCGGGCTCCCGGCAACGACGGCTCCGGCATCGTTCGGCCCGCGGCGCTGCGCGGCCTGTCGCCCGACCAAACCCTGGTGCTTGTGAACGGCAAGCGCTGGCACACCACGGCCCTGCTCAACCTGCAGGGCGCGCTGGGTCGCGGCTCCGCGCCAGCCGACCTGAACTCGATTCCCATCTCCGCTGTCGACCACATCGAAGTGCTGCGCGACGGCGCGTCCGCGCAGTACGGCTCCGACGCCATCGCCGGCGTCATCAACGTGGTGCTGAAGGGCGCGGCGAAGCCCGGCGGCAACGAGGCAAGCATCACCGCCGGGCGCTACTCCGCCGGCGACGGCAAGCAATGGCAGGGCGAGGCCAGCCTCGGGGTGCCACTGGGCGGCGACAAGGGCTGGGCCCGGCTGAGCGTCGTCGATGGCCACGCCGATGCGACCAACCGCGGCGGCCGCGATTATCGCGATCCTGCCTCGCCTGTCTATGGTGAGCGGACGCAGCGCATCGGCGAGCCGGACATCACGAACCACCAGGCGCTACTCAACGTGCAGTACGCACTGGCCAAGGACATCGACTTCTACGCGTTCGCCAGCACCAGCAGCCGTGAAGGTACGTCGCCTGCCCTGTTCCGCGCGTACGACAGTGCACGCAACGTGCCATCGATCTATCCCAACGGGTTCCTGCCATTGAACGACGTGCAGTCGGTCGACAGCGCGCTGGTCGCGGGCGTGCGCGGTACGACCGGCAGTGGCTGGCGCTGGGACATCAGCGGCAATTATGGCCGCAACCACGTCAGCATCGACCCCACCCACACGCTCAACGTCGACCTTGGCGCGGCGAGCCCCACGAGCTTCAATGCGGGCCGCCTCATCGCAACGCAGAAGGCTTTCGACGTGGATGTCGCGAAGGACCTTTCCGTCGGCTGGCTGCAGAACCCCGTGACGCTGGCGTTCGGTGTCGAATACCTCTACCAGCGCTACGGCATCGAAGCGGGCGATGCCGCGTCATATTTCGGCACGGGATCGCAGGGGTTCCCGGGATTCCAGCCGGCCGACGCGGGCTACCACTCGCGCCACGACGTGGCGGAGTACATCAGCCTGGAGAACCAGCTCACCGACAAGCTGAGCGGCTCGCTGGCCGTACGCCACGAGGACTACACTGACTTCGGCAAGACCACCTCGGGCACCCTCTCTGCCCGCTACGACTTCACCGACACCTTTGCGCTGCGCGGCACGGCCGGCACGGGGTTTCGTGCGCCCTCGCTCGCCCAGCAGTTCTACACCACCACGTCGACCAACGTCATTGGCGGCGTACCCACGCAGATACGCAACTTCGCCGTCACCGACGCCGTGGCCCGCGCGCTCGGCGCCGAACCGCTGAAGGCGGAGAAGTCGCACAACTACACGCTCGGCGCCACGTACCTGCCCGGTGACTGGACCTTCTCGCTTGACGTATACCAGATCACCATCGGCAACCGCGTCGTCCCGTCCGAGAACCTCGTGGGCGACGATGTGCAGGCTTACCTCACCAGCCAGGGCTACGCGAACATCCAGGGCGGCAGCTACTTCACCAACGCGCTGAAGACCCGCACGCGCGGCGTCGACCTCAGCGGCGGTTACCGGCTCGACCTGGGCAACGCGGGGCTATGGCAGTTCACGGCAGCGTACAACCGCAACCACACCTCGATCCTGTCGGTGGCCGCCAATCCGCCGCAGCTTGCGCAAAACGGGCTTGAGCTGGTGCGCGTCGGGCACATCGCACAGGGATACATCACCGACGGCGCGCCGCGCGACAAGATCGCGCTGGGCTCGGACTATTCGCTGGGTGACTGGGCCTTCCACGGCACGCTGACGCGCTACGGGCAGTTCCGGCAGAACCAGGACCCGATCAGCAATCCGGGGTACGACCAGACATTCCCATCGCGCTGGCTGCTCGATCTTTCCGCCAGCTACAAGGTCGACAGCTGGACGTTTACCGCCGGCGTCGACAACCTCACCAACGTGTACCCGCAGAAGTACAAGGCCGGCAGCGATGGCGCGGTGGGCGGCACGTGGCCCTACCCCGATTACTCACCGTTCGGCTACAGCGGCCGTTATCTCTATACGCGGGTTGCGTATCGCTGGTGACACGTGCTGACTGCAGGAGCGCGCTTGCGCGCGATGCGCGTTCGGCAAGCACCATCGCGCGCAAGCGCGCTCCTACACCATGGGGACCGGCGCTTAACGCAGCCCCGTCTCCGCACGCGCGATCACCAGGCGCTGGATTTCGCTCGTGCCCTCGTAAATCTCGGTGATCTTCGCGTCGCGGAAATAGCGCTCGAGCGGCATTTCCTTCGAATAGCCCATGCCACCGTGGATCTGCACGGCCTGGTGGGTGATCCACATGGCCGCCTCGGAAGCGACCAGCTTGGCCATCGAGGCCTCGGTGCCGAAGCGGCCGCCGGTCTTCTCCACCTGGCCCTTCGTCCACGCGGCGCGGAGCGTGAGCAGCAGCGCGGAATCCAGCTTGCACTTCATGTCCGCGATCTTGGCCTGGGTCATCTGGAACGTGCCGATCGGCGTACCAAAGGCTTTGCGATCGCGCGACCACTGCAGCGTGGCCTCGTAGGCGGCGCGGGCGATGCCCACGGCCTGCGAGGCGATGCCGATGCGGCCGGCGTCGAGCACGCCCATGGCGATGCCGAAGCCCTTGCCCTCGGCGCCCAGCAGGTCTTCCTTCGGGCAGATGTAGTCGTGGAACTCGATCTCGCACGTGGCCGAGGCGCGGATGCCGAGCTTCGGCTCGGTCTTGCCGGCCATGAAACCCGGGCGCTTGGTGTCGATGATGAAGGCCGAGACCCCCTTGGCGCCGATGCCCGGGGTGGTGACGGCGAACAGCACGATGTAGCGCGCCACTGGGCCGGAGGTGATCCAGCTCTTCTTGCCGTTGATGACCCAGTCGCCGTCGGCGTTCTTCACCGCGCGCGTATGCATGTTGGAGGCATCGGAACCCGACTGTGGTTCGGTGAGCGCATAGGCGCCGATGGCCTCGCCCGAGGCGATGGCGCGGACATACTTCTGCTTCTGCTCTTCGGTGCCATTCTTCAGGATGCCGTTGCAGAACAGCGAGTTGTTCACCGACATGATGGTCGAGGTGGCGGCATCGGCCGCGGCGATCTCGACCATGGCCAGCACGTAGGCGACCGGATCCATGCCGGCGCCGCCGTACTCTTCGGGCACCTCGATGCCCATCAGGCCCAGCTGCCCCATTTCCTGGATGTTCTCGAGCGGGAATTCGCCCCTGGCATCGAGCTCGGCGGCCACGGGCGCGATGCGCTTCTGGGCGAAATCACGCGCGATGGACTGGATCGACAGCTGGTCGTCGGTAAAGCGGAAATCCATGGGTATGTTCTCTGGGGGAGCTAGCCCCCCATTCTAACGGCCGTTCGACGCTTTGCCGCCCTGCACCGCAACATGCGAACTTGACCTGCGGCGCGCCCGGCCCCATCCTTGGTATCTCTGTATCGCGATAAAAGGATGTTGGATGGATCTGTCGACCGCCTCGACCGTGTTGCGGCTGTTGGCCGACCCGACCCGCGTGCGCCTCCTGGCGCTGCTGGACCGCGAAGAACTGACCGTGGCCGAGCTGGCCGCCGTATTGCACCTGGCCCAGCCGCGCGTTTCCACGCACCTGGCGAAGCTGAAGGAAGCCGAGCTGGTCCGCGACCGTCGCGCCGGCGTCTCGGCCTATTACCGTGCCAACGCGGAGGCCGACCCCACCCTCGTGGCGCTGGTGGCGTCGCTGCGCGATACGCTGAGCGATGCCCTGCTGCGCGAGGATGCGGAGCGCCTGCCTGCCGTACTGGCCCAACGCGCCAGCAACGAGGGGTGGGCCGATACGGTCGCCGGCGACATGGAGCGCCACTACTCACCGGGCCGCACATGGGAGACCCTTGCGCGCTCCCTGCTGCAGCTCCTGGGCACGGGCGACGTCCTCGACATCGCCTCGGGCGATGGCGTCACGGCCGAGCTGCTTGCCCCCCACGCGCACGCGATCCTGTGCGTGGATAGCTCTGATCGCGTGGTGGAGGCGGCCCGCCAGCGGCTGGCGCATTTCCCCAACGTGGAGGTGCGCCAGGGCGACATGCACCGCCTCGACGTGGGCGGGCGCCGCTTCGACCTCGTGCTGATGATGCACGCGCTCACCTACGCCGAGCGCCCCGCCGAGGTGTTCACCCAGGTAGCCGGGGTTTTGAAGCCCGGTGGCCGCGTCCTGGCGGTGACCCTGGGCGAGCACGACCACCGCGCGGTGGTCGAACCCTTCGACCACCGCAACCTGGGCTTCAGCTGCGACGGCCTCTCGGCCATGGCGCGCGATGCCGGCCTGGACGTGGTGAGCTGCGACCGCCTGAGCCGCGAACGCCGCGCCCCGCATTTCGAAGTCATCAGCCTGCTGGCCCGCAAGGCCTGAGGAGCACACCATGAGCAGCCTTCCCTGGCTCCATCCCGACCGCGTCGCCCTGATCCAGAAGGGCCTCGCCGAGCGCATCATGATCCTCGACGGCGGCATGGGCACCATGCTGCAGGGCCACCGGCTCGACGAGAGCGGATACCGTGGCGAGCGTTTCGCCGCGGGCCACGACAGCGCGCACGACCACGGCCACGACCACCCGGGCGAGTGTGACCTCAAGGGCAACAACGACCTGCTGTTGCTTACCCAGCCCGCCATCATCAAGGGCGTGCACCGCGCCTACCTCGAGGCAGGCGCGGATTTCGTCGAGACCAACACGTTCAACGCCACGCGGGTGAGCCAGGCCGACTACCACCTCGAGCACCTCGTGCCCGAGCTCAACCGCGAAGGCGCGCGCCTGGCCCGCGAAGCCTGCGACGAGATGACGCTCGAGACGCCCGACAAGCCGCGCTTTGTCATCGGTGTGCTTGGCCCCACGAGCCGCACGGCCTCCATCTCCCCCGACGTGAACGACCCGGGGTTCCGCAACATCGATTTCGAAGCCCTCAAGGCCAATTACATCGAGTCGGCCCGCGCGCTCATCGAAGGCGGCGCGGATACGATCATGGTGGAAACCATCTTCGACACGCTCAACGCCAAGGCGGCGCTCTTCGCGTTGTCGGAGCTCTTCGACGAACTGGGTGCCCGCGTGCCGGTGATGATCTCGGGCACGATCACCGACCGGTCCGGGCGCACGCTTTCAGGCCAGACCGCCGAGGCCTTCTTCTATTCGGTGGAACACATCGAGCCCCTGTCGGTGGGCCTCAACTGCGCCCTGGGCGCCGAAGACCTGCGCCCCCACGTGGCCATGCTGGCCCGTATCGCCAACGCCGCCGTCAGCACCCACCCCAACGCCGGCCTGCCCAACGCCTTTGGCGAATACGACGAGACCCCGGAGACCATGGCCGCCACCATCCGCAGCTTCGCCGCCGACGGCCTCATCAATATCGTCGGTGGCTGTTGTGGCACCACGCCCGCCCACATCGCGGCCATCGCCGCGGCCGTGGCACCCTACGCGCCCCGCGCACCCCAGAGCGCCGCCGAAGCCGCATGAGCATCCGCTATACCCGCCTCTCCGGCCTCGAGCCGCTGGTCCTCACGCCGGACCTGAACTTCATCAACGTGGGCGAGCGCACCAACGTCACTGGCTCGGCGCAATTCCGCAAGCTGGTGAAAGAGGGCCGCTACGAGGAAGCCGTCGATGTCGCGCGCCAGCAGGTGGAGAACGGCGCGCAGATCATCGACATCAACATGGACGAGGGCCTGATCGATTCCGAAGCCGCCATGACGCGCTTCGTGAACCTGATCTCCAGCGAGCCCGACATCGCCCGCGTACCCATCATGGTCGACTCATCGAAGTGGAGCGTGATCGAAGCCGGCCTGCGCTGCATGCAGGGCAAGGGCATCGTCAATTCCATCTCGATGAAGGAAGGCGAGGCACTGTTCCTCGAGCACGCGCGCAAGGTGCGCCAGTATGGCGCGGCCGTGGTGGTGATGGCGTTCGACGAGGCAGGCCAGGCCGACACGAAGGCGCGCAAGGTCGAGATCTGCTCGCGTGCCTATGAGCTGCTCGTCGATGGCATCGGGTTCCCGCCCGAGGACATCATCTTCGACCCCAACATCTTCGCGATCGCCACGGGCATCGAAGAGCACAACAACTACGCCGTGGACTTCATCGAAGCCACGCGCGAGCTGAAGAAGCGCTTCCCCGCATCACACATCTCCGGCGGCGTCTCCAACGTCTCGTTCTCGTTCCGCGGCAACAACCCCGTTCGCGAGGCCATCCACTCGGTGTTCCTCTACCACGCGATCGCCGCGGGCATGGACATGGGCATCGTCAATGCCGGCGCGCTGGCGATCTACGACGACCTGCCCGACGAGCTGCGCGAACGGGTCGAGGACGTGGTGCTGAACCGCCGTGCCGACGCCACCGAACGCCTGCTCGAGGTCGCCGACAAATACAAGGGCGGCAAGGGTGGCGCCACCGTCGAATCCGCGGCTTGGCGCGAAAAAGGCGTCCAGGAGCGCCTCAGCCATGCCTTGGTGCACGGCATCGACCAATACGTGGTCGAAGACACCGAGGAAGCCCGCCAGTTGGCCAGGCGCCCGCTCGATGTCATCGAAGGCCCGCTGATGGCGGGCATGAATGTCGTGGGCGACCTGTTTGGCGCCGGCAAGATGTTCCTGCCGCAGGTGGTGAAATCTGCCCGCGTGATGAAGAAGGCGGTGGCGCACCTCATCCCTTTCATCGAGGAAGAGAAGAAGCTCTCCGGCCAGGCTGCACGCAGCAATGGCAAGATCGTGCTGGCCACGGTCAAGGGGGATGTCCACGACATCGGCAAGAACATCGTCGGCGTGGTGCTCCAGTGCAACAACTTCGAGGTGATCGACCTCGGCGTGATGGTGCCGACGCAGAAGATCCTCGACACGGCGCGTGCCGAAAACGCGGACATCATCGGCCTCTCCGGCCTCATCACGCCATCGCTCGAGGAAATGAGCCAGGTGGCGCGCGAGATGCAGCGCCAGGATTTCCAGGTACCCCTGCTCATCGGCGGTGCCACCACCTCGCGAGCGCATACCGCGCTACGCATCGAGCCCCATTACAAGTCGCCCACCGTGTGGGTGAAGGATGCCTCGCGCGCCGTGGGCGTGGCGCAGTCGCTGGTGAGCAAGGAGCTCGTCGACGACTTCATGGCCAAGGTGCGCTCGGAGTACGCCGAGGTGCGCGAGCGCCACCGTGGGCGCGGCACCGGCAAGAGCCTGGTAGCGCTCGGCAAGGCCCGCGCGCAGCGTTTCAACGGCCAATGGGAGGCCTACGCGCCGCCTGCCCCCAACAACCCCGGCATCACCGTTTTCGGTGACTACGACCTTGCCGAACTGCGCCGCTACATCGACTGGTCGCCGTTCTTCAACGCGTGGGAGCTGGCCGGCAAGTTCCCGGCGATCCTCACCGACGACATCGTGGGGCCGCAGGCGACGGAGCTCTACAACGATGCCCAGGCCATGCTCGACAAGCTCATCGCCGAGAAATGGCTTACCGCCAAGGGCGTGATCGGCTTCTGGCCCGCCGCCCAGGTCGGCGACGATATCGAGGTCTATGCGGACGAGGGCACGGGCAAGCGCAAGCCCCTGGCCACCCTACACCACCTGCGCCAGCAGGCGGATAAACCGGTCGAGCGCCCCGACTTCTGCCTGGCCGATTTCGTGGCGCCGAAGGACAGCGGCGTGCAGGACTGGGTAGGCGGCTTCGCCGTCACGGCAGGCATCGGCATCGACGCCCACGTGGCGCGCTTCGAGGCGCAGCACGACGACTACTCATCGATCCTGCTCAAGGCCCTCGCCGACCGCCTGGCCGAGGCCTTCGCCGAGCGCATGCACGAGCGCGTCCGCAAGGAGTACTGGGGCTACGAGCCGGACGAGGCGCTCGACAACGAAGCGCTCATCGACGAGAAATACCGCGGCATACGCCCTGCCCCCGGCTACCCCGCGTGCCCGGAGCATACCGAGAAGCGCACACTGTTCTCGTTGCTGGATGCGACGAAGCACACCACGGTGGAGCTCACCGAGGGCATGGCCATGTACCCCACCGCGGCGGTCTCGGGCTGGTACTTCTCCCACCCCGGCAGCCAGTACTTCGTGGTGGGCCGCCTCACCCGCGAGCAGGTCGACGACTATGCGAAGCGCAAGGGCTGGGACCGCCAGGAGGCCGAGCGCTGGCTGGCCACGAACCTCGACTACGACCCCGATTGAGGCTACATGGCCTTGATCAGTCTTCCGGGCCGCCCGGCTTGACCGTCTCGGTGGGGTTCTTGTGCCTGAGGTGCGCGAACACGTTGTAGAACGACACCAGCATGGGGAAAGCTGTCTGGATGATGCCGACCGAGTCGTTCTTGCCCCAGATGAAGTACGCCAGCGTGAGTACGCTGCCGCTCACCGACAGGTACCAGAACGACATGGGCACCGTGACTTTCTTGTTTTTCCTGGTGGCATAGAACTGGACGAACCAGCGCGCCGTGAAGAGCAGCGTGCCCAGCAGGCCGATGATCTTCCAGGGCGTGAGGGTGATCAGGCTGAGTTGGGCGAGGGCGTCGTGCATGGCGGGGTCCAGGGCGGGCGTCTCCCCAGTGTAAGCGCGCAGGCTTGCCGGGTGCTTACGGGAGGCCGGGCAAAAGAAAACCCGGCGCGAGGCCGGGTTTCCAGGAATCGATGGTGGGCGGTACAAGGATCGAACTTGTGACACCTGCCGTGTGAAGGCAGTGCTCTACCGCTGAGCTAACCGCCCATCGAGCCGCGCATTTTACGTGGCGGCAAGGGTGCCGTCAACGCCCTGTCAGGGGAAGCAGGACGAGGTCAGTGGCAGGGGGGTGACCGTGATGGAACCCGATGCCCCCAGCACCAGCAGCGAACCCTGCTTGCCGGCGACGTTGGTGCCGATCGTGCCGCCATTGCCATCGGCCGAGGCAGTCCTGGCGCAGGCCACGAAGGAGAGCTGGGTGCGGCCGGAGGTGGTGACGAAACGGCCCGTCTGGTCGAACGTGAACAGCTTCCCGTCCTTGCCACGCAGCGAGGCGCCAGTGATCTTGGCGGTCGAGCGCAGGATGTCCATGTTGCCCTTCGTCTTGTCGTAGACCTGGTTGGCCCCACTGGTCGTCACGTCGTACGAGTAGACGATCCAGCCGGCATCGTAGTCGAACGTGCCCGACGTCACCTCGCTGCACGACTTGCCGTCGGTGCTGCGGCAGATCGACACGAACCGGTGCTGCGCGGCCGCCTGCCCCCGGGCGAACTGCATGTCGGCCGAAAGCGCGTTCATGGCCTTCGCCACGTCCCCGCGCGCCATGACATCGCGAAAGCGTGGTACCGCCACCACCAGCAGGATGGCGGCCACCGCGATGGCCACCATGAGCTCGACCATCGACAGCCCCGCGACGCGACGGCGAAATCGCATGCATCCCCCCATGGCGCCGCTCACCAGCAGGCTCCGTTCGAATTCTTGGCGGTATCCGACGCGGCGGGCAGCTTCGTCCCCGAGGAATCGATGCTGAGCGCGCCGCACGCGTCCTTTTGTTGGGCCTGGCCCGTCACCGGCGTCGCCGTGGCCGTGTAGTTCTTCGTGGCATCGGTCGTGGAGAGGGTGACGGTGTAATACCCGCGCTCCGACGTGGCGCTACCCAGTTTCAGATCCCCCGTGACCGGGTCGCCACCGTACTTGTTGAACGTGGCGTAGTAGCGCTCCTGCGCGTTCGCCACGCGCATCAGCAGCTCCTTGGCGTCCGCGCGGCGGGCGCGGAACGCGTAACGGTTATACGACGTGATGGCGAGCACCGAAAGGATCGCGATGATAAGGACCACGACCACGAGTTCAAGGAGCGTGAAGCCTCCTACATGGCGAGGCTTACTGGTCATTGAGGATTCTCCAAGAACGGCGGCGCCAAATCGGGGCGCCCACCGAGAACGTCGCGCCCGTGCCAGTGGCGGTGACGCCAGGTACGAGGATCTGGCCACCGCCGATCATCGTGGCTGCTGGCAGCGTGCCCGTGGCCGGTGGGTTCTTAACCCGGGTGCCTGCGGTTATGTATTTCCCACTCGAGAACGAGCCGGTGCCATTGAAGCCCGAAGCCGCACCGCCCGTTGCAGCGTCGACGACCATCACCGCGCCCGCACGGCCCGGATCACAGGGATCCGCGGTGGTCGGTATGAGCGTCGTGATGATGGCGCGATTCGTGTTGAAAAGCGCGGTAGGCGTCACGACCACCTTCTCTCCGAGCACGCCGCTGATGTTGAGGTCGAAATACCAACCACCCTTCTGTGAAGTCGTCGGCGCCACATTCTGGGTAATGCCACGGAGACCTGTCTTATCCTCCGTAATCTGCTGTTGCACCAGGTCCGCACGGGTCCAGGGCAGCCCTGTCGTCACACCGAGACCGGGGTCGCGCACTCCGTACACCGACTGGGTTTTCGCACCCGTGGTCGTCCGGTCGTCTGGCCCTAAGAACTTACCTGTACCGAACACCACGATGAACGACTGCGACGTGGGATCAGGGAACAGTCGTGGCATGACCGTGATGGGCTGATCCGGATTCAGCGGCGTCGCCGAAGCGGCAGGCTGATAGATCAGATCCACTGTCTTCTTGGAAAGATCGGTGAGGTCGAAGCGCCAGAGATTGCCCGCGAGATCGCCTGCGAATGCCACGTCGTCAACCTGATCGTTATCGTAGTCGCCGAGCACGGGTGTCGCGAGACCCCAGCTGGCAACAGATGTCGGCGTCTTGTACTCAGCAATCACCGTGCCGTCTTCAGCGTCGAGGACGAAAAGCGAGCTGTATCCGTTTTTCACGGCCGGTGCGTTGTACGCCGGGTCGCTCGAGTCGTTCGGGAAATAACCTGCGGGCACCAGGACGACCCATCGACCATTGGAGAGGCGGCCGACGTTCGGCTGGCCAAACGTGTAACCAAGATTCGCTGCGGCCGAGAGGCCGCTGTTGAATTCCCAGAGGACTTTCTTGGCCGCACCGGCGGCATTGCCCGGATCGGGGCTCGTGATGTCGAGCGCATACACCCCGCGGCCACCATAACGAAGCGTGCCGACGAGGATTGTGTGCCATGCACCTCCGAAGAAAACGTCGCGTGAGATCGGGGTGGCATCGACCGTCGGGAAGTAGGCGGGCTTGTCCTTTCGCGAGAAGAACCAGAGGTTCCGGTAAACGGCATCGGGAACGTACGCCCATCGCTCGGGGCCGCCGTCGTTCGCGTTCGTCACGTCAAAGGCATGCAACATGCCGTCATTGGCGGGCACGTAGAGCGTAGGTGCGCGCGAAAGATTGTCCGCGACGAATTGCGAGTAACTCTTCTTTACGTCATCCGTGTATGCCTTCGTTTCGGGCGCCGTGATCGCCTTGCCGCTAGAGTCGTAGCTGGGCGGATAGAAGTCGCGATAGCCGCTGGACGGATAGCTCACGTACAGCGGCTGGCCGTTGACGATCGCGCCCAGCAGCGAACTACGCGTGCGAAAAAGGCCGCCCTCGTCGGTGCGTGACCCACGGATCCATGCGACGCGCTTCAGGCCGTTACCATCCGGGTTTGTGCTGGTGTTGTCGGGATCGGACGCATCCATGATCGCCTTTTGCGATGATGTGAGGTTCGTGTACTGGAACTCCACGCCCTTACCAGCGCCAGGACCCGCGCTCGTGACGATCACGCGGGCCGTCGTGCGCTTGGTGAGCGTGTCACCTGCTTCCCACAGCTTGCTTCCCTGGCCGCCCGTCGAGGTCACGCCATAGGCGGTGACCTTGCCGGTCCAGTCGGTTGAAGTGAACTCGGGTACATAGATCTGGGAATTGGTGCTGAGCACCCCCGTGTTCAGGGCCGCCGAGACGGCGCTCGAGGACGTAGCCACGACCGAATTGATGATGGCAACGAGGCTCGATACCAGCGCACCGGGGTCAGAGGCGTTAAAGAAGCCGCCACGGCTGTTGATGGCGGCATGCCAGGTATCGTCGACCGCTGGCCCGTCGTTGTTTACCGGCTTCGGCCAAGCCTTCGTGCCGGCGACGAGCGCCTGGTAGTCGCCTGGATAGTTCAGCGTGCCCGCGACACCAAGCGTCACGAAGAACTGTGCCACATGCTGCCAGGTGGCCGGGTCGTTCACAGAATTAAAGTAAACGTCCTGGTTGGCGCCAGGGTTGGCAGTGTCTACCGTGGTGGACGAGGTCAGGTCCTGCCAATAGGGCTTGACGTTGTTGTTCAGGTTGGGCTGGAGGTCGGTCGCCCAGAAATACCAGGCGATATTGGCCATCGAGGACAGGAGGATCGTCCCCGAGACGTTGCCATAGACCTTGCCGTAGCTTGCGGTGGGATCATAGGCCTTCGTGTCAGGCAGCTTCTGGGCAACCTGCGCCGAGTTGGACGACGTGAGGCCAACGGTGTTGGGATCGGACTTCGCAGCTGGCACGGCCGGATTATTCTCGTTCCAGTACCCGTCCGTCACCAGCATGTGGAAATTCTTGCGGCATGTCAGGTCAGCCGAATCCGCAGCAGCTGTCAGGCCGTTCCAATACGGGTCATTCGCATCCCTCGAGAGGGGCGCACGAAAAATATTGCCGGCGCGAATGGTCGCGGCGCGTGCGGGCGTCGAATTGCCACCGACCACCTGGAGCATCCAGTCGTAGAACGCTGCGCGGACCGATGAATTGAGGTCGCCTATGTCTTTCAATTGCGCAGTATCGCCGAACTGCGTGGACAGATCGGTGGTAGAGGTCGCGCTGCGCGTATTCGCCATGTTCTGCCAGGCGATGCGCACCGAATTGCCTATCTTTGCGAAGGCGCGGGAAAGGGCCGTGCGCGTCATCATGTTACGCGTGCGGTAATATGCAAACCAGTTCGCAAAGTTCTTGTACTGCGCCTTCGGAACGGCCACAAACTCCCAGTTCGATTCGGTGTAAAGCGCTGTCGTATCGATCGAACCATCGGCGTTGGCGATCTTGACGCTGGATTTCAAGCGCCAATAGTACGGGCCGCCGTTAGCCACGACGCCGTTGGCGTCCGCGACTTTTCCGTCAAGCGGGCTTACCTGCTGGGCGGTGCAGTCCCACCGGTTATCCTTGTTGATGACAGTATCGTTGTTCTTGTACGTCACGATGCCGTTGATGATGGAAACACGGCCGTCGCTGTAATCGGAATTGCTGTTACGGTCGCTCAACACCTGGGGCGCTTTCGTCGCCACGGGGTTGGTCACGCGGTTCACGTCGATGCCGTTCAACCAGACGCTCGACAGATCCCAGGTACCATCGCTGCCCGCAGGGCCGCCCGCATCGGGGAAGGTCGAGCCATCCGCGTAGGAAGGCGGCACGTACGAGATTTTCGGGTTGTAGTAAACGCCATTCATCGCCTGCGCCTTGGGATCTCCCGCAGCTGCACGCTCATCGATCACGCCCGAACAGTCCCAGGGGTAGACATAGCTCTGGGTATACTGCGCATTGCCGTTCTTGTCGTAGCCAGCGAAGTCGGTGCGACTCCATGAATTTCCATCGAACGGGCGCGTGTCACCCATGTAGAAGTTCTGCATGGACCCTGAGTCGTCGAACGTGATCGCGATATTCGGCGCAACCGATGTCGTCAGGTCTGGTGGCGTCGTGCCAAGTGGCGTCCGGTACGATGGCGCCGGCGTCGTCGCGCCTTCGGCAGGCGTCGGCAACCCTCCTGCAAGGGTGAGTGCGAGCGCGGCGAGGCCCGGAACCAGGCGAAGCGTGGTCTTCATGTCGAACCCCTAGTTGGCCTTGGCCGCGAACGTCGTTTCCATCACGCGCACGGTGTTGTTGTTCGAGCCGGTAGAACGCGCGGTGATCCGATAAACGTGGCTGTCGACGCTGGTGTTGCCGGAGCCCGGCGCCGACTGCCCGGACTCGTGCTGGGATCCTGCGCCCGACGGCAATTCCACGCCCATGTCTTCGATCAGATAAAGCGGATCGCGCGCGAGCTGGAACGTCTTGTCCGCACTCGCGGTCTTTAGCGTACCGGGGCTGTATTTCGTGCCACCACCCGTCCCGCTGTCGTCACCCGCGCTGTCATCAACCCAACCCGGCGAATTGCGGAAGGTGTCGACGGTCGTGCTTGGGTTGGCGGCGTCGTATTTGTAGCAGATGGGCCCTGCAGTGGTGCACGCCATGGGGTTAGTGTTGCTCGCGGTCCAGAGACGCCATTCCGCTCCGCGCAAAGCGGACTCTGCGCCGAAATCGGCGAGCTGCGAGCTGCGCAGGCCGCCTGTGAGGCGAAGCTGGAGCAGCGACGTACCGGACGCCGATATGGCAAGGATCGTCATGAGCAGCAGGAAGATGAGTGCCACTACGAGGACGACGCCCTGCTGTCGCGATGCGAAACCGGAAGAGGGACGATCGAAAGGGTGATTCATGGTATGGGTCCGCATCACGGGTTGTAGTTACGCAACATCACGAGCGCGTTGAACTGGCGACGGAGCCGCTTATTCCCGAAGCCCTGGGCTGATGGCTTGATCGCAAGCACCGAGCTCGCGGACGTGGGATACACTGGGTAAGCCGCCGACACGGTGCCGCCCGATGCGGGAGAATCCGGGGAATAGAAGAAGCCCGTCTCCGCGTCGGTCAGGTTCGCCATGTCCGACGTGCTGCTGAGCAGAAGCGAAACCTCGATCATCTTGACGGCACGCCACAAGCAGCCCGGGTCGGTCGTCGTAAGGTTCGTCGCCGTCGGTGGGCATGTTATGCCTGTCGCGGCGTCAACCTGATCGGCCGTAAGGAACCGCACCCCACCCGAAGCATCTTCCACGCCATAGCGAAAAGTCAGGCGTTCAACACCGCGAATGAGTTCCTGGTCAGGAGTGGACCCATTGACGCGGCGCATGAGCGCTCCCGTTTTGACACCTGTATCCGTACCGTCGTCGCTCACCATCTGGACGTAATAGGTGACATTACGCATGTCGTTCTTGAAATCGAACACGCGCGCGGGCGAAAGCGCCTGGGGCGCCACGGGCGGAGAGAAGTTGGCGCTGCTATCGGGCGTCAACGCTGCCGTACCGGCCCCCTTCACATCGAAGATTTGCGCCGTCGAGCAGTCAGCCATCAAAGCCGTCTTGCCCGTGAACGTGCCAACCGCTGGCTCATTGCCGCTGGGCGCAAGGTCGATCTCAGTGAGCTTGCCGCCTGCGCCAGTCTTCACCAAATTGTTCGAGCCGAGGCGCCAACCGCGGGAGGAGTCGAGGTAACGAACGGTCAAGACATCAGTGCCCTGGACGCGGTTACCAACGCTAGTACCTGCCGTATTGGCAAGGCCACCAAGGAATTGCACCTTGATCGGGGTGCAATCGCCGGATCCCGTGCAGTTGTAGCCGCGCATGAATAGGAACGAAGGCATCGGAAAAGCGGCCGCCGGGGCAGTCGGGTACGTATTCGTACCGCTCTTCGTCGCCCAGGTGGTCGTGTTTTCGAACAGGTTGCCCAAAAGATTCTTGGACAGCACGTTCGGGGTACGCAGGCCATCCAGGAAGACCTTTGACGTGCTTTGCGTCGCGATACCGCCCGTGTTGTTGCAGTAAAGGCCTGTTGCCATGCTCAGGTCGTCGTTGAGCTGGCCAATGGCGAAGCGGCCGTCCTCCTGCAACCGGGCGAGTTGCGTCTGCACGCGATTGCTATTCGAGGTAGAGAGGAACAGCGTAATGATGCCGCCGGCCACCAGGAGGCCAAGTACCATGGCGACCATCAGTTCGATCAGGGTGACGCCGAGCACGGCGTGACGGTTGCGGACTAAGATCATGGCTCGAACACCCAGGTAAAGGATTGCAGGCTCCCGCTGTCAGTCCTGTCGTCGGAGCTTCCATACCCGCGCTCGGACCACGTGATCTTCATGGTGCAGCGCCCACCGTACGGTGGACGCATATTGACGACCGTTGAGGTGTCGTAGCCGGCGCCAGAGGTATCGCATGCAATGGACGTCGGCCCCAGGCCAGGAAGGAACGTCTGCAGCTGTGAGCTCCAGATCGCCTGGTCGCGCGTCGCGAGGTCTGCGGGCCCGCATGCCTTACTTGCGTCGCACGCCGGGATCTTGGTCATGGTGGCCGGGTAGCTACCGTCGTAGGACTTACTCCACAGGCCCACGGGGTTCGCGCGCATGCGGTCGACCATGCTGCTTGCCAGGAAGGTGACCTGCGTGCGGACGAAGGCCTCCTGGTTGGAGCGCGTGGATACGATGAGGAGGCCGGCAAGGCCAATCAGGCCGACGCTGAAGATCAGTACGGCCATAAGCACTTCAATCAGCGACACGCCAGCCTGAGGCTTGCGCGAGCGTAGGTTGGCCACGTGGATCCCCCTGGATGGCTTGTGATCGCAGGTTAGCCGCGCACCGCGCAAGCGCAACGCCCCCCCGACGAGCGGCGCACATTCGCCGACGAGCGGCGCCCCCGAACACCCACGAGGGCTGGCACTACGCGATACGATGGCGACACGTTCGAGCCATGTCCCGATCAGGAACTCCACCGATGCGCACCACCGCTGCCCTCCTAGCCGTCCTGGTCCCGCTTGCCGCTTGGTCGCAGGAGGTCACTCTCCCCAATCTCACCGCCATCGAGGCGGGCGAGGCAGTGGGCATGGCTTACCAGGGGTGCGACATCCCGGATGCGACAATCAAAGCCTTTGTGGCAAAGCTGGACACACTGGTGCCGGGCACCACGCGTTCGGCCGCGTACACCGAAGGCTTGCAGCATGGCAGGGCCGTGGTGACCAAGATTCTCGGCAACGGTGGCGACTTCACAGAGTTCCACGCCACGACCTGTAACGAGGTCCGGAACAATATGGCGCGGGTCATGGCGGCAAGGGCAGGCTGATGGCCGCCGGCTCCACCTGAACGCAACGCCAGCCTGTAGCCCCCGGATAACAAGACGGTCACGAGCCGCCCGCGACAATACGCAGGCCACGAAGGAGCCGTACCGTGCTTGCGCAATATGTCCACCCCGCCCCCGGGGCGCTCTACCGCATCGTCAGCCATGGACACCGCTGGCGTGCGCTCCGCGATAACGAAGAACTGGCCCGGTACGATTCGGCCGAAGATGCCGTGCGCGGCCTCCGCGAGCTTGAACCCACGGCCCGTCTGCCCCGCCGCCTCGGCGACTGGCGCTTCCTGCCTGCCGCCGCCCTCGCCCACCTGTCGCCGCCCACCGCGGCTGCCATGGCACGCCTGGCGAGCGCGGCCTAGCCGCTCACGGGGCGGCTTCGGCGATGAGCCGGTCTATCGCCTGCTCGGCGTGGCGCAGCATGTGGTCGACCTCGCTGCAGTCGGCGAGCTCGGTGCCCGCGTCGGCGGTGCCGATGCTCAGCACCTCGATGCCGCCTTGCATCACCGTATAGCCGGCCAGGCTGCACAGGATCTCGTAGCCCCGGTACTGGTGCACTGGATGGTCCATGGGTTCCACGCGTGGGTTGGCTGAGCCGGACGCTGCCCGTCCGTGCCGGCTGCCCTGCATTCTAGGCACACGTCGCCCCCCGGGAACCGTGTCGCAGCTCCCGCAGGTCGTACTCGTTTCCGGCAAACCCAAGGCGTTCGTTCAGCCCGGGCCGGTCCACTCCCTGGCCAGCATGGCGTAGATGACGTCATCGACCCATTCCCCGCGGAAAAGGTAGCTCTCGACGTGATGGGCCTCCTGGCGGAAGCCGAGCGAGCGCAGCAAGGCGATACTGGCCTCGTTACGCGGGTCGACCGAGCCGACGCAGCGCCTGTAGCCCCATGCACCAAACGCTTGCCCCAGCATCGCGGCCATGGCCTCGCGGGCGTAGCCGTTACCCTGGGCGGTCGGCCGCAGCGATACGCCGAACTCGATGGCATCGTCGGTGGTGGCCGGGAAATGCACCCCCAGGTCGCCCAGCAACGCGCCACTGGCGAGCTCGCGCACGGCGAGCTGGCACCAGGCATCCGGGGTACCGAACGGCACCGCGCCCTGCCCTGCGATGAAGGCCTCGGCGTCGGCCACGCTGGCCGGCTTCCAGCCCTGGTAACGGGCCACGGCGTCGTCGCCACGATAAGCAAACAGCGCGGCGGCGTCGCCTGGCAGCAAGGGGTCGAGGCGCAAGCGCGCGGTATCGAATCGGCTATGGCTGTCCACGTGCACGCGCTCCTTCGGGTGGCGCCTGCCGCGCGAAACGCCAGGCGAAAAAAAACCCGCCTGGGCGGGTTCTTTCCATGCCTTCCACGAACGCGCCACGGCAATCGGGGAAGTGAGTGGTGCCGGAAATAGGAATCGAACCTACGACCTCATCATTACGAATGACGCGCTCTACCAACTGAGCTATTCCGGCGAGACGCGGAATTCTAGGGGAGCCGGGCCCCCTGTGCAAGGCCTCACGACGCCAGGCGCAGTTCCTTGGGCAGTGCGAAGGTGATGCCCTCGGCTTCGCCATCGAGCTCGCGAACCGTCTGCGCACCCCACGATTGCAGGCGCGCGATGACTTCCTTCACCAGTTTCTCGGGCGCGGATGCGCCCGCGGTGACGCCGATGCGGGCCTTGCCATCGAGCCACGCTTTTTCGATGTGCTCGGCGCCATCGATGAGGTAGGAAGGCACGCCCTGCTTCTCGGCCAGTTCGCGCAGGCGGTTGGAATTTGAGCTGTTGACCGAGCCCACCACCAGCACGAGGTCGACGGCATCGGCCAGGCGGCGCACGGCATCCTGGCGGTTCTGCGTGGCGTAGCAGATATCATCCTTGCGCGGGCCCTGGATGGCGGTGAACTTGGCGCGCAGCGCGTTGATGATGGCGATGGTGTCATCGACCGAGAGCGTGGTCTGGGTGACGAAGGCGAGCATGCCGGGCTGCCCCGGCACCAGCGCCTCGACGTCCTCGACCGACTCCACCAGGTAGATGCTGCCGGTGTTGGCGGGGTTCCATTGCCCCATGGTGCCCTCGACCTCGGGGTGGCCGGCGTGGCCGATGAGCACCACGTCGTGACCGGCCCGGCCCAGGCGGGCGACCTCCATGTGTACCTTGGTGACCAGGGGGCACGTGGCGTCGAACACGCGCAACCCGCGGCGGTCGGCCTCCTCGCGGACGGCCTTGGGCACGCCGTGGGCGCTGAAGATGACCGTGGCGTTATCGGGCACCTCGTCGAGCTCCTCGACGAATACCGCGCCATCGGCCCGCAGGCGCTCAACCACGTAGCGGTTGTGGACCACTTCGTGGCGGACATAGATGGGCGCGCCGTATGACTCGAGCGCGCGCTCGACGATGGCGATGGCGCGGTCGACGCCGGCGCAGAAGCCGCGGGGGTTGGCAAGGACGATATCCATGCCGGGATTATCGCACGGCCGCGTTACGCTTTCTTCGGGGTGGCCGAGAAGAGGCTGAACACGATGAGGCCCGCCGCCCCCACCGAAATGGCGCAATCCGCCACGTTGAACACCGGGAAGGGGTAGCTCCCCAGGAACACCTGGATGAAATCGGTGACCTTGGCGGCATGCAGGCGGTCGATGAGGTTGCCCAGGGCACCGGCGATGATCAGCGCCAGCGGCAGGGCCGTACGCCAGTCGCGCCGGGGCGTGCGCGCCAGCCAGGTGGCCAGGACACCGCTGATGCCCACCGCCAGCGCGGCGAAGAACCAGCGCTGCCAGCCAGCGCTATCGGCCAGGAAGCTGAACGCCGCGCCCGTGTTGAAGGTGAGCGTCCAGTTCAGGATGCCGGGGATGACCGGGTGCGGGGTTTCCGCCGGCTGCAGCGCCGTGAGCGCCCACCACTTGGTGAGCTGGTCGGCCACGATCAGCCCCAGCGTGAGCCAGAGCCAGGAAAGCGCGTTGGGGCGGGGTCGTTCAGACATTCAGCAAGCCAGGGGCGGGGTCATGAGCCCCGTGGGAGCGCGCTTGCGCGC